>JACRIR010000238.1 GCA_016215705.1 Candidatus Poribacteria bacterium | reverse complement strand
TGAGCGTCCAATCCGATAGTATGCATCTCGGGCCTCCTTGCGTTGACTGGTTGGTTTGTTCTTACCTTAACTGCGTATTTTATACCAACTGCAACACTTGGATGCCCGCTTTTTCACATTACCAGGTCTACACATTCACAACGGCGCTCTTTTCGCAAGATAACCGGAACTCGGTTTGTGAAGGCAATGAATGGACATGATTGACAAGATGAACAAGATTGGGAAAAATAATCCTGCAAATCTTGTCCAAAAAGAGCAAAAGCGTATGCATTTGACAATGCCATTCCGTTTGCGATAGAAAGCGAAAACGCAGAGGAAAAAGCAAGAAAGATAAGTCCTCCGCGTTCCTCAGCGTCCTCTGCGGTTGATGATTCGTGTAGTTCGTTCCATTCGTCATATCCGTGATCCCTCTTCTTTTTTCTTTTTCTCTGAATCTGTGCAAATCTGCGTAATCTGCGGATGAAGAAGCTTCATTCGTTTCATTCGTATCCCATTCGTGTTCCAGCCTTCACCCAACCTTGAACCCCAAACCCTCTCTTGTCCTGACCGCGAACCGTGAACCGTAAACTGTGGACCCTAAACCGTAAACCGGTTGCTGTAGACCATGAACCGTAAACCCGCTTCTTAAGCGACAAAGAATCTCTCGGAGACCTCTCATCTCTCTGTGGCAAGGATTATCTTTTGACTCAACTGTTGCTTTTGGGCGACAGGCCGTCTATTTCTTGAGGGCCTTGCCCGCGAGGTCGTCGGCGCGCTCGTTCTTCGAGCGGTCGACGTGGTGGAGGGAGAACTTCTTGAAAGTGCGCCGAAGCGTTTGGGCCTTGCTGACGAGCGGAAGAAGATTCCTGCTCTTGACGCTGTACACGCCGGTCATCTGGCGAACGAGCAGTTCGCTGTCGGAAAAGCAATCCACTTCGGATGCGCCGAGTTTACAGGCTTCCTCGAGGGCTCGGATGAGGGCGGAGTATTCGGCATAGTTGTTGGTGGCTTTTCCAATGGTTTCGCCGATCTCGCGAATTGTCTTGCCCGAGCTTTTTATCACGATTCCGACGGCGGCCGGCCCGGGGTTGCCGTGGGACGCTCCATCAATGAATATGGTTAGTTTCTTGGGCGTTTCCGCAGACTTATCCTCGTCGGGAATAGAAGAGCGAGGTTCTTTGTCGCGGGCAGGCAAGCTGGTGGATTTGTCCGGTAAATCCCCCCTAGCCCCCCTTTGCGAAAGGGGGGAAGAAGCTTCAGTCCTTTGTGAGGGGGGGGAAGAAGGTTCGTTCCTTTGTGAAGGGGTAGAAGAAGCTTCAGTACTCTGCGAAAGGGGCGAGAAGTATCGGCCCTTTGCGAGAAGAGTCGGCGAAGTCTTGGTCGTCCGCGAAAGAGGGGAGCAAGCTTCGATGGTTTCCGAAAGCGGGGGAATGGAGATTTTGGTGGAACGGCATGGCATTTCCGCTCCGATGGACTTGAGGTATTGCCCGTATTTGGCGGAGGCTGCGAGCGAATCGACCGCGCGCGTGAAACTCGTGTAGACGGGTATCTGGTAGGATTCGAGCTGCCGGAACAGCGCCTCATAGTATTCTTTATAGCCGATGCAGCAGAAAGCCATCGGCTTGTCGGGATAGTCGGCCTGAAGGTTCTTGAGGAAGTCGTATGAGATTCCGGCTTCGGGGAACGGCGCCCACATTACAACGATGCAAGCATCTGTTTCCGGATTGCCGAGAGCGCATCGTATGGTCATGTCGAAAGCGGGTTCGTAGCCAATGGTCTCGGTCAGCGGCTCGATATCGAATGGGTGTCTTACCTTGGCCCACGAAGGATAATGCTTCTGTATGCCGGCGATGGATTCATCGGGGAAATGCGCAAGCCGAAAGCCCGCTCTTATCGCAGCGTCGGCCGACATGACTGCCGCCCCGCCGGACAGTGATACGATTGCAAGCCGGTTGCCGCGCGCGACAGGTTGATACGCGAACATCTTCGCATGGTCGGTGAGCTTCTGAAATGCGTCAACCCGCACGATGCCAACCTGTTTGAACGCGCCCGACACGACGTCGTCATTCCCCGCGAGCGAGCCTGTATGCGACATGGCGGCGGCAGCGCCTTCGCCGGTGCGGCCCGACTTGAGCGCAATGATCGGCTTGCGGATAGTCGTTGCCCTCGCCGCTTCCATGAAACGGCTGCCATCCTTGACCGACTCGATATACATCATGATGACTTTTGTGGCGTCATCCTCCGCGAGGTAGCGCAAAACATCGGCGTCATCGACGTCACATTTGTTGCCCAAACCCACAACCCGGCTGATACCGAAACACTCCGACGATAGAACCCATTCCATGAGCATTCCGGCGAACATGCCGGTTTGCGCTATGAAAGCCACTGGCCCTTTCCTCACCTCTCTCAAAAGAACAAACGTGGTTGTGAAATTGTCGTAAGGGTTCAGGATACCCGTCGTGTTAGGGCCTATTATCCTTATGCCGGCGCCGCGCGCGATCTCGAGCAGTTCTCGCTGAAATCGCGCGCCGACTTCTCCCGACTCGTTGAATCCGGAAGAGATTATGACGACTCCCTTGACGCGCTTTTCCGCGCAGTCTCGCATGGCTTCAACCGTGGCAGGGGCGGGGATTGCGAAAATCGCGAGGTCGACTTCGTCGGGAACATCTCTGACCGATGGATAAGTTTTCAAGCCGGCGATATTTTTGCCCTTGGGGTTAATGGGGAATATCTTGCCCTCGTAGCCAAGGGCGAACAGATTGGCAAGGATGATGCTTCCGAATTTGATGGGGTTTCGAGATGCGCCGACAATTGCGACACTTTTGGGGTTGAAAAAGAATTCCATTCATTTCTCCGGTTCTTCATTTACGATCAGACCCGCAAAGTTCAGACCTGCAACATAGACCGACGTGAAATTGCGCGAATAGATTGGCGTCCACAGGATTTTCGGGCGCGATGAATCGCGCCCCCACCACATCGTGTCCCCGATTTTCAATATGTGTTCGCAAAATCTGTCTGCTTTCCGACTTCGAAGGTCCTAACCCGCAGTCCGTTTGGTCACTTCGATGAGACCCGCGTCGGCATCGAGCTTGATCCAGTCGCCATTTTCAATGACGCGGAACGGGTCCTGGTCCAGGTCGGTAATCATGGGAATATCTGAGATGGCGCACCCGAGCACGCACAGCGAGTCAAGCTCGGTGTTGATGATGGCCGCTGGGGCGACACCCTCCCTGCTCGCGATATTGATGTAGGCCGACGTGCCCGATGAACCTTTTGTGAACCGGAAGATGAACACCTTTCCGGCGAAACTCTTGCCCTCGAATTTGCTGCCGACCTCGTGGACGATTCCGCGGACTGGGTCTGTGCCTCCCCAGAACGACACGCGCTCGTCGGCTATGAGTGCCTCGCCTTCAGCTTTCCCGCCAACAACTTTCCGGCCTCTTATTATGATCTTGTTTGTCATGGCACATCAGCCTCTCTTCCCTTTGAGCGCAGCCTCGATGCAGTCGCGGGTATTCGCAAAGTGGACCTGTGCGCCAAGCTGCCCCGGCGCATAGTATGCCTGCTTGACCGAGTTCGTCATATATCTCTTGTTTCGGGCCATTTCTATCTGGCTGATGCACGGGCACGTGTCGGCCATTATCTTGCCGCCCGCGTCCGCAATCATCTTGTCGTAGCCGAGTTTCTCGGCATACGAACGGATCGAATGGGTCGTGCATACCCACAGTTGAGTATTCGGGGAGATTCTCTTGCCCTCGACAAGGTGCGCCACCTCGACTATCTCGGTGAGAGTCGCGTGGGGGCATCCGATCATTACGATATCCACGTCCGGCGACGCGCAGATGTTGAGTCGCTTGTATACGGTTTCCTTATCCTTGTTGGTGAACGTGTGCCGGCTCTTAGGCATGCCCCCTTGAAACGCCGCTTCCACAGTCGGCGCCTCGGGGGTGATCCCCACTATGTGGAACATGCCGACGCCGCCTTCGGTAGCCAATGCAGCGCACAATTCCTTTGCTTCTTCGAGGGTGGGGATATCGCGGGTGCGGAACACCGGCACGCCCAGGCCGGCATGGTCGCCGCCGTAGTAGCCGAGCGTCCCCCAATCCGACAGATTCTCAAGATCCGCCTCGACGTCTACGAGAATCGTGCCGCGCCTGTTCTCGGTGATGTGATTGCCGAAGCAGGGGATCAGTCCCGTGACTGCTGCGGGCATGGTCGATTCGGCCCCTTCGCGGTTTGTCCTGGCGCCAAGTATTCCATTTGCATACGTGATTGCGGCCGATTCCATCCACGCGCAGGTCTGGCCCTTCAACGGGGCGTTGCCGACGATCTCTGGCGCGCAAGTCCACGTGAGTTGTATTCCTGCGCTCGCGGCCACAGGCACGAGCGAAGCCTGAAGCTCATAGCGGCGCTCATCGATTCCGAACTCCCGCCATTTCTTGAAGTCCATGAAACCCACGTGGGTTGTCGTTGTTGCCTTCACCCTCAGTTGGCCGAACATCTTCAGCAGGTTTACAACCTCCTCGCCCCTGCCTGAGCTCTCCATGGGAATTGTGAAGACAGTGTGCACGTTTTCGACAGGGATGAGTTTTTCGGCCCCCATCGCCTCGCCGTATTTGACCAGATAGTTCATTGCCATCCCGATGATGGGGCCGTCCTCACCTTCGAGCATCCGTTTCTGTTCGTCCGTCAGTTTCATAAAACAAACCTCCGTAAAGAGCGGTTCACAGTCTACGGTTTACGGTTTGCGGTTAAAAGCCGCAAACTACAAGTCGTAAACGGTATCTTCGCCGTTTCCCTTTCCACTTCTTTCAACCGTAGACCGTAGACTGTAAACTGCAAACCAACTAATCTCTCTCGCCTTTGCCCTTTCAGCTTTTGCCTTTCGCCTCTCTTATCATGGGCATCATCAGCTCAATCGTTTCGCCGTCGAATCCCTTGAAGAATACGACTTTGTACACGCCGAGGTTTTCGGCTTTGGAGTAGAACTTCAAGCCCAGCTTCTTCAGCTTGCGGCAAATACTGTCGAGATCGTCTACCACCATAGCCACGTGCATGTAGCCGATATCGCACTGACGACGCGGTATCTTCTTGCCTTTCGGCTTGAAGAATTGAAACAGCTCGATTCGGCAATTGCTCAAGCGCATCATCGCGATGCGCTCTCGCACTCCCGGCAAACCGATAATCGTCCCGAATTGCGGAATGCCCTCGATCGTGAGGTCCCACTCGACTTCCATG
This sequence comes from Candidatus Poribacteria bacterium, assembly GCA_016215705.1. Lineage (GTDB taxonomy): Bacteria > Abyssobacteria > SURF-5 > SURF-5 > SURF-5 > JACRIR01. Next base: position 44,238 of record JACRIR010000238.1, on the reverse strand, counting down.
CCGAGGGTATCCCGGTAAAGCTTAAGTGATCTTTCCATGTTCCTTACGCTCAGGCCGGTGTGATGCATTTCTCTTAGCATATTGGTTCTCCGGATATGGCTGTACAAAGGCGGGAGACTGCGTCATGCGTTGGCTCATAATAAAGCCTGGCGTACTAATTGTCAAGCAGGCTCTCAATAGCCGCTGACTGCGCCTGCGGCCACGTTTGGTTGTGAAAGAAACGGCCCTTAATTTGGGGACACCATGCGGCATGGTGTCCCCAAATTAAAGAAAACAGTCGCCGGTTTATTAAGAATCGCAATATGATTGAATTATTTGGGTTCTTAGGGCGTCTAACAACAAGGAGAAGAAAAGAACTCTATCGGCTACCCGTGCTTGCCCGATAGAAAGTGAGTAGAGGAGGTGTTGTAATGAGACGCTTGACCATATACAAGTTGGTGGTAATAGCAGTCGTGGCAATAGCTTTGCTCAGTTTCAGTTTTACTGGGAACGCGATTGCCGGTTCGAGGCATCACGGCCACCATTTCGACAACCATCATTTTGGTCACCATGACAATTTCCGTCATCATGACAACGCTTTCTTCTTCAGTCTCAACTTTAGCAGGCCGTACTACTACGCGAGGCCGTATAATTACGGTTACCCCGTTTACTACGGCAGACCGTATTACTATCCGTACGGGTCCTACTGCCCGCAGCCGTACTACGGGTATCGGTACTGATAGTCAGAGACTCAGAAGAGAACGTTTCCAGAGAGGGGAGGTAGGGATAGGAGATTTCAGGTAGAAGATACGTAGATTGGAGCCGCCGTCAGACAGAGGGTTTTGATGTGCGGCTCTTTTCGTGTTTTGTTGAGAAGGATTTGGTATATTAGTCAAGAAGGCACTCCATCCGTTATGAGCGAAAAACATATGTCAACAACTTTGTCGAAGAAAGACATACTGGATTATCGTCGCCGGACATGGCACACGCAGGGCTCAAAGGGTTTGCGTACACTGGATGAAGCGGCGGAATTCCTCGATGTTGTCGGCATGTGTCTCCTCTTTGCATGTGAAGATATTCCGCTGCCGAAAGTGTACGCAGTCGCCGCCGACGAAGCGGACTGGTGGGCATGGAAGGACCTTCTCCAACAACACAAGCGGGCGTACAATGGCCGCATCGTGCGCCACAAAGCGACCCTTGTGTCGATGAATCTGTTGCCCGCTTTTTTCGCTCTCTACCTGACCGGCGGCGGACACGCCATGTATGAAGAGGAATACTACTGGGGAAAGCTCGGCTGGCTCGCCAACGAAATAGCGCAATACCTGGACCGCAACGGCCCCACGCCGGCGGGCGTTCTTCGCCGCGCTCTCGTAGCGCCGGGCAAGGAGAACACGCGTCGTTTCCACTCCGCTCTTTTCGAGCTCCAATCCAAGTTCAAGATTGTCTCGGTAGGTATTGAAGATAAGAGTTGGGGAGTCAGAGTGCTTGACCTTTTTATGAACTGGCTGCCCGGAAGGCTAGAGGGGGCCGCAGAGAGCATGCCCAGAGAGGAAGCGCTCCAATATGTCGCGTCAGCTTTCGTGGAGACTGCGGGGGCAATTCCCGAGGCTATGCTTGCCCGTATGTTTGGGTGGTCGGTCGTGGAGAGCGCTCATGCAATCGATTCCCTTGTATCGAGAGGGGAACTGAATAGAATCCGTCTTCGAAGCAAGATGCCCGCCCCGTGGATTGCGAGCCCGAAGCTTCTTCGGCCCTGATAGGCCGGGTATAAGAACGCGCCTTCTCAATCATTCCAGTGAAGCCTGCCCAAGCGCCAGGTATTTAACGGACGGTTCGTTGTTCCAAATTGTGCGGAGAGCAAGAACGCCAAGAGCCTGCCAAATAATGTCTCCGCAAATCCAACTTATTTAAATACAAAGACTTATGGATGCATATGCCGCAAAGCGGCGATGGCGCCGTGGTTAGGCATAAAAAATGCCTTTCCTCTCCTCCGGCCTATCATGCTGCAGAGGGCGATTGTCGCTCGCAGGCAATTTGGGGGCTGAACCTCGAGGCCTTGCGCCACGAGGGGGAATAGAGTTTATCCAGCAATGTTGTAGAGGGGCGACATGCCGTGCCCCTGCGGTCAATATTGCGCCGAAACCGGATTTGCCGGACACATTCAAACAGGCCCGTTTCTTTTTTTGCCGTGAGGCTTCTTCAGAAAGAGCGTCTAACCTACGGGCAGCGGGCCGGCTGAAAAGGAAACGCGCGCTTCCTTTTATTGGGGACACCATGCCGCATGGCGTCTCCAACTAAAAGGTTCCCTTGGAGGAGGGGAGTCAACCTGCTATGGTGAACTGCCGGACAAGAGTGCTCCTCATCGAAGACGATGCGAGCGAGTCTGCTTTTATTAGTGAACTGCTGCGTAATGCCGAGTTTGATATCGAGACGGCCGGCAATTGTGAGATCGCGATAGAGGAACTGAGACGGCGCACCCACGACGTTTGCCTTGTCGACTGTCGTATCGGAGGTTCTCGTGGACTTGACCTCCTCCGTGGCGCGGTTGCCGAGGGGTGCAGGACTCCGATCATCATGATTTCCGGGCACGAAGGCTGTCCGGCGGATATCGAAGCCGTGAGGGCAGGAGCATCGGATTGTCTTCTGAGAAGTCAGCTTGCCGCGCCGTTGCTTCGCCGTTCTATTAAGTCGGCGATTGAACGCGGTCGCGCTCTGAACGCGGTGCGCGAAAGCGAGGAGAGATTCCGTATTTTGACTGAGCAGTCACTTCTGGGCATTTATATCGTCAAGGACAGCAAGGTTGTCTTCACCAATGAGGTTGTCTGCGAAATCACCGGTTACACGCGCCGGGAGATTCTCTCATGGGAATCCGAAGGATTCATAAAGATCGTTTATCCGGATGACCGTGCCTTTGTTCTCGAACAGGCGCGCAAGAAACAAGCCGGGACAGGGGGAGTAATTCCCCGGTATGAGTTTCGCATAATATCCAAGAGCGGCGAGGTGAAGTGGCTGTCGCTTCATTCAAAAACCATCCAATACGACGGTGGAAACGCCATCGAGGCGGTTGTCCTTGACATTACCGAGCAGAAGCTGGCGGAGGCGGCTCTTAACGAGTCCGAAGAACGATACCGGACCCTGGTGGAACATGCCGCCGACATGATTTGCACCATCGACCTGAAAAGCGGAGCAATCACGAACGTCAATGCATTTGTGACAAAGATTCTCGGCTATGAACGCGGCGAGATTCTCCGGAAACTCAGTTTTCTTGATCTCGTGCATCAGGGGGATCAGGAGCGAGTGCTGGTGCGGCTGCACGAACTGGCCATTAAGGGGACACGGGTTCCCAATTTTGCGTTGCGACTTCGGAAGGCGGACGGCGACTATATCCAAGCAGAGGTGAATGGGACCGTCACCTTCGACAGCGCCAATCATCCGGCGACTCTTGTTGGCGTCATCCGCGATGTCACCGAGCGAAAGAAGACCGAGGACGCATTGAGGGAAAGCGAAGCGCGTTACCGGCTTTTGGCGGAAAACGCAAGCGACCACATTTGGACCGCTGATATGAGCATGCGTTTTACATATCTCAGTCCATCTCTTACCCGTTTTCGCGGATACACAGTTGAAGAGGGACTCGCTCAAACGCTCGACGAGGTTCTCACCCCCCAATCGTTCGCGGCAGGCATGCAGGCGCTCGCCGAAGAACTCGAGATAGAAGCCGGTGAGACGAAGGATTTATCCCGGTCACGCACCATCGATCTGGAGCACAACTGCAAGGATGGTTCGACGGTTTGGGCCGAAGTCAAGATGACTTTTATCCGAGACGCGGAGGGCCGGCCGGTCGGCGTTCTCGGGGTCAGCCGCGACATTAGTGAGCGCAAGCGAGCCGAGCAGGCGCTCATGGAATCCGAGACACGGTACCGGACTCTCGTGGAGGAAGCGCGAGAGATGATCGTGACTTTGGACCTCGCGACCGGGACCATTTCGAACGCTAATAAGTATGCCGGCGAGGCGCTCGGCTATAAGCGCGAAGATGTCTTGAACAAAGTAAACTTCCGCGAGATGATCCATCCCGACGATTTCGAGGACGTGGCCATACACCTGCACAAAAGAGTCACGGGCGAAGAACAGCATCCGAACTTTCCATTTCGATTGCGAAAAGCGGACGGTTCCTATATGGACATCGAGTTGAATGGGGCCGTCATTTACGATGGCGAAGGTCGCCCGAAGACCTATATGGGCGTGATGCGCGATGTCACCGAGCGGAACCGGGCCGAGCAGGCTCTAAGAGAATCGGAAGAGCGTTATCGCGTGTTGGTAGACAACTCGCTGACAGGGATTTACCTGCGAACAGGACAGAATGTCATCTTCGTCAATAATCGGCTGAAGCAGATTCTGGGGTACTCGGAAGAAGAGTTGCTGCGGATGAGGCTGGTGGACGTGATCCATCCTGCTGACAGGGGCTTCGCCCTCCAACGCGCGGCACAGCGCATGGGGGGATGGGACAACCAGAGTCACGGGCATGTCCGGGTCATCACCAAGAGCGGGGAGATACGCTGGGTCGAGACTTTCGCCTCGCTCATCAATTTTCAGGGGAAGCCGACCGTATTGGGCACAATTATCGATATCACCGACGCTAAGCGGGCAGAGGAGTTGCTTCGCCAGTCGGAAGAGAAGTATCGCAATCTCCTCGATACCCTCGAGATCGGCTTTTATGAAACAGACCTTGCCGGCAACATCATCTTCTTCAACGAGACCATGTCGAGGCTGCTGGGGTATTCGGGCGAAGAACTCCGGGGTATGAACTATCGGCAATTCATCGATGAGAAAGATAGAGATGAGCTATATCGCATCTATAACATGGTCTATGAGACTGGTCACTCGGCCCAGGGATTTGTCTACAACATAGTTCCAAAGGATGGGAGAAGGGTGCCTCACGAAGCAAGCGTGATTCTTGTTCGTGACGAGCGGGAGCAACCCGTTGGTTTCCGCGGTGTTGCGCGCGACGTCACCGAGCGCAAACGAGCGGAGGAACTGCTTCGCCAATCCGAGGGAAAGTATCGCACGCTGTTCGAGGAATCAAAAGACGTTGTATATATAACCACTCCCGACGGGAGATTCGTGGACATCAATCCGGCAGGCATCGAGCTGTTCGGGTATTCGTCGAAAGAAGAGATATTGCGGATCGACATAGCGCAGGACCTTTATGCGCACCCTGATGATCGCAGGACATATCAGGAAACAATTGCGCGGCAGGGCTACGTGAAAGACTACGAGATTCTCTTCAAGAGGAAGGATGGCCAGCCGGTTACGGTGATGCTAACCGCGAACGCCCTTCGCGACGGCACCGGCGCGATTGTGGCTTACCGCGGGATCATGCGGGACGTGACGGACCGCAAGCAACTCGAGGAGCAGTTCTTTCAGGCGCAGAAAATGGAAAGCATCGGAACATTAGCCGGCGGGATTGCACATGATTTCAACAACCTTCTGGGCGGCATTCTCGGGTACGCCTCTTTCATGAAAACGAAAATCGAAGAGTCCCACCCGTTCTATAAATACGTCGATACCATCGAGAGGAGCGGAATGCGGGCGGCCGAGCTTACCTCGCAGCTTCTCGCGTTTGCGCGAGGCGGCAAGTATCACAGCAGGCCGGTCGACTTGAACGCAATCGTAGCCGAGACGCTGGGAATTATCGGCAGGACTTTCGACAAATCGATCGAGATCGAAACCCAGCTCTGTTCGCCGCTGCCTACGGTTGAAGCCGACGCGGGCCAGATTCAGCAACTCTTGATGAACCTTTGTGTCAACGCGCGCGACGCCATGTCATGTGGCGGCAAATTGTTCATCGAAACGAACGTCGAAATGCTTACTGAGGATTACGTCAAGACTCGCATGGACGCGAAGACGGGGCCGTACGTCACCGTGTCGATCACTGACACCGGCGTCGGCATACGCAAAGAGCACATGAAGCGCATTTTTGAGCCTTTCTTCACGACAAAAGAAAAGGGGAAAGGCACGGGTCTGGGCTTATCCATGGTCTACGGAGTCGTCAAGAACCATGGCGGATTCGTCCGGGTGTATAGCGAGCCGGGCATCGGGACAACCTTCAAAGTGTACCTCCCAGCAAGCGGCAAACCCGAGATGAAGGAGTTGTTGACAGCCGAGGCGCCACGCGGCGGCAACGAGCTGATCCTTGTTGTCGACGATGAGGAGCCGATACGCGCTCTCACAAAGGACATATTCGAGAGCTATGGCTATCAGGTGCTGCTGGCGGAGGATGGTGGAGAGGCGACGGAGGTATACGAGAAGCGCAAAGACGAAATCAGTCTGGTGATACTTGATATGGTTATGCCCAGGATGGGAGGGCGCGAGACGTTCCTGAAACTGAAGGAACTGAATCCGACGGTCAAAGCTCTCCTTTCCACCGGATACAGTCAGAACGGCAAGGCGCAGGAGATCTTGAACAGCGGTGTTTTGGGATTCATACAGAAACCTTACCACGTGAACGAACTTCTGTCAAAAGTGAGGGGAGTGTTGGATGCGAAAGACTAGCGTGCAGGTGAGGAAACCGGTTCGAAGCACGAAGGATTTGAAGATACTAATTCAGGAGAGCGTACTTTCGCTGCCCACGCTCCCGCATGTTTTCATGGCGATTCTCGAGCAGGTCTCGAAGGAGAAGACGTCTGCAACCGACGTGGCGCAGATCATCGGGCGGGACCAGTCGCTCACCTCGAGGGTGCTTGCGATTGCGAATTCACCCGCTTACGGCTTCAAGGACAGAATCTCCACCGTCCCTCGCGCAGTTACCCTGCTTGGCTTCGACGCCGTGAGAGACCTGGTCCAAAGCGTCTCTATCTTTGACGATTTTCTGAATGCGAAACGGATTGCGTCCTTCGACAAAACACGGTTCTGGGAACATTCCCTGGTTTGCGCGGCTGTTGCGAAGGAAATAGCCCGCCAGGTTAAATTATCGTCAACGAACGAAGCGTACGTGGCCGGTCTGTTGCATGACGTCGGAAAAGTGGCGCTCGACTCTGCGGCCGGCGGCCTGTATTCCGACATACTCGGGGAGGTCTCATCCGAGGATGTGCGCTCGGTCATGGTTGAGCGGCAGTATCTTGGGACCGATCACGCCGAGATAGGCGGCATCTTGTCAGAAAAATGGTCCTTGCCTGCGGATATTGTGACCGCCATTCGTTATCATCACGAGATGCCCGAAGACGCTCTGAAGGGACGACAGGAAATCATGACGGCAGTTGTGGCGGTGGCTGACTTCGTCTGCTGGGTTCACGGTTTCAGCTCGGTCGATGCGTTTCAACCGCCGTACCTCGGCGAGCGCGCCCAGAAACTCATAAGCATTGACCGGCTCGATATAGACAAAATCTGCGAGGCCGTGGACCGGCAGATCATGAGCACGGCCGAACTTTTCAATCTGCAGGTGCCCGACGCGAACAAGTTTCGCGATGCACTCAAGAAGGCGAATGTTGAATTGGGCCGCATAAACTGTTTGTACGAAGAGGCCAAGCGGCAACTGCAGCGTCAGGTAGACGAACTCTCCCGCCTGAACAGGGCGCTCTATCACATACGCCAGAATCTAAACGTCGATCTCACGATCAGGGCGTTGCTCGGCGCTATTCGCGACGAATTGAGCTACTCGAGAGTGCTTTTCTTCCGGTTCCGTGACGGCAACGAGAGCCTATGCCTTGCCGACTACCTGACCGAACCGAAACTGGACAGAGACTACTCGAAGATAGATTTTGGTTTCAAGAGTAATAATCTTCTCTCTGATTCTTTGGCGGAGAAGAAAATCATGAAGTTCACAAGAAAACCCGAAACTTCGGGAGACCCTATCTTCGCGAATCTTGACACCGACGAGGTCTTCATGATACCGGTTCCCTCGAAGGGAGGGTTGCTCGGCGTGGTTCTGGCCGACAACAATTACAGTCAGAAGACCTTCAGCCCGATATCGGTTGAATCGCTGGGTATTTTGGCGCATGAGGCGGGCCTCGCAATCGACAATGCGCTTCTATTCGAGAAAACAACGGAACTCGCAACAAAAGACGAGTTGACGGGACTTTACAACCGGCGCTATTGCTCAGAATGTCTGAGAACCGAAATAGAGAGGTCGAGAAGATATAAGCGTCCGCTTTCAATCGCCATGTTCGACATCGACCACTTCAAGAACTTCAATGACGCCTACGGCCACAATGCGGGTGACAAGATTCTGAAACTGGTTGCCCGGTTCATGCACAGTTGCTCGCGGGGAACCGACGTCGTGGGCAGACACGGCGGAGAAGAGTTTCTCGCGATACTTCCCGAAACGGACGCCGGAAGCGCAAGTGTTTACTGCGAGCGTGTTCGTCTTGCCGTCGAGAAACTCGGGAAAACAGAATGCGCGGATTTTGTGGGTTCGAGTCTCTCTATCAGCGGAGGAGTCACGGCTTACATTCCGGATGCGGACACTCCCGAGACAATCGTCGAACGAGCCGACCAAGCGCTTTATAAGGCCAAGCAGAACGGGCGGAACCGGATTGCGTCTGTTTGAATGACTGATGAGCGGGGCGGCTATTTCGCACCGCACGTGCGAATGCATTCGCGCCTGCGGAACTACGGGGCAGTTTTATATAGTTTACGAAACACTCTACCCGACGAAATTAGGCGTTAGGGCATAGGAGTTTAAGGGCCGTCACAATGAATGCTCTTGCTTTCGCCTGCGTTTTCATTTGTGTAGTCCACATAGGGATAGGCACGTCGGTCTTCCTCAAGGCGCCGGACGACCGGACAAATCGGGCGTTCTTTCTTGCCATAATTGCGCTGGTCTTGTGGATATTGTTCCATACCGCGCAGACAATCTACTGGGAGCAGGTTTATACGAGAATTGTTTTCACGAAGCTTGCGTACGTGTGCGGCATGCTTACGTGCGGGCTCGTGGCCGCATTCTGCGTTATATTTTCGAACAAGCGGGTTCTGGTCCGGAACCCTCTCGGCTGGATATTCACGATCTGCACAGTCTTTATCGTCGTTGCGTCGCTTCCCGGCAATCTCCTGGAGGATTACGGAATTACGACTGAAGGCGTCATCAATGTACCTGGGCCTCTGCAAATGCCGTTCTATGCCTCTGAAGGGCTTCTATTCGTCTTCGGGCTATGCCATTTGATGAGTCGGTACAAGGAGACCCGCCTCACTGAAGAGAAGCGTCAACTGAAGATGCTCGGGGCGGGTATTCTGATTCCTGCCTCTGCCAGTCTCATCTCGCTTGCCGTGCTCCCGCGTTTTCTGGGCAATTCTCCCTTGCTTTTATCTGCGGGCCCCATTTCCACAACGGCCTTCATCATTATGACAGGCTACGCCATATCCAGGCGCGGCCTTTTTATCGAGGTGGGCCTTGCGCTCGAGTATGTCTTCAACAGCGTTGTGGTCGGCATCTGCGTGACCCAGAGCGGCGGCCGCATAGTTCGCTGCAATCACGCCCTGACTGACATGCTCGAGTGTGAGACAGACCTCACGGGAAGATCGTTGGACGAGCTAATCGCTCTGATTGAATCGAAGATGGGAGAGAGGCTACCCTCACCACGGCGCTGGTTCGAGGCCTGTCAACCTGAATCTTTCCAGGTTACGCTTCCCGGACTCGGCGGAAAATCGCTCGACCTAGTAGCCAGCCGGCTCATGAATGACAAAGGCAAGGCTGTGGGAAGCGTCTTCTTATTCCACGACATCAGCGAGCACAAAAGGCTCGAAGAAGAGATTGAGCGGACCCGCGTCAAGTTTACGAAGAAGCGGGCTCGGGGCTGGATCGACGTCGCCTCGACGCGCATGTGCCTGCTTGACATCGCCGGAGGATGGAAGAACCTCTTTGAGAGGCTTGCGCTCTTTGCAGGAGATGACACGGCAAGGAGGGTGATCTTCGAGGCGGGGAACTCGGAGACATTCACAACGAACGCTCTCAGGGGCGGCTTTCTCGGATGCGATGCGCAAAGCTTTGTGGACGCCGTCGAGACGTATGCCGAATCCGGCTATGGCGACTTCACGATCAGGTCGCTCGAGTGGGAAAAAGGGTATGCGCTCATACGGTGTTGCGACACTTTTGAAGGATGGTCGTACCGCAGCAGCGGACAATTGGCAGCGGAACCGGTGTGCAATTACTCGCGCGGTGTTCTCCTCTCGTTCATGCAGCACACGACGCAGCTCGAAGGCCTCGAGTGTGTTGAAACCATGTGTGTCGCGTGCGGCGACGATGCGTGCGAATTCATCGTGGCCACCAAAGAGCGGCTGTCAGAAATGGGAATAAAGATACCCTGTTATGGAATGAGCATCAAGGAAAAGGCCGACTCTCTGAGGAATCTGCTGGAAGAGAAAGAGCGGCTTGAAAAGGAGATGCGCAGTTCCGAAGAGAAATATCGGATGCTTGTTGAGAATGCCAACGATATCATATATTCGACCGACCCTTACGGAAATATCACCTTCATCAATCAGGTTGTGCACAAGATCGCCGGTTACACCACCCAGGAGTTGCTTGGCAAGAACTTCCGGGCCCTGATAGCTCCTGACGAAGAGGAGAAGATTTTGCGATATGCACGGGGGGCGTACAAAGGCAAACCTCAAAGGTACGAAGCCAGGGTCCTCCACAAGGATGGGAGGGCGCTGACGTTACAGAATTTTCTTGGCGCAATTATGAGAAACGGCGCTGTGACCGGCTTCTCGATCATCGCGCGAGATGTTACGGAGACCAAACAACTCGAGCAGCAGGTCAAGGAGTCCGAAGAGAAATACCGGAATCTCGTCGAGGAATCCGGCGACGTTGTTTATATTATGCAGGACGGAGCACTAAAGTTCCTCAATGAGATCGGTCTCGAGAGAAGCGGATACACAAGAGAAGAGTTGTTCAGCGAGGGATTCGATCCGTTCCAGTTGGTTCATCCGGAGGATCGGGCGCTTGTGGCGGACGCTGTCAACCGGCTTTCTCAGGAAGGCCAATCTCCGGAACGAGTCGAGGCTCGGTTTGTCACGAAGAAGGGAGAGGTCATCGACTTTATTCTAACCGGAACTTCTCTGACGTACGAGGGCAAGCCCGCGAGCATGGGAGTCCTTGTGGACATTACCGAGAAGAAGCGATTGCAGGAGCGGCTTGTGCAGTCGGAAAAACTCGCATCCATCGGGCAATTGGTGTCGGGTGTGGCCCATGAGCTCAACAACCCGCTCGCGGCTATCATGGGATATGCCGAACTTTTCTCGCAGTCGAAAACCTTATCGGCAAGAGAACAGAACACCGCGCGGAGGATTTTCGAGTCAAGCGAGCGGTGCAAGCGGATAATCCAGAATCTGCTCAGTTTTGCCCGACAGCGGGGTCTGACCCGGGCAAATATGAACATATGCGACGTTGTCGAGAAAGCGATCGAACTGCGCGAGTATGACCTTAAGGCGCGAAATATCAAGGTCCAGCGGAACTATGACGCCGATCACAAAAGCACGGTCTGCGACGCGCAGCAGCTTCAGAGCGTTTTCCTCAATCTTATCAACAACGCCTCTGACGCCATGTATGAAGCGAACAGAAGCGGTGTCTTGAGGATTGGAACGCTCATTGATGGGGATGTCATCGTAATCGATTTCACCGACGATGGTCCCGGCGTTCCGACCAATATCCGGGACAGGATATTCGACCCCTTTTTTACCACAAAAGAAGTGGGCAAAGGCACAGGTCTGGGATTGAGCATAAGTTATGGGATCATTCGTGAGCACGGAGGCGAATTATTTATGGATAGTAAATATAGTGGAGGCGCCCGGTTCGTTGTCAGATTGCCGATCGTCCAAGCCGTGCACGACAGCGAGGCTGCAAGTGATGAAGCGCCTGCCTTACTTGAGAGTAAATCGAAACCGAGAATTCTCGTGGTCGATGACGAGACGACAATTCTTGATCTTTCGGTGGATATCCTCAGTGATTCGGGGTACGAGGTCGACACGGCGCATACGGGCTCAGAGGCCAAAGGACTCATCGAGTCGAAGCCATATGACCTTGTGATCACGGATGTCAGGATGCCTGGAGCGCTGAGCGGCATTGACCTCTACTATTGGGCCAAAAAGGCAAAACCAGGTATTGCGGACAAAATCATTTTCATGACCGGAGACATTGTTGCCGATGAGACTCAGAGATTCTTGCGGGACTCCAGGTTGCCCTACCTCTCGAAGCCGTTTGAAATCTCGAAATATGTAGGAACCATTCAGAAAGTCCTGAGCCATCAAGCCGGTCCAGGGCTTTAGATGGGTGGAAGTGGGGGAACTCAGGGGAAAGAGGGCGGGGGCAAGACGAAAAGGAGATTCTTCACTTCTCTCAGAATGACGTTTTCCTTTTGCCTTGCTCTTCTCATTTTCCCCTCTCTGCTCCTTTTGTCTTTCGCCTGTGGTAAGGAAAAACGGGGACATGATGCCGCATCGTGTCCCCGTTTTTCCCATTGAGTCGGGGCGACTGGATTTGAACCAGCGACCTCATGGTCCCGAACCATGCGCGCTAAACCAGCTGCGCTACGCCCCGGCGCTTCTATTTCACAGTTTCGTGTGTTATTATAGCAATCGAATACACGATAGTCAAACGTCGGCGTGCGATTGGAAGCGCAGGAAGGAGCAAAAGGAGCAGCCTGATGAAAACGGTTGCCGTCATTCCCTGTTACAATGTCGGCGCGCTCTGTCGTCCTGTAATCGAAGAAACACGCAAGTATGTCCAAGGGATCATCGCGGTGGACGATGGCTCGACCGACGATACGGCGGTCCACCTCTCGGAAGCGGGCGTGAAGGCGCTCACCCACGTGAGAAATTCGGGCAAGGGCGTGGCGCTTATCACGGCATTTGAATTTCTTCTCACGAGTTCTGAGTACCGGGACTATGATACGGTGCTGACGATTGACGGTGATGGACAGCACAACCCGAACGAGACTCAACGACTGCTCGACGCTTACGCAGCACATCCCGACTCGATTGTGGTCGGCACGCGCGAGGTTGACAGGCCCGACATTGGTTTTCGCCATCGCTGGGGCAACATTATCAGCCGCTATTTCATATCAAAGGCCTGCGGTCAGTATATTCCGGACACACAGTCGGGCTTCAGGGTGTTCTCGCGCGAAGCTCTTTTCGCAATCAAGCCACAGCTCAAGCCTGGCCGCTACGAGACAGAGACTGCTTTTTTGATACTGGCCGCTCGTGCAGGATACAAGATATTCCCTGTCGCAATCAGCACAATCTATACCGAAGAAACCGAAAGCGTCTCCTCATTCAACCCCTACCTTGATACGTATCTCGTCTTTAAGGTTGTTGCCCGGAGCATACTCTTCGGCAAGTGATATTACACTTGCCCGCCTTGACTTCAATCTCGTTTTTCAGTAAAATCATGCTGATTCGGTGAGCGGAAGTGGTGGAATTGGCAGACGCGCTGGATTCAGGGTCCAGTGGGAGCAATCCCGTGGGGGTTCAAGTCCCCCCTTCCGCACTATTCAGAAGCTGCCTCCAGGTTCTGAGTTTCGGGCGCTTGTAGTTTGGTTTCGTGACCCCTTCTATTTGCTGTGAATCCTCACTCAAATTCTCGCTGAGGGAAATCACTCCATGGTTGTGATTTGGCTGTGTCAAGTCAACGTTGAAGGGAAGTTCGCACTTTGCTATAATATTCCCAGTTTTAATGACTGATACTTAGCCGGCGCACCCACATAATGATAAACGCTTATGAGATCTGATTTGCCATTGGACGAGATTATCTGCGGTGACTGCGACCACGAATCAAAAGATTACGGCAAGAAACCAGAGTTTGAATTGAATGGAAGGACAAGGCTTGATGAGGCATCTCATAATGGATTCTAGTATTTATCTCCTGGGCGTTGCGAGATTAGGGAGGTCGAAGACTTCTCAACTAAGGGACCCTCAGCGAAAATTGAGGAGAGAGGATGAAGCAATTCTGGTTGATCGTAGGAACAGAACAGAGCTGGAAAGTCGCGCTCCAAAACAATAATATTTGGGGTCTCAAGGATTTCCGGGAACTCAGGTCTTTGTGGAACATGCTCCGCGAAGGAGATGGAGTGGTCTTCTATGTGTCAAAGCCGGTACACGGCATAGTCGGGTTCGGAAGTGTGACGACGAAATTCAGGCAAGACGCTCCTCTTTGGCCAGAAGAGATCGAAAAGAACGCAGTGGTTTGGCCCCTTCGTTTTGAGTTTGATGTCGAGTATTGTCTCGCGCCGGACATGTGGAGAACCCACAGGTACACATCCCATGATCTCCAGATGATTACGAGAATGGTGTTCCAATGCTACCCGATTGAGGAGGCAAACGTTGCGCGCGTCGCGCTTGATCTGAAGCCATACGCGCCGCTTATCAAGTCTCATGCCGCAGAGGAGACATATCCTTTACCGGCCTTGGCCACTCCAAACCACGAAAGCCTGAAATCTTATTTGGCGGAGATAGGTTCCATACAGGGATATATTGCGCAAATGGAATATCCTATGGAAAGTGCTCGGCTTGACGTCGTTTGGAGGAGAATCGAGCGATCAGTTCCTACTTATGTTTTCGAGGTTCAGATTGGAGGAGACATCTATCATGCGATGGCAAAACTGAAACACGCCTTCGATCTGTGGAACAGCCATATCTTTTTGGTGGGAACTTTGCAGGATAAGAGCAAATATCAAGAACTGATATCTGGAACATTTCATGAAGTTGCAGACAGGATGCGTTTTATTGACGTGCCAACAGTGCATGAGTTACTCCAGAGAAAGAGAAGCTATAAAGAGCTAGAGACCACGCTGGGAATTATCCCCAGATAACAAGAGAAACCTACTTCAGACTAGTGCCTATCCTGGGTAGTTTCAGCACTGGACAAAACCCTATGATAGTTAGAGGCAACAATGATATGAAACAGAAGCATGTTCCGCGGGAGCAATTGGTTGTCGCGCCGTGCAGACAGGCTTGTCCCGCCGGAATCGACGTTCCGCGATATATCCGATGTATCAAGGAAGGCAAGTTTGACGAGGCGCTCGCCGTCATTCGCGAGCGGATTCCGTTCCCTTCGATTTGCGGTTACGCATGTTACAGCCCGTGCGAGGCGAAATGCGGAAACCGTCAATTCGGCGACCCGATCTCGATACGCGCGCTCAAGAGGTCAGCCGCTGAAAGAGGCGGTGATCTGTGGCGAAAGAACCTCACGATTGTGCCTGCCACCGGGAAGCGAGTCGCGGTGGTCGGCTCGGGGCCGAGCGGCTTGACCGCCGCCTATTTCCTCGCGACGCTTGGCCACAGGGTGACCGTTTTGGAGGCGCTCGCTGAGCCTGGCGGCATGATGCGTGCGGGGATTCCTAAATACAGATTGCCGAGAGAGTCTTTGGATAAAGAGATCGCTTATCTGAAAGAGATCGGCGTCGAGATACAGACGGGCAGGCGAGTGGAATCAATAGATCAACTTTTCCAGCAAGGCTACGACGCGGTCTATCTCGCGTGTGGAGCTCACAAAGGCGTCAGGCTTGGAATTCCTGGAGAGGATTTGTCGGGAGTAATCGACGGCATTTCTTTTCTTAGAGATATCAATCAGGGAAAGAAGCTCGACATAGGGAATCGTGTGGCTGTAATCGGAGGCGGAAACACGGCGATCGATGCCGCGCGTAGCGCGGTTCGCCTTGGCGCGAAGGAAGTCACTGTCATATACCGCAGATCGCAGGCGGAAATGACCGCATATGAAGAAGAGATGGGAAGCGCCGTTCTCGAAGGCGTGGCCTTGCAGTTTCTTGCGACGCCTGTTCATATTGTAAAATCCCCCTCTCTCCCTCTTTCCCAAAGGGGGATGAAAGGGGATTCGGGGGCGGAAAGTGGTTTCGGGATGAAGGGGAATCTGAGCGACCGTTCCAGTGAAGATGGGGGTCTCGAAGTAACTTTTGTTCGAATGGAATTGGGAAAGCGAGACTCGAGTGGTCGCCGAAGCGCAGTCCCCATCAAGGACAGTGAATTCAGGGCGGAATTCGACACTGTGATCGTGGCCGTCGGACAGATTCCAGATATTCCTGGCGGCATGGGTGTCTCGCTGAATGAGAAGAACACGGCCATTGTTGATAGCGAGACGTTGGCAGCAAATCGAGCGGGCGTGTTCGCAGGAGGCGACATGGTGAGCGGGCCAGCCTCTATTATTGAAGCCATTGCTCACGGCAGGAAAGCCGCGTCATCCATCGACAAGTTTCTTGGCGGAAGGGGTGTAATAGACCAGACCCTCGCCCCGCCGGAAGAAGAAGTGGTGGTGGCGGATTACGAAGCGCAGGGCCGGCCGCGTGTCACGATTCCTTGCGCGTCCCTGAACGACCGCGCGAGCAATTTCCGGCCAGTCGAGATGGGACTGACCGGCGAAATGGCGATCAAAGAAGCCGCGAGATGCCGGAGTTGCGACGCCCGGCAGTTTGAGATAGAAGTGCATTCAGAGGGATGCAAGGAATGTGGCTATTGCATAGAAGTTTGCGGTTTGGATGTGTTTGAGGTTGCTGAGAAGTTCAACAAACGCGGTTACAGACCCATTCTTGCCAAGCATCGAGAAAGATGCGTGGGATGCCTGCTGTGTTTCTTTGCTTGCCCCGATTTCTCGATAGACGTAGCAGAGAAGAAAATGATTAATGATGAGTGACGGCGGAAACACAGAGGGACAAGCCCGGGAAAACGGATGAGACAATGAAACGTTATTTGGAAACCGGAAATTTTGCCGTGGCACAGGCTGCGGTCATGGCTGGATGCCGCGCCTTCTGCGGCTATCCCATTACGCCTGCGACCGAGATCGCGGAGGCTATGTCCAAGCTCTTGCCACGCGTCGGCGGCTACTACGTTCAGGCGGAAGACGAGACGGCCGCCATGCATCTGGCAATCGGAGCATCCCTTGGCGGCATGAAGTCCATGACTGCCACTTCCGGTCCCGGCTTCATTCTCTATGCCGACCCGTATGGCTGGGCAATCGGCTGCGAAGTGCCGTTGGTGGTTTTGAATGCTCAGAGGGTTGGGCCGGTAAGCGGAATCACAGGCGCGCCGGGGCAGGGCGAATTCTACTTGAGCCGTTACGTTACGCAAGGCGGCAACTTCGAGACGATTGTGCTCGCGCCCGGCACAGCGCAAGAAGCGTTTGCGCTTACCATCGAGGCATTCTATCTTTCCGAGAGATTCAGAACCCCGGTGACTATTCTGGCAGACCAGTTGATTACCGACGGATGGGAAGACCTGAGCATCCCAGAGACGGAAGAAGAGAAGCGGTTGATGGGACTCAAGTTCTTCGAGAGGAGGGCGCACCCCGGGCCGAAGTTCTATCCGCCGACGGATGAAATCGATGTTCCGCCCGTTGTTCTCGGCATGGGCGCCGGCGCGCTCTGTTCCGACTGGACTCCGACCGAAGAAGGCTACGACATTGAAACCGTCGAGGCGCAGCATAAGCATGCCTACCGTTTAATCTACAAAATACGCAACCACAAAGACATCATCATGCGTTCCGAGACGCTATTCCTTGACGAGGAGCCGGATCTTGTTGTTGTTGCGTATGGCACGCCGTCCCGAGTGGTAAAGACAGCCGTCAAGCGAGCGCATGAGAGAGGCCAAAGCATCGGCATGATCAGGCCCATATCATTGTGGCCGTTTCCGGAAGAGCTATTCAAAAGCAGGGCCACATATCTCTCGGTCGAATTGAATTATGACGGCCAGATGGTTCGCGAAATCCAGAGGGCGGCGCCGTGCGGAAGCGAAGTGCACTTTTTCGGCAAATGCGGCGAGCTGCCGACGGTTTCGGAGTTGCAGGAGGTATTCGACAAACTTCTCAAGGGTGAGCCCCTCCAGCGACGCGGGTGGGAAACGGAGGCGTGGTAAATGGATTATTTAGCGACTAAATACCTGCGCTCGAGGAAGATACCGAGCTCAGCCTGTTCGGGCTGCGGTCTGGGGCAATGTCACAAGGCGCTTGTAAAGGCGATCGACGACCTCGGATACGAGCGCAACGATATTATCTGGGGTACCTCGATCGGGTGTGCGGGAAGGCAGACGTTTGCCACATGGAAAGGCGACAGCTTTGCCGGAACTCACGGTCGCGTCTACGCGATAGCGCGCGGGCTCAGGCTGGCGTTGGCGCCTGAGAAGAGACTCGTGCTGACCGTAGGTGACGGTGACGCCTTCGGGATCGGTTTTAATCATCTCTTACACGCGGTCAGAACGAATGCGCAAATGACGGTTATGGTATGCGACAACCTGGGCTATCAGTCGACTGGCGGACAATACGGATGGACCACTCCGCCGGGGGTGGTGACCGATAGTAGTCCTTACGGCATGTTTGAGCCGAACTGGGTGCAGCCCGGGCGCGATGTGTTGATGATACTAAAGGAGGCGGGCGCCACTTTCCTTGCGAGGCACGTGAGCATGGACGGAGGCGTTCTCGTCGAGACGCTCAGGAAAGCGCTTCGCAATAATGGTTTTTCGCTGGTCCACGTCGTCTATCCATGCACGACCAACTTCGGAAAGAACGCGCTTGGCTCGCGCAAGCCCGTCGATATTTTCAGATGGATAAAAAGCCACGCCAAGCCTCTCGGGCTCGAAAAAGAAGACACCATCTGGCGAACCGGTATATATCTCGACGCGAGCAACTCGAGGCCGGAATTCTCGCAATTCATGCGGGAGAAGGTAGAAGAGATTCGCAGGAGGCACGGCAATGAAGGAGCGCACTGAGATACTCGCCAGTGGATTCGGTGGTCAGGGAGTCGTCCGACTCGGCCAGATTATCGGAGAAGCGGGCGTGCGCCAGGGCTTGCACGTGACCATGCTGAAAAGTCACGGCACCGAGATGCGAGGCGGATACGTAAGGAGTCAGGTAGTACTGTCGAAAGATGCAATTGACAGCCCCATCTGCGAATCCCCCGATTGTTTCATTGCGCTTTCCGGCGCAGCCTACGGCCAATTCAGGCATTTGATGCCAAAATATGGCATCATTCTCTACGACCCCGCCTTTGTCGAAGAGATAAGTCAGAGCCTGGATTGCTTGCAGAAGGCGATTCCGGCGAAGGAGCTTTCCTCGAAGAATTTCGGAAGTCCGCTTTTCGCAAATTCACTCGTGCTGGGCGCCGTCGCCAGACTCGTGGGCATTTTGGACAAGGACATAGTGGTCGAAAGCATTTTGCGGGTCATGCCGAAGTTCCATGATGAGAACAGGAGAGCGTTTCAGATTGGGTATGACTACGTTGGCTGAGCTTCCTGTGGCCGATGTGCGGCATCATCTCATCAGTCTGTGTGAAACGCTCCTAAAGAAACGGGGGAGTGTTTCCTCATAATTCGGGGACACGATGCCGCATCGTGTCCCCGAATTATGAGCGGCATCGTGTCCCCGAGTTATGGGACCCCGCCACCCGAGGCGGGGGCCGCAGCTCAGAATGAAGGCATTCTCATGGTTTTCGCGCGGCGTCCTTAGCGCAGTGCCGCATGAAATACGGCATCAGGAAGGCGCTCCGATTCACATGCGCACCATCCGACACATCATTGACGAAAGGGCCGAGCGGTATCCGGACAAGGTGTATCTCATCGCGCCCGAGACGGGTTTGACCCTCACCTATGGCCAGTTAAGACAAGACTGCATCTACCTCGGCCAATACCTGGCAAAGCTCGGTTTTGACAAGGGCCACAAGCTTTCCTATATGATGGGCAACGGCTATCAGACGGCAAAGCTGTTTCTTGGCGCGATGTACTCAGGGTTCACGGTAGCCCCTCTCAACCTCATGGCTCAGCCGTCTCACCTCGAGTATGTTCTCGAGCATTCTGACACGCGGCTCGTTTTTTTGTCGGGAGACCAGAAAGAGAAGCTGGAGAAGGCAGCATCAGGAGTGAAGCGAAGAATCCAGCTTGTGCAGGTGGACGTCGATGCCGTTTCCATAGAAGAGAGACTCTTCACAACGCTCGCAGACGAGGCGAAAGGCGAAAGGACAAAGGCGAAAGGGGAAGTCGAGACCGGGAGAGAAGAAGAACATAGAGATGTTGCTGGGCTCCGGCTTCCCATTAATTCTCCAGAGAGCACGCCGCAAACGGGCAAGAAGCTCGAAATGGCGGGGGAGACGGAAGAGAGCGCCTCATGTTTTGCGTTTCCCGAAGTGACGGAAGAAGACGACGCACTGTTGCTTTACACTTCCGGCACAACCGGACGGCCAAAAGGAGTGTTACTCTCGCACAAGAACATGGTCGCAGGCGGCTGCTACACAGCCATGGCTCATGATCTCGCGCCCGAAGACATAGCCCTTTGTTCGCTGCCGCTCTACCACATCAACGGCACCGTGGTGACTGTTGTCGCGCCGCTGGTCAGCGGTGGAAGCGTAGTCATCCCGCACAGGTTCAGCGTGTCGAATTTTTGGCAATTGCTTTCTGATTATCGCTGCACTTGGTTCAGCCTGGTACCCACAATCATCTCTTACCTCCACAGCGCGACGGACCTGGAGGGAAAGAATCTCAATCTTGAACAGGTCCGTTTTGGCCGCTCAGCCTCTTCAGCCCTGCCGCCGAGTCTCCATAAAGCCTTTGAGGAGAAGTTCAGGATACCCATTATTGAAACAATGGGCTTGACGGAGACAGCCGCCCCCGTGTTCTCCAATCCTCTCGATCAGTCAAAGAGGAAATACGGCTCGCCCGGGTGTCCGTTCGGCAATGAAGCGAAAATTGCCGGCAAGGAGGGCAAGGAAGCGCCGCGAGGGACGCAGGGAGAGATTATGATCCGGGGCGATAATGTTATGAAGGGATATTACAAGGCCCCTGACCTGACCGCGAGAGCCATCGAGCCCGACGGGTGGCTGCATACGGGAGACATCGGCTACATGGATGCGGACGGCTTTGTTTTTGTCACGGGTCGCATCAAGGAGCTTATTATCAAGGGTGGCGAGAACATTGCGCCGAGAGAAATAGACGAGGCGGTCTATTGCCATCCTGCGGTGTTGGACTGCGCGGCGGTCGGAATTCCGGACGCGCAGTACGGCGAGGAAATCATGTGTTGCGTCGTTCTGAAGCCCGGGTTCGCAGTAACCGAAGACGAGATGCGAAGCCATTGCCAGGAACTGCTGGGGGAGTTCAAGACGCCGAAACTAATAAGGTTCATGGAAAACCTTCCGAAAGGTCCTTCCGGGAAAATTCAGCGAATCAAACTTCGTGATATGTCAGAGTAACCTTTCATGTCGCGTTGACTTGCAAAGTAAAACTCTGCTAGACTAAGTGCGTCTGGCCGCATCGACACTCCACAAACACCGTGAATGAGCTCGACCAGAAACCCCATTTAACGGATATAGCAAACATGGCAGAGCCCGCGGTCTACCCTAAAATCAAGCTCGGGCTTCCTCGAAGGACAGGCAGCCGTACGCGAGCAAGAGACTTACAAGGAATTTGACAGAAATGTCTGATAGAAAGTATGATTTTATTTTCATGGACGCCGGCTACACTCTGTTCGCGGCAAGCCCGTCTCCTCCAAAGTTTTACCATCAAGTGTGCTTGCGGCATGGCTGTGATACTACAATTGAGCAGGTGATTGCGGCAATGCGCGATGTGTGGGTCGATCGAGTCATCCCCGAGATGAATGATCCGAATGCGGACTTTTCATGTTCGGACGAGGAAGACCGCGCGTGGTGGTGGAACTACGACAGCGAGGTCTTCACACGGTTGGGCATTCCGCGAGAGAAGCATGCCGGCATTTTTGACGACATATACGTGTTTTTTGGGAATCCGTCCGCATGGGAGCTTTATCCGGACACCGTCGAGTCGCTCAGGCAACTGAAGGCGAGCGATTTTTCGCTTGCTATAGTCTCAAATTGGAATTCGAGCCTCAAGGGCATAGTGGACGGCTTGAACCTGAACGGTTACTTTGATTTCGTTATCGCATCGGCTGAGGCAGGCGCGAAGAAGCCGTCGTCAAGGATTTTCGAGATCGCCCTGCAGCACGCCGGCAAGTCGCCCTCGCGCGTGGTCCACATCGGCGACACTTTTCAGACCGACATTCTCGGCGCTAGAAAAGCAGGTATCAGGGGGATCATGCTCGACCGACGCGGCGGCGCGCATCATGAGCATGAGGTGATACGGAGCCTGCTGGAGCTTCGTCCGCTTCTGGTCGCGGATTGAGCGATGACACTGTGGCGCATGGTGTTCCCGAATAGGCGGACTCGATACTTTGGGGGGGATTTCCGCTTTCGCTGAGATGACAAGCAGGGAGGCAAGCTCAGATTAATCATTGCAGCAACCGGATTGATGGGGGAATAGATGAAGAGGCAAGTTGACAACTATAACGTAGTCGGCGTGGTTGGGAATCCTCAGGAGAGCCGGGTTTTCCTTGTCGAGGAAATCGGAACCGCGAAAAAGTTCGCGATGAAGGCCCTACCCATGGACTTCTTCGATAACGAGCGCGAGTTCAAGGTTTTCAATCTGCTCCTTGATAAGGTCGCCCAGTTCAAGTGCTCAAATCTGGTGACCTATCATAAGCTTCTCGGCAAGTTCAGTGAGGCGTTCATTCTCACCGAGTTTATCGAGGGTGTGAACCTGAAAGGCTATGTGGACAATCAGGTCCATCAGTTCCCTGAGCTTCTTCGCCTCGCAATCCAGATTCTTAGAGGCGTCCAGTACCTGCATCATTTCAAGCTATTGCACCAGAACCTGAAGTCGACCAATGTGCTTCTGGACGCGAATCTCAACGCGAAGTTATCCGATTTCTATTTCTCGAAGTTGTTCAATCGATGGCGCAAGAGGCGCGGCTATCCGAGCGTTGAGACGGTCAGGTACTTCTCACCCGAACAGGTAAAGGAAAAGACGTTGGATGAGAGGAGCGACATTTATTCCGTCGGCGTCGTTCTTTTCTATTTGTTCACTCGCATTATGCCAATCCGGGGAGCGTCAGTTCCGGAAATCATGCAGAAGCATATCAAGATGAATATCGTGGAAATTCCCTCTACAATCAACCCCGACGTGCCTCCGGAAATCAGCCGGATAGTCATGAAGATGCTCGAGAAGAAACCTCGAAAACGACTTTCCACTCTTTCAGAGCTTATCCTGGATTTATCGAGAATGGAGCAGCGTCAACAACAGCGCATGGGTATCTAAGATGCCTGCCTTGCCGCTTGCAATCGATCCGACCTACAGGGACATCCTGCGTTCTATAAGGTTGCCTGAGCCAAGCCCGGCGACAATATGGTGGATGGTGGCGACGGTTCTCTGCACGGTTTTTGTTTTTGCCATCTTCGAGGTGGCTGCGCGTCTTATCCGGGTAAGGCGCGCAATCATGAGCAGCGAGGCCGATTTCGACCAGCTTGCGCTCGTCTGTCAGTTGACGGCCGACGAAATCAAGCTGCTCAAGCAACTGGTGAATCTCTGTGAGATAAAATATCCGGATCGTCTTTTCACGTCATTCGAGTTGTTCAACAGATGCCTGCGCAACATGGGTCCCATGTACTCCGGTCCGCTGAGCGAATCGGACGTGAACCGGCTGAGAATCATCCGCAATCGCATCTTTTTCGGCGAGCGATTAAAGTCGCCTCCGATCAGGACGACGCGTGAGTTGAGGCCAAACCAATGGCTCCAGTTGAAGCGACTGGAAGATGGAGAAGTCTTTATGGCGCGAGTCGTGGAGGCCGGTCCGAGCGGGTTGCTCGTTTCGACTCCTCGTGTGAAGGACAAGAATCTCGAGATGAAGCCGGGGGAGCGGTATGATATTTATTTTTGGCGGGACCGCGATGCAAGTTACCACTTCGAGACTGAGGTCGTCGGGCAATCAGCGATGCATTTCCTCATAACGGTTTTCAAGCATGTCGATGACGTCGAGCGGATTCAGAGGCGTCAGTTCCATCGCACAGTCACTTCGATGCCGGTTGTGGCAATACCCGTCACGCGTGAAGAGCTCGAGAAGACCAACGTCACCGACACTGCTCGCATTAACGAAAGCCACCCCGGTCTTCACGGCTACGTGGTTGACATCAGTGGAGCCGGCTTCACTCTGGCCCTTCGAACGGCGCTCCGGCCCAATGACTTGGTCTATCTCGAGTTGCCGACGGAAGACGACTTGAAAATTCCAGTCATCGGCAAGATACTGAACGTTACGCACAAGCAGGTTACTGCTGAGTACCATGTTCACGCGGAGTTTGCGGGTCTGGACGCGGACACTCACGAAAAGATATTCCAGCTTATCTATTCTCACATGAAGCGCGAGCCGCCGCTTGTCTGAGAAACTATTATCTCCCCGTGCCAGTCTGTTCCGGCAAGAAAACATCCCACGTGGATGCGCGCTTATTCGGGGACACCATGCCGCATGGTGTCCCCGAATAAGCGCAATTTCCCTAGGAACGTTCTCTCCTTTTCGATTCCTCGACTGATGCGCCCACCGTTGAATAATGTATGTAACCGCCCCGGTGCAGGATCGTATCCCCAAGTTCGGCGTCCATCTGCATGCTCGCAACGCACGGGTAACTGTGCCAGTACTTAGCAGTATGGTCTTCGTTAATCGTCGGCGTGACCGGTTTCCCGACAAGGTTCTTCGCGACGAAGTACGTGCAGCCGCACGGAGCACAGCAGTCCACTTGCGTATTCACAATTTGGCCGTCATGGACGAATATCTTGAGCTTCGGTTTGCCGACTTTGAATCTTCTTATGAATTCGTTTATGACAGGGTGTTCCGGCTTCTCTTCCAGCGAACAGAATGGCTTTGGGAACGACGCTTCCATACCGATCTCTTTGCAAACCTCCATCAGCCTGCGCCGGCAGCCCCTGCTCACCCATTCGGGAGCTTCCGACGGCACAATAAGCGCTCTTGAGCCCGCCTTTTGGGCGAGAGCGGGGATATCAGTCAGCAAGTCCTCGTGAACATTGATCGCTATTGTGACATCGTGCTCGGGCAAACTCGGTGGCAAGTATTCGCTCGAGTCATCCGCAAAAAGGGGGAGTTCGGAGGGAAGTCTCAGCACTCCTGCGAGACTTCCCGAGAAATCAATCCGATATCCGTAGCGGCAATGGTCACATTTCTCGGCGCATCCCAAGCACAGGCTAGGGTCGTCGACGATATGCCTTATGAACCGGGCCGCGTAGTTGTCGTCGAACAGTTTGCAGAAAGGCTCCGCTTTCTTCGGAATCATTTTGTCCGGACAGATAATAAACAGCCGCATGCCTTTTCCCTATGATGTTGCTTGCCACTGCGCCCTCTTCAATACTGACAGAAAGAGTCGGCTTCTGCAATCAGCCGGATAATCGGGGACACCATGCCGCGTGGTGTCCCCGATTATCCTATTCGCATTCACGGATTCACGCCGGTGTGGCATTCGTTGCAGTTCATTTCTTTCCAGGCGTCGCCCACGTCCTCGGTGGGGTGCTTAAACTCGAGGCCGTTCAGATTGACCGCTGTTTCCTCGGCTGTTCCCTGGCTGATGATGATATGGCAGGCGTTGCATTGCTTATTTATGGTTTGGCCCGCCTTGGTTTTGTGTTTTTCGTCATGACAGCGGAAGCATCCTTGCCAGACCAGATGGCCAACGTTGTCCGGGTAAACATCCCATCTGACCTTCATGTGCGGGAAGAAGTTATTTCGATAGATATTCTCCAGTTCATCTATGGCGGCCTCGATAAGCGCCTTCTTGGATTCGTAAAGGGCGGGATAGTCCGCCTTATAATACGCCTTGATTTCGTCCGCTATGGTTTGCAGGGCGGTAGCCTCGGAATCATAGGTTCTCGAAAGGATTTCCACGCCCTTGGATTTTATGTAAGGGAGGCTTCGGTCAATCCTGTTTGTTTGGAGCGCCAGGTTGAGGGCGGTGTTCGGCGAGCGATAAATATGAGTGGGCCGATCATGGCAATCAATACAGTCCATTCTGCGAACCTCATAGTTTTCCGGAGTTTTCTGAAGCGGCTCGTCCTCCGATTCGTAGACGGTGACCGTTCCGTTCTCATCAGTCTTTCTGACCCAAGCGATCTTCTGGCGTTGTTTGTCCGTTGCGATGTATTCAATCTTGTTCTCGATGCTCATGTGCCAGTGAATCCCGCCCACCTGTGCAAACGTCGGGTCTCCGCCGCCGACTTTGATCAACAATTTGACCGTCCAGGGCGTGTTCGCCTCGTCCGGCAGGAAGTGGTAATTCTCCTTTTGCACTGCGCCATAAAACTGCTTCGGCCAGTGGCACTGTTCACATGTTTCCTGCGCCGGGCGCAGATTCTTTATGGGGACAGGGATAGGGCGCGGATATTTATTGAAAAGTGTCGCGTATATCTGGTACATTCCGGAGAGTTTGGATCTGACGAACCAGCCTGCCCCCGGCCCGATATGACAATGCACACAGTCGACTCGCGCATGAGGCGAATTGCTGTATGCCGTAAACTCGGGCTTCATGACCTGATGACACGTCTTGCCGCAGAACGAAACCGAGTCGCTGAAGTGATATGCCCGATAGCCGGCGACCGTGCTTAGCAACAGGAACGCTATGAACACGACTACGACCCAAACGAGAGTGCGTCTTGCCTTTGACACATTCAAGTCGAGTGTAGGGAAGCGAGGAACAACTTCGGGGTGCTTCATGTGACGTCTGCGCCTTTCTATCAAAGCGCCCACTGCCGCCACAATCAGCGCCAGAATGAGTATGATGGGCAATATGAAGAATGTGATGATGCCGGTGTACAGACTCGTCCCGCCCGAAAGAAAGTCCAAAGCTAGAAAGAAGACGGCAAGGAACAAAGCGACGGAGGCGATGCCGATACCGACTGCGCTCACTTTGTTTTGAAACAATGATCTTTGAAGCTTCTTAGGTTGTCCGTTTTCTGTCATAGTTCATCTCCCCCAATCCGCCAAATGGCCCACGTGAATTCGTCCGGCAATCGCGTATTCGGATCAAGCTATTCCAGCGCGGACTTATTTGCATGTAATCCCCTGGCCTGTTTTCGCTCAGCCCGTGCGAATTAATTCGCGTCTACACAATTGTGGGACATATCATGGTCATTTGTAGCCCCTTGTTGACTTCGTTGTTTCCATAAGCTTTAACACAAGACACTTGGTCGCCCCACCCGCTTTTATGAACTCAGACATGTCAAACTCATGCGTTTTGTATCCCCTCGCCTCGAGCGCCGGCCTGAGGTTTTCACTCCCGCCTCGCGGCTGGATATAATGATTTCCAATAATGATCGCGTTACACACGAATTGAAGGGCTTCTTGCTCGGTCACTTCGATACGATCAGGGAAATTGGCCTTGATGACATCGCGCGCATACGAGTCGAATGCTTCCGGATAATAGACAACGCTCTCGGAACTGAGCGGACAGAAACACGTGTCGAGATGATAGAACCTTGGATCGACAAGTTCCAGCGAGACGATGCGCGCTCCGAGCAGGTCCGCGACAGCCGCATGGGAGTACACGTCCGACCGTATCAGAT
This sequence comes from Candidatus Poribacteria bacterium, assembly GCA_016215705.1. Taxonomy (GTDB): domain Bacteria; phylum Abyssobacteria; class SURF-5; order SURF-5; family SURF-5; genus JACRIR01. Next base: position 16,884 of record JACRIR010000238.1, on the reverse strand, counting down.
ATCCGGCATAAGCATCCGCTTCGCCGGCGAACAGCACGTCACCCTCGCCCTCGAAATAGAGCCGGCCCGGCAAAGTGTGAACTGAGTATCCTCTTTGCTTGAACCATGCCTCATAGTGTTCGCTTTCGCCTCTGCGCTCCTTATGACGAAATCTGCTTGAAACAAATTTCTTATCCAGCGCCAGTCCGGCATTGGCGGTGAAAACCATGTCGGGCAAGTTGGCCACAGGCGCAATGAGCTTCACGTCTACGTCCAGATCGCAAGTAAGAAACCGATATAGCGACTCCCACTGTGTTTTTGCACGGCCGCGGTCCGGCTGTCGTTCAAGACTCATCCATGGATTTATCTCGTATTCGATGCCGAAATGCTCGGGCGCACACATAAAGAGAGCGGTTTGCATGCACGAAGGGTTCCTGAGAAACCGAGCTTATTCGGGGACGCCACGCCGCATGGCGTCCCCGAATAAGCTCGAGTTTGGGTCATGTGTTACAGCTTCAGTTCTCCGCAGAGCTCGCGCAGGAAAGGTTCGACATCGGTGACAATGCCGAGCGCCTGGAACGAGCCTCGATCCGTCAGTTTGGTGACAACGGCGGGGTTGATATCAATGCAAATGGTCCTCACGGCAGCAGGCAGCAAGTTTCCTACTGCAATCGAGTGAAGAGTCGTCGCAACCATGAGCGCCACGCTTACCCCCTGTAGCATTCTTCTCATTTCTCCTTGCGCCCTTATCACATCGGTGATGACATCCGGCAGCGGTCCGTCGTCCCTGATGGAGCCCGCCAACAAGAAAGGAACACCGCGCTTCACGCACGCGCACATGATCCCTCTTGTGAGAGCGCCCGCCTCCACCGCCTGCCTGATTCCCCCATATTTCCGTATGGTATTGATCGCGCGCATGTGGTTCTCATGGCCGTGTTCGGCGGGGATGCCTTTGTCGAGGTATACGCCAAGAGACGTTCCATAGAGCGCATACTCGATGTCATGGACTGCGAGCGCATTTCCGGCGAACAGTATATTAACATAATTCGACTCAATCAAGCGAATAAAATGGGGGACCGCGCCCGTGTGTACGATTGCCGGACCGCCGACTACGAGTATCTTCTGTCCGCGGTAGCGCACTTCCTGAAAACAGCGGGCGATGTCCTTGACGACGGCGCCCTTCGGTTTTTCCGTGGATACCGCGCTCGACATGAATGAAAACAGGTCTTCCTTGGAAGGTCGCGGCATTGGCGCAACCTTGACGCCGCGGTGGCCAACCACAATCGGGTCCCCCTCGCGGACTTCGCTTATCGCGACACAGGCGGCATGCGCGCTGTCAGCGGAAACTCGCACTCCACAGTCCATTTCAGGGCGTTCCACCTCGATCCACCTGCCGTTCAGCCTGACGAGTGTCTGCTGATTTGTCGTCGAATAGAAGTTGTCAGGGAACACGCCGTCCTTCTCGACTTTTTCAAGTGCGGCATCCTGCTCGTCAACGAGTGTGGCGCCATGCTGGCGTATCCTTTTGAGCACATTTTCGAGCGCTTCCGCGTCTTTTGCCGTCAACCGGATGCGGGCGCAACTGGGGTCCTCCCTCTTCTTGCCTACGTCGAGACGCTCAATGTTAAACTCGATTCCGTGCCTTACGATATCGTCGAGAATCTTCGGCAGCAAGAGCGAATCAATGATATGGCCCGTTATTTCAACAGTTTCGCTGTACATGATTGCCTCGCAGATTTCGGATTCTTGGTTTTAGAGCGGCGCAAATCCATGCCGCATGACGTTCTCGCTCACTGTTTGCGGAAGCATGAACTGTACGAGGTAGTCCGGCCCGCCAGCTTTCGAGCCGATGCCCGACATCTTGAATCCGCCGAAAGGCTGGCGCTTGACTATTGCGCCGGTAATCTTCCGGTTGATGTAGAGATTGCCGACCATCAAATCCCGCCGCGCACGTTCGATATTCTCAGGTGTCCTCGAATAAATTCCGCCTGTCAAGCCATAGGGAGTATCATTGGCGATGCGGAGCGCTTCCTCGAAATCTCTTGCTTTCAATACTGCGAGAGCCGGCCCGAATATTTCATCTTGCGCGAGCGTTGACTTCGGGGAGACGTCAGCGAAAACAACCGGTCCGACGAAGAATCCCTCTTCCAAGAGAGAAACGTCGGGTTCGAGCAGGACTTTAGCTTCTCTTCTTCCGACGTCGATGTAGTGAAGCACTTTCTTGAGCGCCTCTTCGTCTATGAGAGGGCCCACGTGGTTTGAGGGGTCTTCGGCCGGCCCGATGCGCAAGCTTCCGGCTGATTCGGTCAGGCGCGACGCGAATGTCCGGTACGAACTCTCCAACACGATCACCCTCGAGGCTGCCGAACATTTCTGCCCCTGATAGCCAAACGCGGAAGCGGTCGCGCCCGATATAGCTTCGTCGAGATCCGCGCTTTCGTCAATAATGATTGCATTCTTGCCGCCCATCTCGGCCACCACCCTCTTGACGCCTCCGGCTGCGGGATGCCGGGCGGCCAAGGTGTTGATGCGAATGCCTACGTCACGCGAGCCGGTGAACGCTATGAAATCGACCTCCGGGCTCTTTACAAGATATTCGCCGACCGTCTCACCCCGTCCGGGCAGGTAGTTGACGACTCCAGCCGGTATCCCCGCTTCCTCATATATGCGCATCAAGCGCGCCGCGGTGATTGCCGACTGGGGCGCGGGCTTCATGATGACCGTGTTGCCTGTAACGATGGCGGCGGATGACATACCCGCCAGTATCGCGAGCGGAAAATTCCACGGGGCTATGATTGCTCCGACTCCGCGCGACCGGTAAACGTACTCGTTCTTTTCGCCGGGCATCCGGCACGTGGAAGGATTTGCGTTGAGGCGGACCATTTCACAGGCATAATATCGCAAATGATCAATTGCCTCGGCAACGTCCGCGTCCGCCTCGCGCCATCCCTTGCCGACTTCGTGAACCTCGAGCGCTGCCAACTCGAACCGCTTTCGGCTCATGATCTCTGCGGCGTTGAGAAGGAGTTCAGCCCGTTTGGCCGCAGGCGTTGTGCGCCAAGTTTCGAAGGCGTCTCGAGCCCGCTTCAAAGCATAGTCAGCGTCCTCAATGGATGCCTGCGCCACACGGCCGATAATCTGCCTTTTGTGAGATGGGTTTATCGACAACGATGCCTCAGTCGTCTCGATTCTCTTTCCGCCGATGACGAGCGGGTAATACTGGCCCATTTGTTCCAAACTCGAATCAATCGCCTCTCGCATCTGCTTTCGGGAATCGGCTCGTGAGAAATCAGTCGTCGGCTCATTTACGAATTCCCGATACTCGTTGCCTCGGGTTTGTCCCGTCTTCAGGGGCTGATCCAATGTATTAGTCGGTTCTTTGCCGACGGCGGAAGTTGCAGCCTCCGCATTTGTCCGCGCAATCTCCGCCGGGTTTCGGAGCAGTTCTTCGGGGGACAGCCCCATGAAGAAATCCTGCCGGAGGAACGATTCGTTTGACGTGTTTTCAAGGATTCTCCGCACGAGATAGGCCATTCCGGGTATCAGATCGCCGAAGGGGGCATATACACGGAGAGGATGGTCGGTCTTGAGAATAGCCCTCTTTATTGAGTCGCCCATTCCGTAAAGCATTTGGAACTCAAGGTTTGCGGGTTTGACCCCAAGCGTTTCAGCGAGAGCCATCGCGTACGCTATGCTCCTGACGTTGTGGCTTCCGATGGCAGTTCTGACCGCAGGGGAGTTTTCGAGGAGGACTCGTGTCAAGCGCTCGAAATTGGCGTCAGTCTCAGGCTTGGAAATGAAAACGGGTACGGGCCAGCCCATTTGCTTTGCATGGATGATCTCGTAATCCCAATACGCTCCCTTGACAAGCCGAACCGTTACCGGGGTCTTTCTGTGCCGGAGCCATTGCAGCATGCTGCGGATCATACGCTCGGAATCGCGGAGATAAGCCTGCGCCACGATGCCGACATTTGATAAGGCGCGGAACTCACTTTCTTCAAGCAACTCGCGGAATATCTCAAGTGTCAGCTCGCAAGAGCTGTATTGTTCCATGTCAATGTTTACGAATGCGCCGAGCTCTCCCGCTGTCCGCAACATCTTGCGCAGCCTCTGTTTGACGATTTCCTTGCTGCCGGCTTCGTCAACCGGATCAAACCGGGAGTAGAGGGATGACAGTTTGAGAGAAATGTTCGGGCTGTCGTTCTGCTTCGCGCCCGCGCTCAAGGCCCGCCATCGCGTCGATAGAGCCCGAAGCGCGTCGATGTAAGCATTCATGTATCGATCCGCTTCCGACTCGCTTACAACCGCTTCTCCGAGCAAGTCGATGGTAAACGTCATTCCCTGCCGCCGGATTTCCTTCAGGTTCTCAAAAGAGTCCTCGATGTTCGAGCCTGCGATGAATCTTTGCGCCATTCGCGTCATCATGGCGCGGGTCTCGCGGGCGACGACTGAGCGGGTGAGGGCAGTGGGACTCGACAAATCGATCCCGAACCGCAAGAACGCAGGGAAAGCCCTGTTTGACTTCGGGAAATACTGGCGCAGATGACTCACTAGTTGCCGCGGAGTTTGCAGTGAAGGGAAGACATCCACGAAACGGAGCAACTGGGTCTTCATGGCTTCGTTCTTCATGCACCATTCCAGAATCTGGTTTTCCCACCATTGCGACTCCAGAATCGACGGCTTCTTTTCCTCGATTTTCGAGAAGAGTTCGAAACCGATTGCCTTCGTTCGGATTTCTATATGCTTGTCGTCAAAATTGGGTGAAGGCATTCATCTCGCTCCATCGCAATTACCAACAAGGGGGACAGAGAGACCGTCCCGCAATCGGCAACCCGGGGAAAATCGGCGCACGCGCCAATTTGCTCGTATAGTATTCACGGGCCTGTTTTCGCTCTGCGTTTGTGAATAAACTCACACCTATGCAACTGTGGGACGGATTCACACATCCGAGGTGCGGGTCTGTGTCCATCCCGGATTTCGGGTGACGTCTATCTCGTTTTGCACCAAAGTGTAACAGAGATTTCTGCGCTCGTCAACAGAGGGCGCATTTGCCGTGAGAGGCGTAGATAGACGAGACTCTGCGGCAAATGGCAACTTGGGGAGACCGGCGCAGGCGCGATTTCATTCGCACAGGATTTGCGGGCTTTTTTGACGCCGCACGTGCGAACAAAATCCGCGCCTACTGGATTGCGAGACGGATTTCAGACCCGTCCTTCAAGGCTATCCGCGTTTTTGCCGCGAAGCTCATTGACATTTAAGCGGCTATGTAATACACTATAGGGCTACTGGTAGTCTTTAGGCCGGGAGACATCCCGGCTGTTTTGTGACAGGAGTCGAATCGAGCTTATGTTTGAGGCGCTCAGCGAAAAACTTCAGAAAACTTTCAGAAACCTTCGCGGATTGGGCAAGCTTTCCGACAAGAACATGAAGGATGGCCTTCGAGACGTTCGTATGGCCCTCCTGGAAGCAGATGTGAGCTATAAGGTCGTCAAGGATTTCATTGCTCACGTGCAGGAGAAAGCGCTTGGTCGCGAGGTTCTCGAAAGCATAACCCCCGGCCAGCAGATCGTCAAGATTGTCCATGACGAACTGGTTCAGTTAATGGGCGGGGTCGCGGAGCCTCTTGGTTTCTCTTCCGAGCCGCCGACGGTCATAATGCTCATTGGCCTGCAGGGTTCCGGCAAGACCACAACGGCGGCCAAGCTTGCGCGCAACCTTCGGGCGCGCGGGCATCATCCCCTTCTGGTTGCCGCCGACGTGTATAGGCCGGCTGCCGTTCGCCAGTTGCAGATACTGGCCGAGCAGTTGGAGATGCCCTCGTTCACCATCGAAGGGTCTCGTGATCCGGTCGGTATATGCAAAGAGGCGATCCAGCACGCTCGCCGCAGCGCCCGCGACGTTGCTATACTCGACACAGCCGGGAGGCTTCACATAAACGATGAACTCATAGAAGAGCTTCAGCTTATCCGAGATGCGCTCAAGCCAAAGGAAACCCTGCTTGTGGCCGATGCCATGACCGGCCAGGACGCCGTTACTGTGGCAGAGAGCTTTCACACACGTGTCGGAGTCACCGGTGTCATATTGACCAAGCTTGATGGCGACGCCAGGGGCGGAGCGGCCCTTTCCATCCGGTCGGTGACGGGGAAACCCATCAAATTCGTCGGTATCGGCGAGAAGCTTGACGCATTTGATGCGTTTCATCCTGACCGTATTGCCTCCCGTATTCTCGGCATGGGCGACGTACTTTCGCTTGTGGAGAAGGCGCAGGGAACGATTGATGAGAAGAGGGCGGCTGAGCTTCAGGAGAAGCTGTTGAAAGCGCAGTTCACGCTCGAGGATTTCCGCGAGCAGTTGCAGCAGTTGAAGAAAATGGGGCCGCTCGATGAAGTGCTTGCGATGATTCCGGGCATGTCCAAGCTCAAAGGGCTCGAACCGCAGGAAAAGGACGTCGTCAAGGTTGAAGCGATAATCAATTCGATGACGAACAAGGAGCGTCAGTCGCCTCACATAATCGAAGGGAGCCGGAAGAAGCGGATTGCCCGGGGCAGCGGCACGAGCGTGGCCGATGTAAATCGGCTTCTCAAGCAGTTCCAGCAGATGCAGAAGATGATGAAACAGGTGCGGCGGCTGGGGTGGTTGCGCGGATTGGGCGGGGGGCTGAATTTGCAGCCGTGAGCGATTGTGCTATTTACGAAGGTTTTGAATTCTGTTAATATATAGTGTTAAGGAAAAGCTTACTGTTTGGGCAAGGGAGGCAGACGATGTCAGTTAAGATCCGACTTTCGAGGGTCGGACGCAACAAAGTGGACCAGTATAGGGTGGTCGTTGCGGACGTGAGGCGTGCACGGAATGGGCGAGTTGTGGAGAACATTGGTTTCTATCATCCTCAGACGGAACCAGCCAGAGTGAGTATTAACGAGGAACGCGCGCTCTACTGGTTAGGTAAAGGGGCTGCGCCTACAGAGAGAGTCCGTCGCTTGCTCAAGGAGCAGGGTATCCTCGCCAAGTTCAAGCAGGCCGCCGAGTTACCGAAAGGCTGACACTCAATCCAGTAGGTTCGCCGGTCGGAGAGAAGGCTCCTAGTCAAGGGGCCACGAACGTCACAGTGGAGGTCACACCCATGAAAGAGCTGGTAGAGTACATTGCGAAGGCTCTCGTTGACCACCCGGAAGCAGTACAAGTCAGCGTAGTGGAGGGCGGGAGGACCAAGGTGCTTGAGTTACGGGTTCATCCCGACGACATGGGGCAGGTCATCGGCAAGCACGGCCGTACTGCGAAGTCCATGCGAACGCTTCTCAATGCTGCTGCGACCAAAGACAACATTCGAGTGGTCCTTGAGATTGTTGAGTAACTCACAGAACGACCGACCGAGCGGGGAATCCGCGGAACGCGAGATTGTCATAGGCAGGGTCATTTCAGTAAATGTGCCCAGGCGTCAGCTCCGTATCGCGCCCGCGACAAGCCATCCAGAGCGTTTCAATGATCTTCGAGAACTTCGGCTGAGAACTAAAGAGGGTCACGAGATCAAATTCAAGCTTGTCAGCGTGAGAATTACGTCCGGCGCCGTCATAGCGAACGTCGAAAGCAACGACGATGACAGGATAGCGCTGAGTCGAGGGGCTGTTGCGGTTGTCTCGCGGTCTGAACGTTTCCGCCTGCCGGCGAATGAATATTACGTGGATGATTTGCTCGGGATTACCGTTAAGGATGCGGAGGGCAAGGTTATCGGGCGCCTTGCTGAAATCTGGGAGACGCCGGCGAACGACATCTACCGAGTTCTCGATGATATGGGCCACGAAACCCTTCTGCCGGCGATTGAGAGTGTTATCCTGAAAGTTGACGTCGCGAGCGGTGAGATGGTGACCGACATCACCTCGTTGAGATGATAGCAGACACAAAATGCGGATAGACGTTATTACGCTGTTTCCGGGAATGTTCGTCGGCCCGCTGTCTGAAGGCATAATCGGCCGCGCGATCAATGACGGGATTGTTTCCGTACACATTGTAAACCTCAGAGACTTTTGCGAAGGCAAACATCGGCAAGCCGACGACAAACCCTACGGCGGCGGCGCTGGAATGGTGTTGATGGCCGAGCCGATGTTTAAGGCGGTTGAATCGCTTTCTGGTGAGAATCCTCTTCGGAGAGTGGTTTTGACGAGCGCACAGGGCTCGTTGTTCAGCCAGGCGAAAGCGCGCGAACTGGCCACCGAAGAGAGCCTGGTAATTATCTGCGGCCGCTACGAGGGAATAGATGAGCGTGTCGCGACGGGACTTAACGCCGACGAGATTTCGATCGGCGACTACGTCCTTTCGGGTGGCGAACTCCCTGCGCTTGTCATCATAGATGCGGTCGCCAGACTTATCCCGGGTGTGGTCGGTTCTCCCGAGTCCATTGAGCATGATTCGTTCAGCAAGGATTTGCTCGGGTATCCTCAGTTTACGCGACCGCCTCATCTCAGAGGCCTGAGTGTGCCGGATGTTCTCATTTCGGGCCACCACGCCGAGATCGCGAAATGGCGCAGGCGCGAGGCGATCCGCAAGACGTTCAGGATGCGCAGAGGAATGCTGGCCGGCGCTTTGTTGGCTGCGGAAGAGCAGGAATTCGTCAGGCAGCTTGAGAAAGGTGAGCGTTAGAGCAGCAGGGGCGGCGCGCGCTGCGACCTTACGGAAGACATTCAGCCCGTCAAAAGCGTATGAATCGGACGGATTTGGGACGGGCGCATTATGGAGGAAGAAACATGAATCTTATGGAAGTTATCGAGAAGGAGCAGTTGCGGACCGACTTGCCACGGTTCCAGGCAGGCGATACGGTGAGGGTCAGCCTGAAGATTGTTGAGGGCGGGCGCGAAAGAATCCAGGTGTTCGAAGGAATCGTTGTTGGCCGCAAAGGCAAAGGAGTTCGAGAAACATTCACGGTCAGGAAAGTGACGTTCGGGGTGGGGGTTGAGCGTGTGTTTCCTCTTCACTCTCCGAGATTGCAGGGAATAGAGGTTGTCTCTGAGGGAAGGGTGAGGAGAGCGAAGTTGTACTACCTGAGGGGCAAGGTGGGCAAGAAGTCGCGTGTCAAGACACGCACAGCCACCCGCACCGCCGAAGCGAGCCCGGCGGAAGGAGCCTCCTAAGAAGCTCGGTTCATGGTTCAGGGTTAGAAAGAGGAAGGGTGTAGCGAAGATTCTCCTTTCGACTCGTGGTTGCGGGAAATCGAATTTGTTGTTCCAGCGCAAGCGCGAATACGGATTCATTGATGATTGATGGTGGACAAAGAAGTGGAAGCCCCAAACTTCGATTTCAAGGCGATGAACTTGCGGGAAATCGAGAAGTCGTTGGAGGGCGTGAGGCCGCCTTATCCGAGAGAAATCATGGGTGCGCTCGAGCGTGACACCAGGTCGGGCGTCCAGAAGCTTTGCAGGAAGCTGATTACAAGACAGAAGAAAGAGGAACGGATTCAGGCGCGAATTGATAGAATGCTCTCTTATGAGAGTCAGGCACGCGCCAAAGGATATGAGGTCATTGCCGGAATAGATGAGGCCGGCCGGGGGCCTATCGCCGGACCGGTTGTCGCCGCTGCAGTGATCCTGCCTCCCAATACGGGAATGGCTGAGGTAAATGATTCGAAATTGCTGAGCGACGCGCAGCGTCGAAAGGCTTTCGGAATTGTTGTGGCATGCGCTGATATCGGAGTTGGGGTCGCGAGCTCGGAGGAGATAGATTATTCAAACATTTACAGGGCGAATGTGCTGGCAATGAAGCTTGCGATCGGGGACTTGGGTCGCTCGCCTGACCTCGTCCTTGTCGATGGCCGTCCGGTAGGCGATTTGGGCGTCCCTCAGTGGGCGATAGTGAAGGGGGACAGACTCTCGATGTCGATTGCGGCGGCTTCAATAGTCGCCAAAGTTATCCGCGACCAGGTAATGCTTGAGTTTGACAAGAAATATCCGCATTATAAGTTTGCAGAACACAAAGGTTACGCCACGTCCGAACACCTGAAACTCATGAAGAAATTCGGGGTTTCCGCTATTCATCGGCGTTCATTTGCCCCCGTTATGGAGTGTTTAGGGCATCGACTAATATGAAGAATCTCTGCAAAGTCTTCGCAATCATTCTTCTGCAATGCGCATTTGCGGCCCATAGGGCGGAAGCCGTGGCTTTGGAGGGGAAGGTTGACATGGGTACGGCCGTCATGGAGGTTCAGCCGCCGACCGTTTCCAAAGCTTACGCGCACTATGCCTATGGACTCTATCTCATGCAGGAGGAGGACCTTGACGGCGCGATAGAGGCTTTCAAGAAGGCCTCAGAATATGATCCTTCAGCTTCCCGAATCCGCGTGCAACTTGCTTCGGCCTATCTCCAGAAAGGTATGGTGGAAATGGCTACGATTGAAGCGATCCGCGCGGTTCACATGGACCCCGACGATTCCGGCGCGCATATGCTTCTGGGCGCCATGTACACGCATCAAGGAAGATACGCAGAGGCGGCGGAGCAATTCAAGGAGGTTGTCCGACTCGATCCGGCCGACGTTGCAGCGCTCACTTCGATTGCCGAGATTTATGAAACGCAGCAAGATTATTACCGGACCCTTGAGGCGTACAAGCAGCTTATCGAAGCGCGGCCCGATCTTGTTTGGGCGCACAATAAGCTCGCGCTCGCGTACATAAAACTGCGCAACTTCGACAAGGCAATAGCCGAACTGAAATCGACGCTTGAGGTTTTTCCCGATTCGACCGAGGCTCTCCATAATCTGGGCGTAATCTACGAGATGCAGGGGGACCTCGGGCGCGCGGTTGAGCAGTTCGAGAAAGTTCTTATTCTCGATCCCAGGAACATCGAGGCGCGGAAGAAGCTCGGGATATTGTATTCTTCACTTGAGAGATGGGATGATGCAATTATACAGTACGAGGCTATTCTCGAGCAGCGGCCCCAGATGGTTAACTATCGAAAGGCGCTCGGGCTTCTCTACCTCCGCGACAACCAGTTGGAGAAAGCGCGGGCACAGTTCGAGGACGCGATTTCAAAAGATCCCGACGATGTTACCGTCCACTATCTACTTGGCGCCGTTTATGAAGAACAAGGCAACCTCGACAAAGCGCTCGAACATTTCGTACACGTCACCGTCCTTGACGACGAAGCGCTCAAGGCGTACCTGAAGCTGGGCCTTCTCTACGGTGAGAAGAACATGCCCGATATGGTCATCAAGGCGCTGAAGAAGGCCATCGAGCTCGGCTCGCGCAATGAGCCGGTTTACTTGCTGCTGGGAACCGCCTATCACCAGCAGAAGAACAACGAACAGGCAATAGCCGCTTTTGAAGAGGCTGCCAACATCAATCCGGAAAGCAAGATAGCCCATTTTCGTCTTGGCGTTTTGTACGAGGAGCAAGACCAGGACGAAAAGGCGGTGGAGGAGTTGAGGAAGGCAATCGCGCTTGATCCCGACAATGCCGACGCCCTCAACTATCTCGGATACATGTTTGCGGAGAAGGGCGAGAATCTCGATGAGGCAAGGGAATTGATCGCGCACGCGCTGGATATCGAACCTGAAAACGGCTATTTTCTCGACAGCCTCGGATGGGTTTACTATCAACAAGGCAATTTTGAGGAAGCGCTAAAATATTTGCAGAATGCAATCGAAAACGTCGAGGAGGACGACTCCACCATTCGCGAGCACCTCGGCGACGTCTATCTAAAGCTTGGACAGCCTGACAAAGCCAAGGAACAATGGGAACATTCCCTTGCGCTCGACCCTTCTAATGAGGCAGTTACGAAGAAGATCGGCGATCTGAAGGCCGGACCGCAATCCGGGACCGACGCAATACTCCCCAAGTAACCGGCCGAATTCTATCTCGGCGCTGACAAGTGCTTCGCTGCACATTACAGAAAAACGGGGACACGATGCCGCATCGTGTCCCCGTTTTTCTGCTAATATCCCTGCCCCCTGAGCCGCACAAAGAAATCCTTGAGGATTGCTCCGCACTCATTCTCCCCTATGCCGGCGGTCACGTTCACCCGGTGATTGAGCCGCGAATCTTGGAGAATATTCATGAGCGACCCCGCTGCGCCCGCCTTCGGGTCCCAGGCGCCGAGTACCAACTCAGGAATCCGGGCCAGCACTATCGCTCCCGCGCACATCACGCATGGCTCGAGGGTCACGTACATCGTGGTCTTTTCAAGCCGCCAACTGTGCAACGAAGAGGCTGCCTGCGTTATTGCTATGATTTCAGCGTGAGCCGTTGGATCTTGCAGCAGTTCGCGCTGATTATGGGCCTTGGCGATTACCTGGCCTTCGTGAACGATCACGGCGCCGACCGGCACTTCTTTGATCTCGAATGCCTTCTGGGCTTCGCGCAACGCGATAGCCATGTAATCTTCGTGTTTCATACGGCGACGCCTACTCTTTGACTTTCGAGGCGACATCGCGGCCAAAATCGTAGCATCTTTTCAGTTCTTCGGCAGAGGGCATGAATTTGACGGTTATAGGCTTCGCGACGATCTTTACACCTGCCTCGCGGAGGATCTTTTCTGCCGCCTCGGCGCCGCCCCCGCTCCAACCGTATGAGCCGAAACTTGCTCCTACTTTTTCCCTTGGTTGCAACCCTTTTAGGTCTTCGAGGAATGGAACCATCGCGGGAAGCATGCCTCGGTTGATGGTAGAGGTTCCCGCGAGAATCCCTTTCATTAACATGCAATCGCGGATGGCGTCGCTCCGGTCTGAGACGGCAAGCCTCGTGATTTTCGCTGAGACGCCTTCCGACACGATGCCCTCGACCATTGCGTGGGCCATCTTCTCGGTGGCTGTCCACATGGTGTCATAAACGACAAGGACCGCCTTCTCGGCCTCTCCCGCGGCCCACCGCAAATAAGCGCTCAGGATTTTCTCGGGCTTGCGCCAGATCAGGCCGTGGCTCGGCGCTATCGTTCTTATGCTCAGCTTCAATTTCTGGAGTTCTTCGATTTTCTTGATGACAAGTCCTGACATCGGCATAAGGATGTTTGCATAATATTTTGCGGCCTCTTGCATGACGACAGCCTCGTCGTAGTCCTCGACAAAGCGTTCGCATGAGGCAATATGTTGACCGAAGCCATCATTCGGCAACAAAAGTTCTTGTTCGGGAATATACGTGAACATACTGTCGGGCCAGTGAAGCATCGGCGCCTCGATGAAGGTGAGCGTATTTCTGCCGAGTCTTATGGTGTCGCCTGTCTTCACTATCTGGTAATCCCAGTTGCCGTAGTAGTTCTTCTCGAGGCCGTCTTTGCAGCGGGCGTTGCAAACAAGCTTTGCATTCTTCGCGACCGAGAGTATTGCGGCAAGCGCGCCGGAGTGGTCGGTCTCCACGTGGTTCGCGACCACATAATCAATCTTCTCAGGGTCTACCAGGGCGCGTATTCGCTTCAACATTTCGCTCGTGAACGGCGCGTACACGCTGTCCACAAGCGCGAGTTTCTCATCCTTCACGAGATATGCATTGTATGTCGTTCCTCTTGGCGTAGTATATGTGTATCCGTGAAAGGTCCTGACGTCCCAATCGACGGCGCCCACCCAATATACGCCTTCGGCAACCTTATTTGCTTCTGCAGAACTCACCGCCGTGTCCTCCATTTTGCCCGAGGGGCTTCAACAGAAACACGGTCCTGAAACCATGCGTAGACATATTCCAGGACCGTGTCATGCCAGAATTAACGAACGGACTTGCTCAACCCGCCGGCAGGACGGGACGGCCTCTCAACTTCTGGGGCCTCGACCGCCGCGGTAGCCACCGCCGCCACCGCCACCGCCCCTGCTGTCACGATAACCGCCGCCACCGCCGCCGCCCCTGCGAGGACCGCCGCCACCCCTCGATCCTTCGGGTCTCGGACGCGCCTCGTTAACGTTGAGATTCCGACCTTTGAGGTCTTTGCCGTTCAGGTTCTTGATGGCCGCTTCCGCCTGGGCCTTGTCGGGCATTTCTACGAACCCGAATCCTCTGGACTCCCCGGAGAACTTGTCCTTGATGATGTTGACCGAAGTTACCTGACCGAATGCCTCGAAGGCTGTTCTCAAATCGCCATCGGCCAACGTGTTCGCCAGATTGCCTACGTAGATGTTCATCTAACTCGCTTTCCTTTCCGGGCGCCATCGCCCACTGTCTTAGTTAGCTTCTCCGCGCTGTCACAGGCAACCCGGAGAGCTCTCAAGCCGGGAGACCAACAGGACCATGCCCTCTCTCCAGGCAATCCCACACCCTATTTTCCTGATCTTACACATTCACTTTTTCGGGTTTCTCTGCAAAAATCGTTTTCCCCTTTCCTTAACTATATCCACATGATGCACACATAAGCAAGTGGCAAGCATTCCGGACGCGTTTCCTTGCAGTTGCGCGTCTGAGTTCCCGCGCTGCGCGGGATAGGCGCGAATTCATTCCGACGCTATTCCGATCTCTATTGGCCCCGCGCACACGAGAAAATCGGCATATATCCTACCCACAGTCGGGGCAATATGTTGCGACGGTATTGCGCAAGCGGAGAGGGAGGGATTCGAACCCTCGATAGAGTTTCCCCTATACACGCTTTCCAAGCGTGCTCCTTCGGCCTCTCGGACACCTCTCCCCAATGCCTTCAGACTGAAAGAATAGCAGAATAAACGATGCGGTGTCAACATATGCGAAGCAAAAAAGTCATTCCCTCGGAAGCGAGAGTCCATATTCATTGGCCGCAAGAGTGGATTCCATCCCTTGCGTGAACGGCAAGAAAGGGCGCGCCAATGGCAGGAACGGGTATGCCATAGGATTTCGGTAGCGTGATTTTAGATGCTCCTTGAAGGGCAGAGGTTTCGGACCACGCAGGCGTCGTGGTTGGGTTTTCTTGCGAAACAGACGCGCCGGCCATGGAAAATCAGCACGTCGGAGCATATCCCCCAATCTTCTTTGGGCAGCAAAGCGCAAAGGTCGGCTTCTATTTTGTCAGGGTCGCTGTTGCGGGTGATACCGAGCCGTTGGGTGAGCCGTTTGACGTGGGTGTCAACTGCGATTCCTTCGACGACATTGAATCCGTGTGTAAGCACTATATTGGCCGTTTTCCGGGCGACCCCTGGCAACTCGATCAACTCTTCCATTGTCTGCGGCACTTTCGATCCAAATTTTTCAATCAATATCTTACACGCGCCGCGTATATTTTTCGTTTTGTTTCGGTAGAAGCCCGTGGAACGAATCTCCTGCTCGAACTTTTCCGGAGGGACCTTGAGATAATCTTCGGGTGCGCGGTATTTCTTGAAAAGGTCTTGGGTCACGATATTGACTCGTTCGTCAGTGCACTGAGCGGACAGGATCGTGGCTACAAGAAGCTCAAGCGGCGTCGAATGACCAAGTTCGCACCCCGCGTCAGGATACTCTTTTTTCAGTAAGTCAAGTATCTTCCTGACTCGTTTGCGCTTGTTCTCAAGGGTTTCCTTCGGCATACAGCCACTCCCACCGGAATCGCGTGACCCAACAAAATTCGCAATCAGTATCTCATAAATCCTTGAAAACCGCAACTGTTTCGGTTACTAATCGGCTTAGGCCTGACCTCTTTGATTTTCTGATTTCTTAAATACTGATGACGTAAATACAATCGTCGTTTTCCACAACCAATCTGTATATCCCGTGTTCCTTGGCATCTACCACGTCATCTGCCGAGACAATCGAAAAAGACTCAACAGGTGTGTCCAATCTACCGTTTGGTCCCTTGGAGGCTAGCACCACTCTTGAATCGGAGATTCTAAAATAGAGATATTCTCTCCCCCACGGGTCGAAGACTGGGAAAGTATCGATTCCCGGCCTGGGGCGCTTCTGCAAAGAATGGACTAATTGCTCAAGCGAATATGGAAATTCGCTTTCCCTTTCTTTATATTCTTTGACCAACTCGGCAATGACGCGAATATCAATGGTTTGACGCGGTGCGTGGCGCACAATTATGGGGGTCAAAACCTTGAAGAGAAACATGAATACGATCCCGTACAAAATCCCGCGTGAAAAGATGAACTCGGCTTCCTTCTTACTTAAAAAAATCTCCCCGGAGCCTCCTCCGCATCCAGCCCCGCAGTAGCCGCCATTCTACGCGCATTAAACCGCCTTCCTATCAGCAATGTTGACGACGTTCAAACTTACCCGAACAAGAGGTTCTGCAATGGAATCAAGAGTGTAGACGCGACCCCTCTGTTTTCTCCGTTGAGTAGGAAAAACCATTTGGTGTTTCACGATAAGGGACTGTAGGGCAACATGTCACAGTCCAAACGCAACAACCTTGCAGAAACTCGTCGGTTGGACATAAGCCTGACGGATCAATTACGTTGACCGGCCCATTTGATACATACAAATATAAGTTACTCTGTACAGAACTGGGCTTGGATCCCAACCAATCTCTGCTCAAAAACCTTCCTAAGCCCGCGTCGTAGTACCTCGCCCGATAGTAATACAGCCCGCTGTCGGTATCCCACTCGCGGGCGGTGTAGGTGAATGGATTCACAAGTGATCCAGTTTCGGAAACGATCTTCCCGAAGGCCGAGTAATCGTAGCTTCGGGCTGTTGCCTCGCTTGCATCCGTCACCTGATAGATGCTTCCAAGAGCATCGGAGTGGTACCAGTAGTTTTCTCCGCCACGATATATCGAGACCGGGCTATCAATGCCGATACCTTGAATATAGCTCGCTACCAGATCATTGCTCCCATCATACTCCGCGATGAAGTTCTGTCCATCATAGACATAGCGTTCTATGTTCCCGCTCCTGTCCCGTTTCTCAATCCTTCTTCCAAGCGCATCATACTTATACGCCGAATATGTCTCGTCGGGGTAGTCGATTCGAGTGATCTTGTTCTCGTAGTCGAACGTGTAGATCGTGTCATCCGCCCCGTTTTGCGTTTTCTTCGTAAGATTTCCGTTCCTGTCGTAATTGAATGT
>JACRIR010000236.1 GCA_016215705.1 Candidatus Poribacteria bacterium | reverse complement strand
GGTGTCACCGTCAGCATCCCGATAGAATGTTTGTGTCACCCCTTCATCAGCCTGACCGTCACAATCGTTATCCATGCTGTCACAGATTTCGGCTGATGGAGCCCCAGGCGTGCAAGTATCCTGCAATGTACCGCCAACGCAAATCATCTGGCCGGTAGCCGCGCATTCGCCTACTCCGCAGCTTGTTGCTGTCGGAACATAGGCATCGTCAGCTACGTCATTGCAGTTCTGGTCAAGGCCATCGCATTCGTCGTCAGCGCCTGTCGGCGAACCAGCCGAGCAAGTGTCTTGCAGAGCACCGGCGACACAAACCATCTGGCCGGCGGAGGCGCATTCACCTACTCCGCAGCTTGTTGCTGTCGGAGCGTAGGCATCGTCAGCAACGCCATTGCAGTTCTGGTCAAGGCCATCGCATTCGTCATCCGCGCCAGTCGGCGAACCGGCAGCGCAAGTGTCTTGCAGGCTGCCGGCAACGCAGATCATCTCACCGGTGGACGCGCATTCGCCTACTCCGCAGTTTGTGGCTGTTGGAACATAAGCGTCGTCAGCAACGCCGTTGCAGTTCTGGTCGAGGCCGTCGCAGTCATCATCCGCGCCTGTCGGCGAACCAGCGGAGCACGTATTCTGCAAGCTGCCGGCGACACAGACCATCTGGCCGGTAGCCGCGCATTCGCCTACTCCGCAGGAAGTGGCAGTCGGAACATATGCGTCGTCAGCAACACCGTTGCAGTTCTGATCGAGACCGTCGCACTCGTCATCCGCGCCGGTAGGTGAACCTGCCGAGCAAGTGTCTTGCAAGCTGCCAGCTACGCAAACCATCTGGCCAGTGGAAGCGCATGCGCCGACACCGCACGAGGTCGGCGTTGGGACATAACCGTCGTCTGCGACACCATTGCAGTTCTGATCTATATTGTCGCAGTTGGAATCATCTGCGGTCGGATTTATCGAGTCGCAGGCATCGCCCAATCCGTTACTATTGCAGTCCTGCTGCCCCGGATTAGCCACTGTCGGGCAGTTGTCTATCTCGCCGGACACGCCGTCGCCGTCGATATCGTTCTGCGGGTCATTTGGCCATGGGTCGCATGCATTGCCAATTCCATCACTGTCCATGTCCGCCTGGTCCGGATTCGGAACTGCCGGGCAATTATCACAGACATTGCCAACGGTGTCAGTGTCCGCATCCGCCTGATCCGGATTGGAAACGGCGTCGCAATTATCGTAATAGTCGTAGATGCCGTCGCCGTCACTATCAACCAAGAACACCCAGTTCAGGTTGTTGCCGGAGTCAATCGAGTGTTCGGCGAACACGAGGCTCCCCGAGCCGGCGTCAGAATCCCGCACGTCAGCGTACGTGACGGATGGATTGCTTGACATCATGGTCAGGTCTATTAGATGCCAGGCGGTTCCGGCCACGGAGGACCTGAGGGTCAGCATGTTGCCGGCATCGGTCCCGTGGAGCGTTGCGACGGCTCCGTCTTGAATGGTCACAGTCGAGCCTGCGCCCACTATCCATTGGTTATTTCCTTCGAGAACAAACGCGCCTCCACTATCAATACCAACGGTGGAGTTCGTTTGAAGAGTCAACCCTCCTGACGTTCTCTGCAGAGCGCCGCTCATCTGCACCCTGAGTGCGCCGTCAACGGACAAGGTGTCTCCGAGCACAGTGCGTACGCCGGATGCCACAATGAGTTTGTTGAAATGAGAAGCGCCGGCAAATAAGTCTCCCGTGCCTGTGAACGACACGCTACCGTTGACAAAGCTGCCATTGTTTATCCAGTCGCCACTAACATTGATTTGGCCGCCGGGCTGCAGCAGACTTGCGGGAGCAACCAACACGTCGTGGAATGTAGAGCCATTACCGACCTGGAACGAGCCGCTTCTCACCTCGAGCCCATCCGTGACGTAGATTGTGCCCGGCGCCGCCACACTGTCGGCGTCTGAAATGAGCCTGAAGAAGCTGTTTATCTGCGGCATAAAGACCTGGATTTCCGAGGCGGCTACGCCGTTGAAGACCACCGTGCTTGCCCCTGCGACGAACCTTCCGTCACAGCGCCACGCGCTTGATGGGCCTGTACCGCTCGCTGAGTCGGTAATGATTGAATCGCCTCCTGCGCCGGAGCTTGCATCCAGGATTCCACCGGCTTCGATCACGATTCCGCATATTGGGCCGATATTCATGTCGTAGCCATTGGTGACCAAAGTCTGTCCGTTCCGGATGACGAGACAACCGGCCGAGTAGTCGGAGCCGAGCGACTCCACGTCGTCACAAGCAGAGCCTATGCCGTCGCCATCGGGGTCCGCCTGATTAGAATTGACAATCGTCGGGCAATTATCGACATCGCCACAAACGCCGTCACTGTCGATATCGTTGTTCGGATCGTTCGGGCATGCATCCACGTCGCCGCATATGCCGTCGCTATCCGCGTCGTTGTCCGGGTCGTTCGGGCATATATCGCAGGCATTGCCGAAAGCATCACCATCTGTGTTCGCTTGATCCGGATTGCCGACTGTCGTGCAGTTGTCGACATCGCCACAAACGCCGTCACCGTCGATGTCGTTGGCGGGATCGAGGGGACAGATATCCGCGATATCCGCGACGCCGTCATTGTCGTCGTCAGGGTCTGCGTTGTTGCCAATGCCGTCATTATCGGTGTCGGCCGTTTCGGTCGGATCGTATGGGAATGCGTCGTCACCGTTGAGAACGCCGTCGCCGTCAATATCCGGGTCAGACTCGTTAGCTATGCCGTCGCCGTCGATGTCAGGGTCACAGACGTCGCCCATCGTATCGCCGTCGATGTTAGCCTGATTGGGATTGGATACTGCAGGGCAGTTGTCGCAAATGTCGCCGACAGTGTCAATGTCAGCATCCGACTGGTCGGCATTCGGCGCATTCGGGCAATTGTCACAACCGTCACCGATGAAGTCTGCGTCGGAGTCTTCCTGCGCGGCGTTTGCGAGGTCAAAACAGTTATCGTCACAGTTCGCGATCACGCCGTCCGCGCACGGGTTGTCGCCTACCACGTTGCTGTAATCGCCGTCATCCAATATTCCGTCGCCATCTGTATCCACTGCGCCGCTGACGGCGAACATAGACAGGTGCGGCAATGGCGCAGAGATAGTATTCGCGACAGGATCAATCACGGTGCAGTCTTGAGCCGGATTGTCGGGGCATTGTCCGATTGCCTCCCAGCTCAGAGTATCTTCGTTGAATACGTAGATGCGCAACGAAAGCTCATGCAGGCCTGCTATTTCCTCTTCCGTGTAATGAATTGTAAGTATTGGCGGATTATTCGGATTAATGGTCGCAGTCGGTGATTCCGCCTCGACCACTCGCGCGAGCGCGATATTCTGCATGCCGCCGGGCAGAGTATCGGGAGAGGGTATGGCGCCGGGGAGAGGAGTCTCCACGGATATAACGGTATCCTCGGATACCGAGCCACCCGGAATATCGAGAGTCGTACCGCTGCCGTCAACAATTTGTCCACCCGTCGAAGCCTCTATCTCCTCCTTCACTTTCAGCGTGACAACATACAGGTCGGCATCAACGACGCCGTCGCCGTCTTCGCGCTTGTCGGAAGAGAACACGAGCATGGTTCCATCCGGCGAAGCAGACAGGACTCCCTGAGTGTACGGCCTATAGTAATTGAGTTTAATCCTTTCGGCCGGATTCTGAGTATTGACTGCGAAAATCTCAAAGTGAGCGCCGGACAATGAGGTGAGCCACGGGAGTCCCGGATTATTACCGAAATAGTCGTAATTGAAAGTCCCGTTGACATCTTCGCAGTAGTAGACAAGTGTTCCGTCTCCGGAGAATCGCGGGGTTGCCTGAGCATTCGGGCCCGTGGCGATAAGGGTGAGTCTGGAATCGGAATAGGAGGTCGGTGGATTCGTGACTCCACTCAAAATATCCTGCACGCCGTTGAGCACGTAAAGGTCCGTATCCGTCGGCGGGTTCACGTAACTCATAAAGGCCACGCGGTCACACGTTGCGTCGAAGTGCGGGTCGTAAACCCTAGGCGATCCGGCCGGGAACTCGGTGAGGGGCTTATACGTCCCGGCAACAGGAAGCCCGTCAGGTGTAACTTGAACGGAGTACAGGTTTGAAATGGTCCCGGAGGACGACTCTTTCGCGCCGACAAGAAGGTTCAAAGATGGACTGATGTCGTAACCCCAGTAATTGGCGCCGACTTCAGTGAGAATTGTTTCCACTCCGCCCGTGCCGTCGGCATTGGCTCTCTTGAGTTCGAGCCGTGAGTAGTCGGTGTTGAATCCAGTGAAGATTACGTGGCTGTAGTCCGGGCTAAATGCCGGCACCGCATAAATGAAAGTCTTATCCGAATTCTGCGTGCACTTGACCGCGGGCGTCGGCGGATCAATCTGCTTGACCCACACGTTCCACGAACCAGTGTCCATCTCGTCTTGAATGTAGGCGATCTTCTTTCCGTCGCGCGACCACGACGGGAAGATTTCGTCCGCAGGGGTGTCCTCGACTATGTCTACGTCCTTGAACACGGCATGGCGGTTGTCCGGCTGACCTTTCATCGAGAAGTTGTCGAACGAGAAATCGCCTAGATCGTTGGGACCGATTCCCGTGCCCGCAACATCTATGGCCAGACGAGGAGCGCCGCTCAATGTCCATGTTTCGTCGAGTGTTGCCGTGACCTGTCCGTTCAGGCTCTCCACCTTGATCTGATGGAACTCGAATGGATTGATCCCAAACGGCGCCAGCGGCATAAAGGCGATACCATGCGGCGCGGTATCGTAATCGTTGATGTCGAAAAGCACGAAGACCCAGGCGCCGCCGGTATTTATACTATTCACTAATCCCGCCGCGATACCGCCACACAGACCCTCGCCTGCGTCATCGTTTACACCGAATCCGACGATGCCGCTGCCGTAGATGCTGTTCGCGCGCACCAGGGCCTGAACGGTTGCAGACGAAAGATCGAAGTATTGTCCATTGTCGGCCCCAAGCACCGGCATATCGAAGCTTGAATCCGCATCAATCATTCGCGCCGAGTACCCGGTTCCACCGAAACCCGCGTCAGTCGAGAACGTTCCAAACGCAGTCCCGATTTGTCGCCATCTGGTGTTCGGGTTGACAGGAGGCATATACGTCGTTGGGTCATTGAAGTCATCAAAGAATGTGTCGGTATCACACGCGTCGCCGACGCCGTCGGAGTCAATGTCAGATTGACCCGCATTCCATATTGACGGACAATTGTCGATGCAATCCGAGACTCCGTCCGTATCAGCGTCGAGGCCGTCATCAACGCTCCCATTGCAGTCGTTGTCAAGCCCGTCGCAGATTTCGCCGGTGGGGGTTCCGGCGACGCACGTGTCTTGCAGGCTGCCGCCGCTGCAGAGCATTTGGCCAGTGGACGCGCACGCGCCTACTCCGCAGGTTGTGGGCGTCGGAGCATAGCCATCATCCGCTGTTCCGTCGCAGTTCTGGTCGAGACCGTCGCAGTCGTTATCGGTTCCGGTCGGAGACCCTGGTGTACAGGTGTCAACCCATTGTCCGCCCGTGCAGTTTCGGATGCCGGTGGACGCGCACTCGCCTATTCCGCAAGTCGTGGGGGTAGAAACCAGTCCATCATCCGCAACACCGTCACAATCGTTATCCAAACCATCACACACTTCGTCTGTGGGAGTTCCGGAGACACACGTGTCCTGCAGGCTGCCATTGGAGCAGATCATCTGGCCGCTCGCTGCGCACTCACCTGTGCCACAGCTTGTCGGCGTCGGAGCATAAGAATCATCGGCAAGACCGTTACAGTTCTGATCGAGGCCGTCGCAGTCGTCGTCAGCGCCGGTCGGTGAACCGACAGTGCAGGTGTCCTGCAATGCGCCGCCGACGCAGATCATCTGACCGGTGGACGCGCATTCGCCTATTCCGCACGATGTCGGAATTGGGATATAGGCATCATCCGCCGCGCCATTGCAGTTCTGGTCCAATCCATCGCAATCTGCGTCGGCGCCGGTCGGCGAGCCGGACACACACGTATCTTGCAGAGCGCCGCTAACACAGAGCAATTGGCCGGTGGAAGCGCATTCGCCGGTCCCGCAGATTGTAGCGGTTGGAGAATATCCTTCGTCTGTCACGCCGTTGCAGTTGTCGTCCACGCCGTCGCAGTCCGAGTCGATTGCGGCCGGGTTGACGGTGTCGCAAGCGTCGCCGATTCCATTCCCGTCGCAATCTTCCTGTCCCGGATTGACTGCGTTTGGACAGTTGTCGCAGCCGTCAATCAGGCCGTCGCCATCGGAATCGGGTTCGGTAGGATCGGGGACGCCGTTATTGTTGCAGTCTATGAACTCACCATATAGCCCAAAGACACTGAAATGGTCAATTTGCGCAGTCACTGTGTTTCCTAATGTGTCAACGACTCCGCCGATTGGCTCCCACGCTCCGTTGCGATAGACCGCGATTTGGAGTGTGCTCTCGATGAGGCCCTCAGCCTCAACTTGCTCATCCGTGTAAGTCATCACAATAGTGATCGGCTCGGTGAATGTCGTTCCGGGCGGCCCGAATTCACGGGCAAGCACGAGCAATGTTTCATCCGGCAAAGTGTCTACCGATGGTTCGGCGCCAGGGAACGGGGTCTGAATCGTTATTTCAGTTTCAACGGGCAGCGCGCCGGCTGGGATCGTCATTGTGCAGCCTGACGCATCTTCGATGATCGCTTCGTTTCCTGCCGGAACAACCTGCGATTTCACCAGCGTGCCGATATACATGTTTCCGTCGAATTCAGTGTCGCCGTCCCGGTCGCTGTCATCAATGAACGCCAGCATTGTGCCGTCGGGAGAAGCGCTCAAATTACCCTGGTTTGTGGAATCACTGGTTATCCGCCGTGGGGTGACGGGAGCGCCGGATTCCACGTTCGCATAGAACAGGTCGAAGTTTGTGTGCGGGAATTTCAGCGCCCATGTTTGTCCCGAGAGGTCATAGTCGATGTTGTAGTTCCCGCTCGTATCTTCGGTGAAGTACACATACTTTCCGTCCGGAGAAACTGCGGGAGTGCCTGCGACGTTTGCATTGTCGCTCACCGGCAGCATGCGCGTGTCAAAATACGAAGTAACGACAGGCGATGCATTCGAGTGGATATCGTTTGCTCCCTGCAGCAGGTAGATATCGCTGTCGGACCAATCAAAGTAGCGGACGAAGGCGATCTTGTCGCCGTCATGCGAGCACCGGGGCATGTAGATTTCTGCGCTGGGAATATTTGTCAACTGGATTGCGTCGCCCGGTTGAGCGGCAAGCTCGCCATTCTCCTCAATGGCAATCGAATAGAGGTTGGCGTTCTTTGTGAAGATCATCTGCCTCCCGAATGGACCGTTGGCCACGTCGGGAGACGCATATGCGACGCCGTTCTCCCTGAGCAGTTCACGGGTTCCGGAACCGTCCGAGTTTGCGATTCTTAAATAGGTATCTGTAGCGTTTCCCCACCCTGATGTGAAGATGACGCCGGAGCCGTCAGGTGTCCAGCACAGGTGGGTGTAGTATTTGACATTGTCGGAGTCCGTGGTGAGCGGATATGCCGGCGCTGTCGAATTTACCTCCTTCACCCAGATGTTCCACAGAGTCGAGTTGGTAGCGCTGCGGACATGGTAAGCAACCTTCTTACCGTCGGGTGACCATGCCGAGAAAATGGTATCTTGCTCGGTCGGTTCAAGCTCAGAGATTTCTCCGAGTGTGACATCGAGGGAATCCACGGGCGGCTGGACCGCTCGTTGCGCAAACAAAACGAAGTTGTCGAACCGGACGTCACGGTAAGAGTAGCCGCCGCCGACGCGCAGAGTGGCGCACAGCTTCTTGCCCATACGAACGGTTTCGCTATAGTAAGAGACTCCGTCCACATAGTAGGTCACTGTTTCCGTTGCGCCATCGTAAGTGACCCTCAGTCTGTGGGAAACATTCTGCTCATCTCCAAAAGCAGGCCGCAGCCAGATGGAATTCCATTCGGTGATCGTATTGTAGAGTCGGTAGTATCCGCTTTCGCACAGCGCCACTCCAACAAAGAGGAAGGGAGACTCGCTGTCTTGTTCGTGCACACGAGACCCAATCAGCAGATTGACACACGGACTCGTGCCACCATCTGCTCTTCTGAAATCGACGGAAGCGTCGACAGAGCCTGTGCCGTCGAAGCCAAAGGTGGTCAAGTGTGCGTCTTGCCAAACAGATGGAGTGCCGGAGAATCGTATTTCGCCGCCTTCCTCAGTCACTGTGATTCCTGGCGCGACCCAATCATACAGCCACATGGGTCTTTGTGTGCCGTCAGGATTCAGACCCCAAGTCGACGAAAGAACTCCATCTTCAAAATCGTCACGGAAGTCACCTCCTTCAAAATCACAGGCGTCGCCAGTACCGTCACCATCTGTGTCTGACTGGTCGGCGTTTGCAGCGTTGGGACAGTTGTCACACGAATCGCCAAGGCCGTCTGTATCGGTGTCAGCCCAACCCGGATTCACCACATTCGGACAGTTGTCACAGTCGTCTCCCAGATAGTCTGCATCGGTATCCGGACTGAACACATTGGGGTTCGGATCAGCAGGAACCATCATCCCGGGCATTATCTCAGTAGCGACGTTCGGACAATGGTCGCCGTCGGTGTCGTCATCGCACACGTCACCCATCCCGTCGCCGTCGATGTCGGACTGGTCCGCATTCGCCGCACTCGGGCAGTTGTCGCACGAATCGCCAAGGCCGTCTGTATCGGTGTCAGCCCAACCCGGATTCATCACGTTCGGACAGTTGTCACAGTCGTCTCCCAGATAGTCTGCATCGGTATCCGGACTGAACACGTTGGGGTTCGGATCAGCAGGAACCATCATCCCCGGCATTATCTCAGTAGCGACGTTCGGACAATGGTCGCCATCCGTGTCGTCATCGCACACGTCACCCATCCCGTCGCCGTCGATGTCGGACTGGTCCGCATTCGCCGCATTGGGACAGTTGTCGCACGAATCGCCAAGGCCGTCTGTATCGGTATCAGCCCAACCCGGATTCACCACATTCGGACAGTTGTCACAATCGTCTCCCAGATAGTCTGCATCGGTATCCGGGCTGAACACGTTGGGGTTCGGATCAGCAGGAACCATTATCCCCGGCATTATCTCAGTAGCGACGTTCGGACAATGGTCGCCATCCGTGTCGTCATCGCACACGTCACCCATTCCGTCGCTGTCCATGTCGGCCTGATCGGAATTGGCCGTATTGGGGCAGTTGTCGCACTCATCGCCCAAACCGTCGCTGTCAAGATCAAATTGATCGATATTGGCAATAAACGGGCAATTATCCACCTCGCCACATATGCCATCCAGATCACTGTCTTCATTCAGATTAACCTTGAGGAGCCAAATGTCCGAGAGCCCAGCGCCGTACGAACGTGTCCAACCGACGCCGAGATAGCTTTCGCTGCCTTCCTGTATGAGGTCTTGAATTGTGTCGTAGTCCGCTCCTCCTATGACTCTGCTCCAAACTTCGTTTCCGGCGGCATCCGTTTTTATCAACAAGGCATCGGCCGACCCGTAGGGTTCCCTGCCTCCGCCAACAATATAGCCTCCGTCAGCGGTTTTTAGAACCATACCGCCGAGCTCGGTGCCCGGGCCCCCAAATGTCCGCGACCAAACCATATTCCCAATGGCGTCGGTTTCGATCAGCCATATGTCATACGAACCTGAATTTCCGTAGGATTCTGTGTATCCACATGTAATATAGCCGCCTGTGGAAGTCAATTGCACTTCACCTGCTGCATCCCAAAGAGACCCGCCAAAGGTCTTGCTCCATTGCGAGTTCCTGTCGGCATCAAGCTTGAGAAGCCATGCGTCTTTTCCACCTGCTCCAAAAGACTCCGTCCATCCAGAGATGATATATCCGCCATCGCCCGTCTGCC
Source organism: Candidatus Poribacteria bacterium (assembly GCA_016215705.1). Lineage (GTDB taxonomy): Bacteria > Abyssobacteria > SURF-5 > SURF-5 > SURF-5 > JACRIR01. The sequence goes on along the minus strand of JACRIR010000236.1, from coordinate 26,993 downwards.
TGACGTCGCGCGCCTCATCCCAGTTTGTGCCACCGAAAGTCTCGCTCCACTCCTCGATCCCGCTTGGGTCGGTCTTGATCAGCCATGCATCGTGCGACCCAGCGCCATAAGAATCTGTGCGGCCCAGAATGAGGTATCCGCCATCGGATGTCTGTTGGGCCGAATACCCTTCGTCCCAACCACCTCCACCAAAGGTTCTACTCCATTCTTCAGCGCCGCTGCCATCGGTCTTGATCAGCCATGCATCATATGATCCTGCGCCGAAAGAAGTCGTCAATCCAGCGACAATATAGCCACCGTCGGCTGTCTGCTCGACACTGAAGCCATTCTCGATGCCGGTTCCGCCGAATGTCTTCGACCATTGCGTATTTCCATCAGCGTCAGTCTTGATCATCAATATGTCATATGAACCGGCGCCATAGGAAGTGGTTTCTCCAATAATGACGTAACCGCCGTCATCTGTCGGCGCAGCGCCATAGGCTGCGTCTTCTTGGGCACCGCCGAAAGTTCCCTGCCACTCCGAGGCGAATACCTCGATTCGGTAATTCGGCCCGTCGGAGAAGTACAGGTTCCCAATGGAATCTTCTGTCATTTGACCGAACGTTGCGCCGAATTGTCCGGGACCCGAACCAACGCCGGACCCGACTGTTGCCAAGAGATTCCAATTGGAATCGTATTTATTCACTACCCCATTCAAACCGGTGTAGAAATTGCCGGAAGAGTCAATATAGAGGAAATCCTCCAGCCCTATATCGCGACTCCAGCCGGTATCGACTCCCGCGTTCGTATATCTCTTGATATCCCCGCCTTCGCCGCCTATTCTGATATATATGTAGCCGTCCGGAGACGCGTGAATCCTGTTGTCGGCATAGTCGTAGTTGGCATTGGTGGCAGGGTATTCGCCAAGATAGGCGCCATTGAGGTCGTATTTAACGACTTTGCGATCAATCGCAATAGAAATCTGCAGATTGTGGTCGCTATCCATGGTCATTCCAGCCGACCACGATGGGATAGAAACAGGGACGTTCCAAATGAGGTTTCCGTTTGTATCGTATTTCTTGATTCCGCCAGGCGGGTACAGGCAATAGAGATAGCCTTCATAATAATAAATTTGGGCCAAGTAACCTGTTGACCATTCACCCAAGTAGGCGCCGCATCTTGAGAACTTCTGAATGCGTTGATTTCCGTAATCCGCAACGTAGACGTTGCCGGCCTCATCAACGGCAATTCCACGCGGCCCCAAATCACTGCCAAACTGACCGGGGCCGGAGCCAAGGCTGCCCCACTCTCTTTGGAAAACGTATATTAGCTCAATGGCGGCCGCTTCACACGCATTACCTACACCATCACCATCTGTATCCGCTTGATCAGAATTGGCGACTGACGGACAATTGTCGACAACATCGCACACTCCATCTCCATCGATGTCGTTACAGGAATCACAGGCGTCGCCGATGCCGTCGCTATCACTGTCGGCTTGGTCGGCATTATTGACAGATGGACAATTGTCTACATCGCCACAGAGGCCGTCGCCGTCAATGTCGTTGGCGGGATCAAACGGGCAGATGTCGACAATATCGGCGACGTTGTCATTGTCGTCGTCCGGGTCGGCATTATCACCGACGCCGTCGTTATCGTTGTCGGCCCATTCGGACGAATCGTATGGGAAAGCGTCTTCGAGGTTGAGCGCTCCGTCGCCGTCGATATCCGAGTCAAACTCGTTCGTCAGTCCGTCGCCGTCGATGTCCGGGTCGCAGGCGTCACCCATCGAATCGCCATCGAAATTGGCCTGGTTCGGATTGGAGACCGCGGAGCAGTTGTCGCAAACGTCGCCAACATCGTCTACGTCGCCGTCAGCCTGATTGGCATTGGAAATTGCAGGGCAATTATCACAAGCGTTTCCTGCGAGGTCTGCATCGGAGTCTTCCTGCAACGGATTCGCGAGGTCGAAGCAGTTATCGTCGCAATTTGCGGTCACGCCGTCCGCGCAAGGATTGTCTCCGGCCACATTACTGTAATCGCCGTCGTCCAGTATTCCGTCGCCGTCGGTGTCGAGCGCGGCGCTGGCGACAAACATCGAGAGATGGGGTAGGGGAGCGGATACAGTGTTAGCGACAGGGTCAACCATGCAGCCGGGAAGCGCCTCCCACCTGGATAAATCTTCATTAAAAACATAAATGCAGAGGCTCAGTTCGGAAAGGCCCGTCATCTCCTCATCCGTGTATTGAATCGTCAGAATTGGTGGGTTGAGCGGGTCAATCGTGGCGGTCGGCGATTCGGCCTCGATCACGCGTGCAAACGCTATGTTCTTGAGCCCGTCCGGAAGTGTGTCGGGCGCGGGGATATCGCCGGGAAGGGGCGTCTTGATCGAAATCGTAGTGTCTTCGGAAAGCGAGGCGGCAGGGACACCGAGCGTCGTGCCGCTGCCGTCAACGATGTCGCCGCCCGCTATCGCAACGATGGCCTCTCTCACTTTGAGCGTGACGATATACAGGTCAGAGTCGATGATATCTGGATCGAGATCCGCGCGATTGTCGGATATGAAGGCAAGCTTTGTTCCGTCCGGTGAAGCGGCAAGAATACCCTGGCTGTATGGTCTGTAATAATTCAGTTTGATTTTCTCAGACGGAGTGTCGGGATTGACCGCGAATATCTCCCAATGCGCGCCCGAACTCAAATCGAGCCACGGCAACCATGGGTTTGCCCCCATGTAATCCACGTCGAAAGTCCCATTGACGTCCTCACAATAATATACATATGAACCGTCGCCGGAGAAACGACCTGTAGCTTGAAAATTCGGGCCGGTGGCAAGAAGCACGAGCCTCGGATCGGTGTAGGATGTCGGGGGAGCGGTAACCCCGTTGAGAATATCCTGCACCCCATTGAGCACATAGAGGTCGGAGTTTCTGGGACCGGGTGGCGTAGATACCTCTATACTCATGAAGACTATTCGGTCAGCATCGGCGTCAAAGTGTGGGTCATATGCTCCCCATGAACCACCGGGGAAATCAGTAAGCAGTTTTTCTGTCCCCGCCACACGGCGTCCATCATCGGTTATGCGCAGCGCAAAGAGATTCCCCTTGTTGGCGCCGGGTGAATACTCCTCTTTTGTACCCGCAAGAAGATTGAACCCGGGGCTGACATCGTACGCGCGCAGGCCGATTCCTGGTTCATGGAATACTGTCTCGACCCCGCCTGTGCCGTCCGCCTTGGCCCTTTTTATCTCCAATTCGTAAGGAGGTGTAGATCTCGTCGCAGTGAAGATTACATAACTATAGTCCGGGCTGAACGCGGGGACAGCAAACACTTCGGCGCGGTCATGGCTCCATGAGCACTTCACTGCGGGCAGTGGCGGATCGATTTGTTTCACCCACACGTCCAATGCCCACTGGTCCTCTAGTTCCTTTTGCGTAAATGCCAGCTTCTTGCCGTCGCGCGACCATGTGGGGAACAGTTCATTGGCGCGTGTGTCCTCGACGACGTCCACATCCTGAAACACCACATGGCGGTCGTCCGGCTCAGCGTTCATTGAGAAATTGTCAAATGAAAAGTCAGCGTCGGCGGGATAGTTGCCAATCTGAGTGTATAGGCCCGCGCCGGCAATGTCTATGGGCAAACGGGGGGTCCCGGACAAAGCCCATGTCCGGTCGAGAACGGCCGAGAGATCATTACCCGACTTCTCCATCCTGATTGTATGGAAAATGGTAGGATCAATATCGACGGGGACGGACTGCTCGATACCGTCGCGCTGGATGATATGGCGATCCGTTTCATACTCATGCGTGTCAAAGAGCTCGAAACGCCACTTTGATATATCCCAGTCGTACCATAACATTGTCCCCATGCCTGCGCTTATATGGTCGCCAGTATCGTCGTAGACACCGAACCCAACGCCGCCTGCCCCCGTATAGATTCCGTCATCCCCAAGATTGGGACGGATCTCGCTCTCGAGAACGAGAGAGGATAAGTCAAAGTATTGCGCATTGTCGGCTGCGAGAGACGGCGCTCGGAAGCCGGTGTCTGTGTCGATCAATCGCGCGGACAGGCCGGTTCCGCCCGCACCAGTGCTGCTCTCAAAAAAGCTGCTCGGACCGATACCTACCTGCCGCCACTTGGTGAGAGGATTGACTGGAAGCAGATACGTATCCATAATCTCGAAATCGTCCGCAAAAGTGTCCGGTCCACCGCCAGTTGTCATATTGGGAACCGAATCGCCGGCAATTTCAAAATTGTCCACATGGAAATCGTAAGGAGTCCTTTGTTCCGGCGATAACACGTCCAGCGGCGGCCAGTTCTCACCACAGATTGCCGCAACGAATGGGTCGGGCATTGTGGCCGAGGCGGAGCCAATTTGTGTATACGGCAGACCATTAAGGCTATAGTATCCCATAACAACACCAGCGATCTTTTCAAGCTTGAGCGTTACGACATCGCCTGGATTGAACTCAGGCACATCAATCTCCTCTATCGCGGGATAACCAGGCGGAGAGAAAACGTTCTCATCGCTAAAGGACATTACTGTGCCACGATTCAGAACAGGGTCATAATCATGATAGATTGCCACTCCGACCTGTTCTGACCGATCCGTTCTGCCAACCAGGATTCCATAAATAGTAAAGGGAGGAGGATTGATCGCCTTGAATTCAGCCGTTATTACGACGTCACCGGTTAGGTTTTCAGTCAGGCCGAATGCGAGAGCATCTCCCCACAATCTCGCTTCAGCGTCGGGTCCGGCGAGATGCAAGACACCGCTGTCCTCATCAGCATCTGCGACATTCCCGTCAAATACATACCACCACGATCCGAGAGCGCCGTCCTCGAAATCGTCCGAGAACGTGCCGCAGACGGCTCTCACGGGGCTCAAGAGCAGGAGCAACGCGACGAGCAAAACCAAGGAGTGAAGTTGAACAGAGGTGTTTCGGGAGATTCTGAAAGCTTTCATTGCCCTCTCCTTAACTGAAATGGATAAGTCCATCCCCACTAAATGGAGACAAAACAGTTTCCCGTAGGAACGAAGATTGGAACGCGAACGGAACGCATTACACCAATCATCAACCGCAGAGGTCATGAAGGGCACGAAGAAGATTCTTCCTGTTCTTCTTCCTAAAGTCTCCCTGCTCTCCGTACTACCAACATCCAAAATCGTTAATTCGTGTCGTGGTTTCTTGCGCGAACCCAACGCATATTATTTACGGGCGCAATGAATTGCGCCCCTACACACATAAATGAAGAAAATTGGGGACACGATGTCGCATCGTGTCCCCAATTTTCTGAGGCGCGAGTCATCGCGCCCGATGCGCGCTGTTTGGTTGCGGGTATGCCGCGCTGGGTAGTTCATGGTTGATGATTCTTCCGACTGCAAGGACTGGTATAATCCACAATTGATGATCGGTTCTTCTACATGCCTTCGCGTCCTCGTGATTGAACAGATTCTTCCGCGCTCTTGAAGTCATCTGTGGAAAAAAGCGGCGGAAACTCAAGAGACCTGATGCGAGCTGGACATAACCCAACATCCGCTTTTCTGCGACGAAAGGAAAATAGGCGAGAGACATGTGGGAATCCCCCCCCGCGACGGTTGCCAGTGTGCGAGATTTTATCACTGAAGTTATATTCTGTCAAGCGTTTTTTTTGCAGAAATTGGATTTTTGGTAACAGACTATGATGGTCTTCTTTGTGGGTTGCAGGCCCGCAAAGAACCGGGGCCTCAGTATTGTGCGCAAGGAAATTGTGTCGTTTTGGCCGGGGAAAGTGTATAATGTGATCCAATGTCGCGTAAAACACGGCACAGCATAGCCGCAACCAACCAAAGAAGAAAAAGTTTGGATCACGAATGTCACGAATCGCGCAAGGCGCGAAACGAATTATTACGAATGCAGATTCCCCGATGTCATTCCCGCTCCCGATCAGAGCTTGTCCTCAACTTGATTGGGGATCGAGGGCGGGCTTTTCGCGGGAATGACACGAGAAAAGACGGAAAGTAGGAAGGGGCGAAGATTGGAAAGCGGTGGGATAATGTGTCAGTTGCAGATTGCGGACAGAAGAAAAGGAGGCCGGTTCCTTGAAAACACTTAACAAAACGTTGTGCCTGCTCGTGGTATTAATTTCACTTCAGGGGTATGTGGCCATGCCGGTCAATGCCGGCATGGAGTGGTCGGAGGGCAAGCGCCTCAATCTCGACGCTGAGCCGCTGGATATCGCCACATCGGGCGACGGGCAATGGCTGTATATTCTCGCGCCAAAGGAAATCCTCATCTATTCACTGTCGGATGAGAAGGCTATTCTCCGGATACCGCTTGAGGAGAAGTTCGACAGGATGACATATTCTCTGAAGGACAACACACTTATTCTAACGGATGGCACGAAGAAGACTCTCAAGACTATCCAATTGGAGATGGTCTACGAGATGTCCATGTCCGGCCTGCCCTACAAAGGTTACGAGAACGCGCCGATAACGATTGCGGTCTTCAATGACTTCCAATGACCGTACTGTGCGCGGCTCATGCCGCTGCTCCAGCAGGTGCTGGAGAAATATCCGAATGACGTGAAACTCGTTTTCAAGAATCTCCCCCTCAGCATGCACAAGTTTGCGCGAAAAGCCGCCACGGCGGCGCTTGCGGCAAACGACCAGGGAAAATACTGGGAATTTCACGACAAGCTGTTTCAGAACCAGAGCGCCCTCAGCGATGCGACCGTTCAGAAGATCGCCGAGGAATTGGGCCTTGACGCGGAGAAGTTCAATAAGGATATACAGGGCCCGGCGATACAGGAGCTCATCGGCCGGGATGTCAAGGATGCCCAGCAGGCGGGGATTACAGGAACGCCCACCATCCTCGTGAACGGAAGGTTGTTGAAGAAGCGAAGCCTGGCGGGTTTTCAGGAAATGATCGACGCAGAGTTGAAAAAACCCAAGGAAATGAAGGAAATAGAAGGCGAACGGAGCAAGACGAAAGGGGCCAAGACGAAAGACGAAAGTGAACAGATGGAAGAAGATAAAGGCGAAGCAAATGATTAGTGATGAATGCCAAAGGGGCAACGGAGACGAAAGAGCCTGATGCGGAGACAATAAGGATCAGCCGAAAGGGAATAGCCGAGAACTACCCATCATTCTGAGCGAAAAGACTGCGTAATGACAATTCTCTTATGACCCGCTCATGAATTTGGGGCCGCCGTCCTGAGTGTCGATGTTGCGACGCAGCACGGCAAGGAGCTTGAGAGTATCCTGGTCGTTCGGAATGACTTTGAGTATGTTGACGCAAGCCAAGACAGCGGTGTTTACGTCCTTCTTCTCGTAAGCCGCGGCGGCCTTTGCCCAATAAATCATCTTGTATTTATCTTCCAGGAACCTGTCGAGCATGAGCGCTTCGCGGTTGACCGGATCTGAGATGAGCGCAAGGTGCGTCCGTTTAATTGCTTCTCCGATGTATCCTTTCTGCCGCCAGTAATGCGCAGAAATTATGTGATTGGTTGCTTCCATGAACCTCTTGTATTCCGCCGTCTTTTGCGCGGTTTCTTCCGGCGTCCGGCCGAAATTATAAACCGTCGGCTCTCCGGCCCGTCCGTCAAATATAAGCTCGCCAAGGCCGTTACCGTCATCCCTGAAATATTCGATGTACGGGTGGTTGTCGGTATTGATGGGAATTCCCTCGAACCACGCATCCGCCGCATCTTCGTTCATAATGTGGCATGCCAGAAAATCATAGGGAGTTCTCAAAGCCACCGTGGCGAGTTCTTTTTGGATTTCCGGCCGGCTCATTCGCTTCTCAACGTTGTTGAAATCGATCTTGATGGGCTCATTCGATCCTAAGAGCACAAAATAGCCGCGTCCACTTGTGTACCACACCGAAAAATGCGGGAATGATTGCCTGAAAGTGTTGAACAACATCAAGTCTTCCCTTTTTGAGAGCAGATGATATGGTGTCCATAACGCCATGACTCCGCCAGGCGCGAGTTTTTCCCTGCACATATCATAGAACTCTTTGGTGTAGAGCGAGACGTTGCCGGCAAATTTTGGGGATGTCGCATCGACGGTGATAACGTCGAATCGCTTTCCCGTTCGCAAGATGTAGTTGCGGCCATCCTCAACAACAAGATTGAACTTCGGATTGTTCAAAATATTGTGGTTTACGTCGGCCAACAAGGGCGCCGCTTTGGGCACTTCGGGGCTAAGTTCGACACATGTAATGCTTCGAACATCATACAAGCTCACGTTGTACGATGTGCCGCCGGCTCCAAAACCTATGATGCAGACTTCTTTCGGGTCCGAGTGAAGCAGCATCGGGAAGTGAGCCAACGCCTGTTGGATTTCAGGACCCTGCCAGTTCGCTTCGTTTCCCGAGCAGGCGACAGGATACCCGTCGATGCTTATCTCATGGTTCCCGGTGTTCTTGTTCTCGAATACTTTCACCGTGGCGCCGATGCCCTCTTTGTAGTACAGAGTCCGGCCGACGTCCTCGAGCACGCTGGTGAATTGAACGTTCACGAACCTTGAAGCAGACAGGCCGAAAAACAGCAGAATGGGCGCCACTCCTACAAACACGTAACCCTTTCTTGTCAGAGAGAAACCGGGATGTGCGCAGAAAAGGGCGACACCCATCGCCGCATTCACACATCCGAGAATCAGGATGCTCTTGCCGATACCGAAAAGCGGAATCAAGACAAAGCCTGCTGCGAAGGAGCCCAGGATACATCCCAGCGTGTTGGCCGAATAAAGCTTGCCCACGCTGTCACCCACTCTCTTCACACTGTGCACGCATATCCTGACTACCACCGGGAACGCAGCTCCCATCAAGAAGGTAGGAACAAACATAACGAGGAACGACTTGACAAACTTATTCGGGCTTGGAAGCCAGCTCACTGTGCCGAACCAGGGGAGGGCCCTATCGAGCTCACCGAATAGCCTGCCAAATACGGGAAGCGACAAAACGGCCGAAATCCCGATAAGTACCTCTATTGCGCAAAACAACAGAAGCGGGTCCCGGCTCTTGTCGGCGATGCGCGCAAAAACAAGACTCCCCAGCGCGATGCCCACCAGGAACGTTGTGAGCATTGTCGTGAAGGCGTAGACGCTGATATTGAGATGATACACGAGCGCGCGGGTCCACAACACCTCATATGCAAGAGAACAGAAACCGGAGGTGGCGAACAGCAAGAGCACCATCCTGATGATAGAAGGCGGATAGGCCGGGCCGACGTCGTTCATCTTGACGCGGGAAATCTCCGCTGTAGACAGGCCGGCCTCACTTGCCTGGTCCACAATCCAGCGCGAATCCGCTTTTCCAAAAAGAAAATATATCGCTGCGCCAATCGTGAGATTCGTTAGGACGGCGATGTAGATCGTCTGCATGACTCCGAGTTTGCCGATCAGGAAAAAACCCGCCGCCGCGCATCCCAACACCGCTCCAAACGTGTTCATCGCGTATATGCTTCCCGTACTCCAACTGATGTTTTTCAGTTGGCGGGCGGCAAAACGACTCAACACCGGAAGCGTAGCGCCCATCAGAGTCGTTGGGATGATTAATACCGCAACGGCCAGAACAAAACGGATCAACGAAAGAACATAGAACGAGGGGTTCGCAATGCGAAAGAGTGTTACGTAGAAAAGGTCAAACTGCTTCACAACAAGCGGCAGCATGAAAGCATATAGCCCGATTCCGATTTCAAGGAGGGCATATAGCCGGAGAGGATTCTTGCTCCTATCCACGGTTGCGCCGAACAAATAGCTGCCAAGCGCTAATCCTCCCATATAGGCCGTGAGGACCGCGCTCATCGCAAACACTGAAGCGCCGAAAACGAGCGTCAGCATACGAGTCCACGTGACCTCATATACCAGGCCGCATGCACCCGAAAGAAAGAAACAAACCCACAACAATGGCATCATTAAGTCCTTGCCTTCTCTCGGATTTCTGTCTAACACTTTTGCGCCGCCTTTCAACAAACTCGATACGGTTGTGAACCTGCAGGAGGTTCGCGGTTGACTTCCCCCCTTTTTTAGTGCGCAAGACCGTTGCCATATTGCCAGGCATGATCCATTATGTTTTAAGCCTTTTGTTGTTAACTAGTTATATATCAATGCCGAGATGGGGGGGAACGCGTTGAATGTAACATATTGTTACGTGTTTGTGCGGAAACTCTTCAGATCGGCCATCATAAGCCCTTCTGGGGCAGCATGTTGCATGAAAGGAAGCTTCTTGTGTAACGTAAGATTACAATTGACCGAGAATGTTTCCCCAATTTGGCGTGTTTGCAATCCAAAAGGCAGTTGATGCGGGGAATTCCGTGCGGCGGAGAGCGATCTCTGAAATCCTACTGTCCAGACATTGGATTTTCGCTTTCGCGGGAATGACGAGAAGGGAGCGAGAATCTGCCTCCTACTTACCTCCCTTTGCTTCCGGTTCTTGCGAAAGGAATCTTACATTCTCGACGATGGGTGGTTTGGGCCTGTGAACGGCATCGTTCTTTGAAATGCTTGTGCCGAGCACTTCCTCGAGGGGTTTATCAGGCAGGAGGTCGGCAGACTTGATTTCCATTTTCGGAATTATTATTGTATCGAATTGAATTGCCATGAAATCCGTGGCGTCTATCACGATCCTGCCGACAAACGCGAGTTCCTTCAGTCCACTGTCTCCAACGTTCACCGCTACCTTGACTGTATTTCCTTTTTCGTACATTTTTGAAAAACCTCCGTGATATGCGAAATGGGGATGATTTGTATCTCAATTATATTGGGTCGGGAAAGAGCCTGTCAACATATGGGTTGTTACGATTTGACATTCCCTGCGGATTTTGGTAAAGTTTTGACATTTATTGGGTAAAAAGACAGACGTATAAATAAAGTCGGCCTGCGCGCGTGGGGCTCTCTCGAAATGTCAGGAGAGCAAGCGGAGTCAGAAGGCCCTGGCCCCAAGGGTCTCGCAAGAGAGAGGATGTGGTTGCAAATGATGAGAAAACTTACGCTGGTGGTCACGGTTGCGCTTGTGGTTTCCCTTGCAATGATTGCATGTGGCCGGAAGGCGGCAAAGCAGAAGGCCGAATCGACGGAGATAGCCATTACCCGCATCGTGAAAGAGTCGGAAGAGTTGAAGATCGAGCAGGCAGCGGTGGCAAGCGCAGCCGACGCGCTCTCGAACGAGGCCAAAAGCCTTGGGGATTCGGCCCATGATCTATATGAGGAAGCCGATTCACTGAGGAGAAAGTCGATTTCGCTTGACGAGCAAGCGAACGCATTGCGTGAAAAGGCCAAGCTGCTGGAACAGAGAGTGTCCGCGATTCAAGGGTCGGCGTCCACGCTCGGCGAAATATATATAGAAAGACCGGTGTCCGCGAAAGGTACCCAAAGGACCGGCGGCAAGACGATAATTGCCATTATCATAATCATAATTGTGGTGCTTGTCGCTTATGCCATAAGAAGACGGCGACTTGAGCGCGAGGAGGAGGAGCGGTTGGCTGCGATAAGGCGGCAGCAGGCGGTTTACACAGCCGCATCGACCGAAGAGAAGAAAGAGGGGGGCGCAGAAGAGAAGCAAGCGCCCGAGGCGGAAAGATCCTGAGAAGAAAAGCCAAGTCAGGGACAGACCCGAAATGCCGGTTTGTCCGTGATGTTCCGTTTTCCTTGATAGGCGCTCCGCTCGAAAGGGCGAAGCGCCTACACCATTTACAAAGGTGTCAGCGCCGGAAACAAAGCAGGGGAATATATGCTTGCCAATCGAATGAAACTGATCGACTCCTCCGGTATTCGGAAGGTTTTTGATCTTGCGTCCAAACTCAACAATCCCATAAACCTTAGCATCGGACAGCCCGACTTTGATGTTCCTGAAGCCATAAAGGAAGTCGGCATTCAAAGTATCCGCGACGGATTCAACCGATACACCGTTACGCAGGGAATTCCGGAGCTTCGCAGCGCGATACAGGACTACTATCGCGCCCGCTGCGGCGTCGAATTCGAGGACGTGCTGATAACCTCCGGGGTTTCCGGCGGTCTCATGCTGGCATTCATCGCGCTCGTCGAGCAGGGCGACGAAGTGCTCCTGCCCGATCCCTATTTTGTAATGTACAAGCATCTGGCGAACCTTTTCGGCGGGAAGCCGGTTTTCGTCGATACATACCCTGATTTTGCATTGCTCCCGGAGAGGCTCGAGGAAAAAGTCACGAAACGAACGAAGTTTCTCGTCATAAACAGTCCCGCGAATCCAACGGGGAGAGTGTACTCCTCCGATGAACTGCGCGGAATCGCCGAGTTTGCTCGTCGGCACGACCTGCTCGTGATAACCGACGAGATATACGATCACTTTATTTACGATCAACCGCCCGACACTTTCGCCAGGTACTACTCGAAGACTCTTTTGCTCAACGGGTTTTCCAAGTCTTCCGCCATGACCGGTTGGCGGCTAGGCTATGCCGCCGGACCGCAAGAGATAATAGAGTCGATGAAGATGCTTCAGCAGTATAGTTTCGTGTGCGCGCCTTCTTTTGCCCAGAAGGCGGGCGTCGCTGCGCTCAACCTTGATATCAGTCGGCATATCGCCGAATATCGCGCGAAGCGCGACCTCATTTATGAAGGGCTGAAAGGTTTTTTTGAAGTCGAGAAACCGGGCGGCGCGTTTTACATTTTTCCCAAAGCGCCGGGTGGCGACGGCGCGAAGTTTGTCGAAAAAGCGATTGCAAACAACCTGCTGATCATTCCCGGCAATGTCTTTTCCGAAAAGAATTCGCATTTCCGGCTCTCCTTTGCTGCGCCGGATGAAACGATCCATCGAGGAATCGAGGTGCTGCAGAAGCTGGCAAGAGAATTCTAAACTTATTCGGTGAAACTTGGCGGCATGGCGTTCCCGAATAAGCGAAGGCTCTCTCTGGATGATTTTCCCTGAAGTTTGACCATACGAAGGGAGACCAACATGGCGATTGACAGGGGAACTCGAAAAGCCGCTTTTGTGCATCTGATGGAAACGTTCGCCACGCTCGGCGCCCTCGGAGGAGCCGGGTTCGGTGTCTATCAAATGCTTGGCGAGACACCATTCGACCTGCTCATGAACGCTGTACGCCTCGGATTCATCGGCTTCATTGGAGGCACGGTCGTCGGCGCCGTTTTGGGCGCAATCGCGGTAATTTTTTCGACGATATTCAAGAGATGAATAATCCCCTCCGTCCGGATTCATGAAGCAAACACAAAATGCGCTTCGGGAGAAGATTGGATGAAGGAAGTTGAGAAGCTCTTTGTCGAGCGCAGAGGCTGGCCCAGGGCCGTGATCGGCTCATTGATCGACGAGGCGGTTTTGACGCTGCCGAACCAAAGTCCGGAACGCGCGCCGAGGGCCGAGGTGGTGAATCTGAGCGAAGCAGGAGCAGGAGTGCTTACTCCGGTTGAACTCAAGAAAGGGACAGCCGTCAAACTGCAGATATTCGGGAGGAATATACCTCAGTTGGTTTTTGAGGCTGAGGTGCGCTGGACAATGACCTCGCCGGTTTCAACCGGGAAATTTCCAGTCGGCCTCAAGTTCATGAATCTCGACCAGAAGGGGAAAACCGCCCTGCTGAGTTTTATCGAAGTCCTGCGGAAACATCGCCCGAAGGAATAGCCTTTCATCATGTCAACCGCCGGCGATGGGAGTGAGCAGCGTGACTTCGTCGCCGTCACACAGTTCGTGCTGCAACCCACGCCTCTGACCATTCACGAGAAGCGTTGTCCCACCGCGCAGGCGCCGGGTTGCAGGATCAAAGGCGAGCGCGTGAAACCTTTCGCCCTTCCGTTCGACCAGATGGTCAAGCAATGAGTTGACCGAGGGCGTCTTCAGTTCAAACATCTCTTCTTTCGAGTTGGTCACATCGGCGAACGCTCCCAGAAACCTGACTCTTATTCTCATTGCTGTGTCCATTATGTCAGCGGCCCAAGTCAATGATGAATGTGGAATGATGAATGATGATTCATTTCGCCCTCCGTTGCTTAACCGTCTTCACGCCGGCCACGAAAATGGCGGTTAGCTCATGGGCTTCCTTCATCAAATCCGTGAGTAGTTCAGTTCTGACGATCCCCGCTTCAGAGAGTAGTTCAAGCCAATAAACGGTTTCCTCAAGCTCCTGTAAGGCACCTTCCGGTTTGCTGATCAACTCGGCATCCGTGCGGCTTCTTTTCCCTTCTCGCACATGTGCTCCGACCGATGTTCCAGAACGCAGAACCTGTTTGCCGATGACCTGAGCTTCGGTCGTCTTCGGCAAGGCTGAATACAGCCGGACAATCCGCAACGCAAACGCCTTGGTCCTCAAGAGAAGGTCTTGCTTTCTTCCCGTCACCATTTTGTACTTTTCATTCATCATTCATCATTATCCGCTATGCCGTCGCTTTTTCCTTTTCCAGCACATCGGCGACGTCTGAGAGCCCGAGCGCATCGAGCTTTGCGCGGGTCTGCAGCGACGTTCGCTTGTCCCATCCGTGCCGCTCATAATATTCGTCGAGGAGCCTGTCCAGGTATTCTCCTGCTTTCATTCCCGCGCCGTACTCGAACGTCACGGGTTCATCCATCCACCGCGCACACAAGCGGTCGTCCCCTCGCCGCAGTCCTATGCGCGAGTTGAACGCCTTCTCGAGATTGCAGGCGCGTTCACCTGCCAGCAGCAGGTCCGGGGGAGTGAGCGGGATACCGGTCAGCGCTGAGTACGCATCCGTAAAGAGAGAGGGCGGCATGCATAACGGGTCAGTCGCGGGCCGGAAGATGCAGATGCCCAGGCAATTGATCGCTGCCGCATAATTTTCGGCGAGCGCCGCAGCGGCGCCTTTGAGGTCCGGCGTATATCCGACACCTGCATCCGGCTTCCCGAGCCATTCCGTCGAGATGTCTTGCCGGAATCCTTTGTCGATGATATTGAGCCCTTTCAGATGGTCGCATCCCCGCGAGGCCACGGCGGCATTGACCGCCCATATCGGGAACGAGCGTACTTCCTCTTGAAAAGCATTCCCGCCTTTCCCACAGACCATATAGGGCGTGACGGGCAGGTCGGTGATTTTTTCGAGGGCCTCGGCGACCTTTTCTGTGTTACCCGAACATATCCTGCCGAGTTCATTCTCCTGAAAAGCGATGGCGTGAAGAATCTTTTCGACTGCGTCAAAGTTTCCCCACTCGAGAGAGAGCGGCTCGCCGAACCATTTGCGCGTGTGTTCTTCCGTAAGGATACCGCGTTGCCACAACTCCATGAGAAGCGGAATGATTCCGCCAACCTCCGCGAAGTCCATCCCATATTCGTTGCACCTGCGGTGGAAATGGGTGACCGCGGCAAGGTCGGGTATATCGCAGCCCATGCCGAACGAGGCGATGCTCAAGTACTCGGGGCTACCCCCCGCAGGGCCGGCAAGTCTTCTTGCAAGTTCGGTCTCACTGCCCTTGATCCGGCACGAGGAGTCACAACCGAAAGTGCATCCGGGCGAGCACGCGAGGTCGCGCAATTTCATGTTAGCGGTGTACCAGTCGGAAGTCAGGAACCGTATTCTCTCGTCGGGCACTTTAGAAAGCTGATTGTTGCGATATGCGTTGCCGCCTATCGCATCGTAGAAATCCACCATATTGAACGTGCCGTTTTTCTTGAAGACGAATATGAGAGGGTCGGCGTCTATGGCCTCGAAAATACGGCGAGCAGCCCCGACTGCGCCTTCGGGGTCGCTCACCGTGATGCCTCGTGAGCCCGAAGCGACAATGGCTTTGAGGTTCTTGCTTCCGGCGACGCAGCCCGAGCCTGTGCGGCCGGCCGCGCGCTCCTCGGTCGCGACAGTACAAGCGTACCGGACACCGTTCTCGCCGGCCTGCCCGATACAGACAATGCCCGCGCGCGAAGGGACTTCCCCCGCGCGGAGCTTCTTTATTGTTTCGTGAGTGCCCGAACCCCACAGATGGGCGGCGTCGCGTATCTCAATCCCGGAATCATGAATATAGAGATAGGCCGGTTTCCTGGCCCGTCCTTTAATAACAAGATGGTCGATACCCGACCAACGCATCTGCGAGCCGAAGTTCCCGCCGCATGTGCTGTCGCCGAAGAATCCGGTGACCGGTGACTTGTAAGTGAACTTCATCTTGCTGCCGAGACCGAAGCCGGTTCCACCAAGTGGTCCCAGTCCTGCGATGAGAACGTTGTCTGCGCTGAGAGGATCAATATGAGGATCGACTTTCAGGAAATGGTTCCACAAGAGCCAGTCGTTGATTCCCATTCCGCCGATGAATTTCTTCGCAAGGTTAACGGGGAACGGCTCACGCTTGATCGAGCCATGCGTCAGATCAATTGTCACTACGTCGCCATGACCGTGCATAGGCAGAAAACCTCTCCTTCAAGAATCCCTAACCGCAAAGGGACGCAGAGCCGAGGCGCAAAGAGCGCAAAGGTAACGTAAGGGCAGGAACTGCGCGCCTCCCTTTCGCCTTTGCCCTTTTACTTTTCGCCTACTATGAGCGCGGTCGCGCCCTCCGGATTCGCCATGAGCGGGCTGCTCATTTCCGGTCGCTTGGAGCAGAACTGAACACATATCGGCTCCCCGCCGCACAAGTCGCACTTTAGAAGTGTGCCATCGGGAGCGATATTGATTGCGTGGTTCGGACACTCTTCGACGCATGTTAGGCACAAGGTGCATTTCTCTTGGTCAATCACAATTACGCCGGTCTGCGGGTCGCGGCTCACGGCTTCCGCAGGACACGATTCGACGCACGCCGCATCCTCACACTGCTCGCATATCACAGGATTGTAGCAGTTCGCCTCCGCATCGTATTCGACCCGTATCCGCGCCAGAGCAGGATTGAACACGCCGTAGTGCTTCAGCGAACACATAAGCTCGCATTCCCTGCATCCGATGCACAAATTTGGAACAACCAAGAGCTTTTTCATGGAATCCTCGCAGCAACAGTCATATTCCTGCAACTTGTCACATCCTCCCGCTTGGCGTCCTCAGCGCCAAATCCCATTATATCGCAAAAGAGAACGATGCTGCAAAACACTTCCGAGGTTTGGACAACCACGTGCCTGGTAGTGTATGATATTAAATTCGACGAGTTGTCAGAGCCCCTGAATCAAGTGAAGCAACTTTCGTTCTATGTCCCCTGCATGCAGAATCAGGGAGAATCGGTGATTTTGCAGGAGCGATCTGACATACTACCTGCTTTTGCGGTCCGAAAGAGAAGACTGTTTCTAAACCCATACCTTCTGACTTTCTTCTCGGGTGTCATGCTCTTGCTGTCGTTCCCGCCGTTCGACCTGCACTTCCTTGTCTGGTTCGCATTAGTTCCCTTCTTTTGCGCTTTGGCCAATTGCCGCGCCGAGAAACGCGAGAAATGGGGAGTGGCTTACCGTGACGGGCAGTTGCTCGGCGGACTAATGGGAATAGTGTTCTACTATGGTTCCTTGTATTGGATTTTCAATATCTTAGGCATACTGGCGGCCTTCTTGATTGCCGTTTTATGTCTATATGTCCTCATTTTTGCCCATATCCTGAAATTCGTGCTGACAAGAACAAGAACTGGTTTCGCCCTTTTGTACGCTCCTCCTCTTTTGTGGACTGCGATGGAATACTTCAAGTCGGAAGGATGGTGGCTGAAGTTTTCATGGATGAATTTGGGGTATTCGCAGCACAACTTCCTGCCGACCTTGCAGTTCGCCAGTATTCTGGGCCAGTACGGCATTTCATTCATGATCGTCCTTGTGAATTCGGCAATTGCCGCCCTGATCTTGCACAGGAAAGACAAGATAGCGTTCACCGCTTCTCTTGCTGTCCTTGGCCTGAGCGCCGGAATAATGGCTCTTGTTGGCACTCATTCCCTGCGGGAGCATTACGCGCCAAATATCAGCGTCGGCCTGGTGCAGGATGAAAGCTCCGATTTCTCGGCCTATGCCCGTATAACGCGACAGTTGGACAACGCCACACAGTTCATTTTGTGGCCGGAGTACGCCGTGCCGGAGTTCCTGGAAGAGGAGCCGGACCTGGTCAATCGGCTCAGCGATCTGGCGCGTCAGGAGAACAGCTACTTAATACTCGGTGGTAAATCCAGGGCGCAGGAATACAGCAGCCAGTTAAGAGCACGTTTGATGAAAAGGCGCGGCTATCCGACCGCGGAAATCGACAGTATCCTGAAATGCTACAATACGGCGTTCTTATTCTCGCCGCAGGGCCAGATGGTCGGGAAGTATTACAAGAATAATCCCATACAATTTTTTTCTGACGGCGTAGCTGGAAAGACTTTCCCCGTGTTTGAGACTGAATTCGGGAAGGTCGGAATCCTGATCTGTTATGACGCGGATTACAGTTATGTCGCGAGAAGATTGACACGGAATGGGGCCGAAATGCTTTTCATCCCGACGTACGATGCTATTCATTGGAGCGCGTTACAGCACAAGCAGCATTCTGCCATGACTTCGATGAGGGCGACTGAGAACGGAAGATTCGTGGCTCGCGCCGCTACTTCGGGAATATCTCAAATCATCGATCCGAAAGGGAGGGTAACAAAGTCTCTTGAAATAGGTCAGACTGGAGGCACAACGGGTTCAATTCAGCTAATGCAAGGATTGACCCTTTATACTCGATATGGATTCGTCTTCCCTTACACGTGCATAATTGCGTCATTGGTCATGGTGCTTCTCGCATACCTGAGAAAATCGCCAAGCCTTCCTGCGTGAGTATGGGCCAGCAAGCCTGCTTTTCGACAAGTTCAATGTTCTTCTGTATGCGCGCAGTATGCTGTGCACTTTGCTCGCGTCGATTGCAGAACTGCTTTTGCTTGAGCTCCCGTTCTCATGCTTTTCTTGCAACAACTCGCAAGCAAGCGCCATGTCTTGAAATTTGACTTGAGGCTCAAATGGGCAACGCCCAAATGACGAATCAAGTTCTTAGTTCAAATTTTATGACCCAAAACTGACACATCCATATTCGACTTTTTTTTCTTGACAAGGAGTCTGTTTGTGGTATAATACTATAAAACTAAATCAGTTTTTTGGTTTTTATTGGGAAGGAGGTGGCAAACGATGCAAGATACGCTGTGTAAATGCGTGAAATGTTTGTCCAAGTCGTGTTTATTGGGTCCGAACCAAGACGGTCCGAAGTTCTGCCCGATGAGAACGGTTCCCGCCGTCTTCGATGAAGTGCGGAATGTGGTTGCGGAACCCGAAATCAGAAGAATGTTTGGAGGAGTCGCCAGAACGTGGAAGGATTCCGGATTAAGCAAGAATCGGGTCGAGGAAATAATGATCTATTCCCGTAACATGGGTTTCAGGAGGCTGGGGTTGGCGTTTTGCATTGGCCTCTCGGATCAGGCGAAAGTAGTCTCGGACGTATTTGAGAAACGCGACTTTGATGTGGTCTCCGTTTGCTGCATGACCGGAGGGTTGTGTTCGGACGATATCGGCCTTTCAACCGAGGACAAGATGTATCCTGATGGACGCCAGCCACAGTGTGACCCGGTCGGACAGGCATTCCTTATGAACAGATGCAAGACCGACCTGAATGTCCTTCTCGGGTTGTGTGTCGGCGATGATGCGCTTTTCATTAGGCATTCGACCGCGCCGGTGACGATACTGGCGGTCAAGGACCGGGTGTTCAACCACGATCCCCTGGCCGCGATTCCGCAATACAAGGAGTCTTTGGAGCAGCAGTAGTGCTTGAAATCGGGGAGTCCATGAAGAGAATGTGACAGAGATTATTTCGCTTGGGCCTGCGGCCCTTCGCTCGCAATGACAGCGGTTTGATTCGTTATTCTCAGACTGCAGTTTGACACAAGGGATATTGGAAAGCATAAGAAATGGAAGACAAGAAGAACCATATTCTGGACGTGGCAAAAGTGAGATTCGACAAATTCGGCTTCAAGAAAACGACAGTCGATGAGATAGCCGGAGATGCGGGTGTCTCGAAAAGAACACTGTATGAGTTGTTTGAAGACAAGGAGAGCCTCTTTGTTGCTCTGTTCATCAGAGAAGCTCTAACTGCAAGGAGAGTTGTACTCGGGAGGCTCGAGGACGTCAGAGACCCTGTGGAAAGGCTCAAGAGGTTTATGCTGGTCGCAAGAGACTATTTCGAGCACGAACCTTTTATGGCAAAGGCATTGAGGGACGAGGACAACGGCTTCATTCCATATCTCAAGAAAGAGTTTTACGTGGGCGAACAAGGGATTCTGGACATATTCTCGGGCTTCCTGAAGGAAGGGATAAGGCAGGGGAAGTTCCGCAATCTTAATACCGGGATAACATCATACATTCTCTTCAAGCTTCTGCAAGCATTCACGTACGCACGGACTCTTCCTGCCCAAGAGGGTCTCTCAACTGAAGAAGAAATGGAGGAACTGACGAAATTCCTTGTGGAGGCAATCGTCAAGAGGAAGGTGTGATATGGCATACAAGCAGTTTGTTCCCCTGCCCCAGATGAATTTTCAATTCAACAGGGTCTTGACGTACGGCGCCGAAGCCTGGCACGTGGAGCTTTTCACATCTGGTCAAACAAGATGTTCTTTTGACCGCCGGCGAGAATGACCATTTTGTGCCGCTGGAGTACTTCTATCTCCAAAAAGAAGCCTTGACGAATGTGAAGTCCGTGAAAGGGCGGATTTTTACGGCTGAGGAGGGCGGCGACCAACATTGCCAGGTCGGCAACATTTCTGTGGCGACAAACGAAATTCTGAACTGGCTGAACGGCTTTCACGCCTGAAAAGGAGAACGCACATGGCTGACGCCGGATTTGCAGGAGAACTCAGTAAGTCAGTCGTAGCCGAAATTGCGCCTGACGTGTGGATGCTCGAGGGCTACATCGGCGACCAATTTTTTGTCAAACACCCTTCCTCCAATATATATATTCTCCGGGATGGAGATTCCCTTGTCATTCTGGATACCGGCGCCCATTCCTTCTATCGGTCTCGCATGCTCAAGATCATCGAGAGATATAAGAAAGAGGGAGTGAAGCGAGTGATTCTGACTCTGACCCAGGGCCATTTCGATCATGCATCGAACAACGAGGTCGTTCTCGAGTCCGGCCTTCAGTGGAAATTTCTGCTGCCCGAACCGGAGGTGAAAACGATCAACTGTGTAACCGACATGATAGAGGATCTGGCCCGTCTCGAGGAATATGAGAACGTCTACACGAGCATGTTCTCATGGAATTGGCCGACCGCCGTAGTCAGGATTGCGGAGAAGGTATCCCATCCCATAGCTCGAGCCATAGTGCGGCGCGCCTTCGGCAAGACCATGGGCGGAATTCGCACATTGGCGGAACGAGCGGATATTCTGTCTCTCGAAGACCGAGTCACGCAGCGCTTCGGGAGCGTGGAATTTGAGGGATGGCAGGTGGGCCGTTTCTTTCTCATTCATGATGGGGCCCATTCACCCGGCCATATTTCACTCTACGATCCTGAAAATAAGCTTCTCCTTGCCGGCGACGTAACGATTGAGATTAACCCGGCTTTCTTCTACAGTTCCATCGACAGACTAATCAAGACAAGCGGACAATTTGGCGTCATGGCGAAAGAAGGATACGTTGAACTCGTGGGCGATGGACATCGTTCAAAGACGTTCATGCCCGGGATTTTCGAGAAGTATGGTTTGAACCCGCTTCACAAGACTCAGATCGCCGATGTCGCTCGCGGACGCGAAGAATGCGCGTCGTTCTTTGGGACTTTCCACGAATACTACTCAAGCCTGAAGAAAGAGGCGCTGTCCGCTCATTCAAGAATTGGCGATTCGACTGTGGCAGAGATAGTCGAGGAACTCGGAGCATCAAGAAGCCCCGGTGTGCAACTGAAGAAGGCGATGAAGTTCCCTGACTTCCCATCACGCATGGATGTGCTTGTCGCCTCGGTGCTCAAGGAGGCGGGAGTCCGGCCCAGGAAAGAGGGCAAGAGAATCGTTTTGTCTCCGGCAGAATAAGACACTGCTCCTTAATGAGGGCCAGCCAATCACTACAAAGTTCAGATTCTCTCTGCCACCGCCTTGAAGAAAGTGTAGCAGAAGACGCCGTCCGGTTGGGCGGTTCGGTAGAGGTCTTGAATGCCTTTGTCGAAAGTGGGCTGATCGATCATTCCCGCTGCAAGAGCCGACTCGCGAACGCCCTCAATCATCGCCGTGAAAGTCTTTTTGGTGAATCCCTCAACGAGTTCGGGCTTGCTTGAATCAACGTAGACCATTCGGGGTGACACTCGAATCGAGCCGAAACCAGCTTTGCTCAAGAGCGGATAAAGCTCTCTTCCAATCAGCGCATTTCCGCCGGCCCGTCTCTGCAATTCGACCTGGCAGTGAATCGCCTTATGCGCCGCTTCGCTGTCCGGATGGAAATAGGCCGAGCCGTGATCTCCCTCGATGACCGTGATAGTCCCGCCGACTTTGAGAAAACTCTTCAGGGCGTTCAGCGCGTCGACCGGCTTCGATAGGTGCTCCAGAACGAAGCAGACAAAAACATGGTCGAAAGCGCCGGGCCTAAAGGGCAGGTGGAAGATATCGCCCCGCTGGAATTGAACATTCGACAGACCGGCCGTTGCCACGGCTCTCCTGGCTTCGGCAAGAGAGAATTCGGATATATCGACCGAAGTAATAAGCGCGCGCGGGCTGTTTCGCGCGAGAGTGACGGTCTGAGCGCCAACTCCGCAGCCGACTTCCAGTACCCGGCTGCCAGCCGGATAGGAGGTATCCGAATGCAATAGTTCGACTAAAGTCGAAGCTTGGTCTTGAAGACGAATGCTTTCTCTTTGATCGTATCCGTGAACATATGTCCTGGTCATTTCCTTGTTTCTCAGCGTTACATTCAACATTATACGCTATCGACTGTGATGGCTCAATGTCAGTCCGTCTTCTCGACTCTGACTTCCATCAGAATTTCGCCCCAGCCGCCATTCTCGAGTCCGACGTCAACGCAGCGGACGCGGTTGAACGAATACTTTGTCGGGTCGAGCCCGGCGCCGATCTTATCAAGAACGCGCAACGCAAACGTCATAACCGGGGCGAGAGCCCCGGCGCAGATGTGGGAAGGCCCCTCATTGCACAGCAGTGCGCCGCTTCCCGTAAAGTAGAACTTATCACCCGCCTTATGATTCATTACGCAACCGTGCGATTTGAGAACCTCGACGACCACGCGATATTTGGCGAATTCCGGCATCAATGACGCCACGCGCGTATTGCGCGGGTCGGCCTTCCACTTTGCCAATTCCTCATCGGAATATCCGAGCATATGCTGGAACGTCTCGAGCATGTCTGAGTCAATGTCCATTTTCGACCTCGCTTCCGATTTGGAGGGTGTTCCCGCTAAGCAACGACGAAAGTCGGGACCTCCATATACTACTCACTGTTAGTTTCTTGAAATCTTGTCGTGATTCTTATGAGCACAGTTTAGTAACTCTTTGTCGCTAAATGGATTCCTGCTTTCGCGGGAATGACAAAGAAGAGACTGTTCATTCGTATAATTCGTCTCGCGCCTTGTCCCTCGTTCCGCGGGATGATCATTCATGATCCCAGAGTTTCTTTTTCTTTGGTTTCTTCCTTCTTTTCTTCTTTGGTTGTGGCCTCGCATCGCTGCGTGATCACTGCGACTGGAATTTCGGTTTTCTCTTTTCCACGAAGGCGCGAAGTCCTTCCTGGCCCTCGTGATGCGCTGCGCAACGCGAAAGGGCATCGCGCTCACGCTCGATGTGCGCTTCAAACGGCGAATTGAACGAATCGGTAATAAGCTGCTTGCTCCAGCCAAAGGAATGAACCGAGCCCTGCGTCAGTTGGCGCGCCAAGGTCGAGGCTTCTTGCAGCGCCTGTCCGTCGTCCACGACTTTCGTCACAAGCCCCCACGCCAGGGCTTGCTCGGATGAAATCGGCGCATCGAAGGCGGCTATTTCCATCGCGCGGGCCAGACCGACAATCCGGGGAAGCGTAAACGTGCCACCGCCGTCGATACACAACCCGACCGACGTGTATGCCTGTCTGAAGATGGCAGACCGCGCCATAACCCGGAAATCGCACACGAGGGCGAGTGAGAACCCGGCGCCCGCCGCCACTCCGTTTATGGCTGCGATAACCGGCTTGCGCATTCGGCGAATCTCCAAGACCGCCGGATGGAGCCGGCCGGCAAGTTTGTGGAAGGCAGCGGGCGCGCCCTCGGGCTGACCCAGCGCCCACTTAAGGTCGCCGCCTGCGCAAAAGGCCTTTCCTTCGCCGGACACAACCATTGCTCGCACTGTGTCATCCATCGAAACACTTGTTAAATGCTCGACCAGAAGTTCCATAACCTCGAAGTTCAGCGCATTGAACGCTTCCGGCCGATTGAGGAGCAGTTGAACCACGTTTCCGTCTCGTTTCAAGTTGATTAGTTCTGTCATCTACGTTTTCTCCGAATTGTGCTATACGAATTGTGCGTTCCAACTTCCTTATTTTCATTCTCTTCTCTGGTTCAGCGTTTCCTGAATAACACGGCATAAACTTCATTCGGGTAAGCGCGATAACAACCGTCATTCTGAGCGCAGCGAAGAATCTCGTTCTCGGTTTCTAAGTCCCTGTATTTCAAAGAGATTCTTCGCTAGGGCCTGCGGCCCTTCGCTCAGAATGACAAGTGGCTAGTAGAGCGCTTCCTAAGTAACGTTGCAATAGCCATAAAGAACGAGATTCTTCGCTTCGCTCAGAATGACGGTTATTGTTGGGCTCATCCTCAAAATGCTTATGCTATGTTATTTCGGAAACGTCATACTAGTATCTTTTGTTCAACAGACCCTTAAGATTCTATTATGTTGGACGGCAGTATATCAAGCGGAAAATGCGTCCTCCGCTATCTCGATGCAACTTCTGTCCCGGTTTGTGATTATTTCAGATTTCATTCGGACTCCCGGAAGCACATTGTTCACAAAGAATTTCGCCGACTGGATTTTTCCTGAATAGAACTTGTGGTCAGCGCTGCCGCCGGCAGTGGCCTCCATTTTCTCGGAGGCGATTGCCGCCTGCTCGACGAGTTCCCGCGCAATCGCCACTTCCCCGAACATATGAAGGTATCGGGTCGCCACCGACATTACGTAATCGAGGTCTCCTTCCGCGGCAAACCCGGCGATCTTCATTGTCGTTTCCAACAGGATCGTTTTCGCGGCATCGAGCTTTTCGACAAGGTCGCTCATCTTTCCGTTTCCCCGGCGGCTGTCGATGAACTCATCGAGGTACGCCATGTAGCTCTGCATGAGCGCTCCGCCGCCGACGTTGAGCTTGCGGCCAATCAGGTCGGCGGCCTGTATGAAGTTGGTTCCCTCGAATATCATGGCGATACGCGAATCGCGGCAGTACTGCTCGACGGGATACTCTTGACAGTAGCCGTATCCTCCGTAGCATTGCATCGCGAGCGAAGTCATTTCGAAGCCGGTATCCGAGCAGTAGGCCTTCATGACGGGAGTCAAGAGATCAACAAAGCCCTGGTAAAGTTTACGTTTTTCTTCGTCGGGGTGGACGTGAGCGAGGTCGTCATAGAACGCCAACCGATAAGCGAACGCCCTCATGCCCTCAACCATGCACTTCTGGTGTAGAAGCATGCGGCGCACGTCGGCATGCCTGACAATAGGCACGCGCGGCGCGTTCGGATCCCTCATGGCGCTTATGTCCACTCCTTGTATGCGCTCATGAGCGTACTGGATGGCGTTTTCGTATGCGGCTGCGGCCAGCGAGATTCCCTGCAGACCCGTGGTGATGCGAGCCTCGTTCATCATCTGAAACATTTGCTTCATGCCCTGGTTCTCGGCGTTGCCGAGGAGATAGCCACGGCAAGGGCCGTCCTCGCCGAAATTGAGTGTGCACGTGGGCGATGCCTTCATCCCCATCTTGTGTTCGACGCCAGCGCAGGTGACGTTGTTGAATCGGCCCAGGGCGCCGTCATCATTCACCCAGTATTTGGGTACGATAAACTGGCTTATCCCTTTTGTTCCCGGCGGAGCGCCTTCCACTCGCGCGAGAACTGCATGAATGATGTTCTCGGTCACTTCGTGGTTGCCGGACGTGATGAAGCACTTCGTGCCCGTGAGCAGGTACGCTTCCCCATCTTTTCGGGCTGAGGTCCTGATGTCGCCGACCGCGCTTCCCGCCTGGGGCTCAGTAAGACACATGGTGCCCGCCCATTCACCTGTGTACAGTTTTTCGCAAAAGAGTTTTCGGAGCTTGTCGGGTCCGAAGCTCTCGACCATGTGGCCGACACCGGTTCCCGGCATCAGGCAAATGAACGACATACAGGCGCCGGTGAAGAACTCAGCCGCAGCCATGGAGATCACGCCCGGCAGTCCCTGCCCGCCCCAAGCGGAACTGTTGGGCATTGCGATCCACCCGTTCTCGCGGGCGAGCTTATATGCCTTATGAAATTCCGGATAGACTTCCACGCGGCCGTCGTGGAAGCGGACCCCCCAGCGGTCCGCATCCTGATTCATCGGGCCGAGTACTTCCCGGGCAAACCTGATCGCCTCGGTGACAATCATGTCGAAATCTTCGCGCGAGAAACCCATGTACTTGTCGAATGAGCACAGCTTCTCGACTCCAAGCTGCTCGTTCAGGACAAAGTCAACGTCGCGTTTGTTGACTCTATAATAATTGTTCCCCATATTTCCCGTCTCCTCTCAGGTCGCTGCGAAAGCTGCCTTTCTTATTCTCTTGCCATAAAGGCAAAACCAGTGAATGGCCCCAATTGCTACCCCATGAGCGTCGCAAGGATTGTGCGGTCGAAATAAACTTCGTTCCGCTCGACTTTGTCTCCGCGAACTCTTACGAAATCCATGCCGTCCATCTCGACGGTTTCTCCGCCCTCTGCTCTTTGAATTGTTGCGTGCCAGAGCACTGCGCAGCCGATCTTGTCTTCAAAGAGATGCGCCTCGCGCAGACTCCAATGCATCTTCCATCGCGCGAGCAACTTGGTCAAGTACCGGCGCAGCGCGTCCGAACCTTTTACTGCGCCTCGCGTGTTCGGATCAACGTAGACGACATCATGCGTGTAAACGCCGACAACGCGATCCACTTCCTGCGAGTTCCACTCGCTCAAGAATCGTTCGGCAAGCCGATACATG
>JACRIR010000235.1 GCA_016215705.1 Candidatus Poribacteria bacterium | reverse complement strand
TTGCAAATGTTCAATTACCTGGCTGCAGAAAATGCCGCCAAGACTGCCGTCTTCGATTCGCGCGAGATAATTCGTGAGATCGTCACATTCTGCGCTCAAGCCCTTTTCCTTGCAGCTTTGCACCATCAGCGGGTTGGAGTCTACGCCAAGTCCTTCAATGCCATTCGCTCGCAGCAAACCAAGGAATTCACCTCGTCCGCAGCCCACGTCCAGAACTCTTCGCTTCCCTTTGAAATACTTCAGATATTCGGACTGTTTGATCGACAGACTTGCGGAATCGCCGCGATGGTATTCTTCAAAAAGATAATACGAACTATCGTCCAATGGTTTTCGTTTCTTATTGCCTTCAACTCCACCCTGCGCCTGTGCCAGCAATGCGCGTTCAGGTTGTGAAAGAAGCTTTTCAATGTCATTCTTGAGCGCGAGCCGTTCGTAATAAAGCGTATCTATCTTAGGGAGATTGCTGCCGAGTTTCTCATTGATCAGCCTCAAATCAGCCACGATCCCTTGCAACAGTTGATCGTGCGCCTCCCTTGTCGAATTCATATTCTTCCAGAGTTCTCCTTGACCTCCTTCGAGTTGGCTCCGCGTTTGTTTGAGATCATTCTCGCCGTCTTTCAGCTTTTCCATTATCGCAGCCAGCAATTGAACAAGCGAGGCGTTGAAATCCGCCTGTCGCGTCAGAATCATGTTGGAATAGGGCCGCATGATTTCACGAAGGGCCTTTTTCACACCGACAATAAGGCTTCCGACAAATGGAGCATCCGAATAGAGCTTTGTTCTTCTTCGCGGATCATGGTTTTGAGAGAGTGATTTCAACAAATCCCGCAAGGGAGCGAGACTGTTCGAGTGTTCTGCATCCAATAGGATTTCCTCTTCCGGATACCAGGAAAGACCCCTTTCCTTGATCTCCCGGGCCGTCTTTCCCTGAAATTCCTGTCGGAGCCTCGCGAATACTTTTTCAAAGTCTATATCCTGCATCATGTTCCCGTCAATACGTATTTATGCCTATACTTAATGACATGAGTACCTGTCCATCGTGAGGAATTATTTGCGGTAGTTGCTGATGTCACGTGTGGATCTGCCATATCAAGAACGAGTGAGAAGTCCCGAGAATTGTTTCTCGTACAGGTTCCGAAATGTTTCACTTCTCTCGAGGCAATCCTGAAGAGTGCCGGTCATCTCCATCGCCCCTTGATTCAGGACTATGATTCTGTCAGCGGAAGTGATCGTAGAAAAGCGGTGGGCGATTATTATCGTGGTTCGCCCTCGCATCAGTCTTTCCAGCGCTTCCTGGATCAATGCCTCATTATGCGAATCCAGGGATGAAGTGGCCTCATCGAGCACGAAGATCGGAGGGTCTTTGTAGATAGTTCTGGCGATGGCAAGTCTTTGCTGTTGACCGCCGGAGAGGGTTCCACCGCGCTCTCCTATTTCCGTATTGTATCCATTGGGAAGGTGCTGTATGAACTCATGGGCATTAGCTATGGTTGCCGCCGCGATAACCCGATCCATGTCGACGTCATTTTCCGAAGACGCGATGTTTTGTGCAACTGTGCCGTCAAAAAGAAACGTCTCCTGAGTCACCAATCCAATGTTTTTGCGGAGGGATTTCTGGGTCACGTTACGAATGTCGTAGCCATCGAGCGCAATCTGGCCGTGACTCACGTCGTAAAACCGCATTGTCAGGTTTGCGAAGGTGGTCTTGCCCGCTCCGCTGTGTCCTACAAGCGCCACAGTCTCACCCGGATGAATATTCACGTCTATGTTTTTAAGAACAACGTCTGTTCCATTGTATGTAAAGAAGACGTTTTTGAAGCTGATTTCTCCCTTGGCTCTTGGCATCTCAATGGCATCAGGGGCATCACACACAGCAGGCACTTTGTCTATCAGTCCGAAGACCCTGTCTGCGCTGGAGAGGATTGTCTGCACCTCGCTGTATGCTTTCGAGACGGTCTTGATCGGTCTGAAGATCGCGCCCAACGCCACAAAAAAAGCGAAGAAGGACCCCGAGCTCATTCGGCCCTCGATCACATCCCGTCCTCCAAACGTTAGCAAAAGGCCGACTCCGATGGCTCCGAGCGTTTCGGTTACAGGCGAGTTCCATCCTTTCGCCTTGACTATCCTCATGCGATTGCGGAAAAACTTGCCCATCGCTCTGCGAAAACGAGCGTGCTCTTGCTCTTCCATCGTGAAAGCCTTCACAATCTTCAACCCGAAGAAGTCTTCCTGCAGAATGCTGAGAGTGGCAGAAACATCCTTGAACGCGATGTTGGCCCGCTGGCGGACGTACTTGCCGAGGCGGGAAGCGCCATAGCCTGCGAGAGGTATGCCGATCGAGATGAGCAAGGCGAATCTCCAATTGATGGCAAAGACGACCGCCACGGCAGCCAATATGTTGAGAGGTTCCTGAATCAACCTGCTGAGGATAAGGTTCAGGCCTCGAACGAGCGCCTGCGTGTCATACCATGCAACGGTTATGATGTTGCCGATCCCTATGGCCTCGTAGAGACTCAGGGGATGGTCGAGAAGGCGCGCGTGGAGATCCGTTGTGAGGTCGATCGCCACCCTGCCTCCCACATATTCGGTCAAGTACTCTTGAAGGACCTCGGAGAAGCCACGCAGGATCTGAACAATCACCAGGACAATCGCCACTACGAGAAGGGCTTTCATCCGATCCCTGGCCGCGAATTCCTGAATCGATAGCAGCGCCTGCTCGGCGGAGTGGTGGCGAAATATTTTGAACCTCTGATAGTCGGCCATGTTGAAATCGCCGATAAGGATGTCTATGAGCGGTTTGAAACCGGCGATAATGCTTGCAAAGGCACCCGAGATAAAGAACATGAGAAAGAGCATGATCACTACGCGAAACCAGTAAGGCTTTAAATACCTAATCAGTCGCAGATAATGCTTCATTGTCTTTCACGGCTCCACACGGACATGCAGGGTACCATTGCGAAAGGCGTTCGTATGTCGGTTTGATGGGTTTCCGGCGCGCCAGAAGTATTCAGAGTAAAAGCACTATACCACACCATCCCCATACTGTCAACACCGAACGCGTGTCAGCCTCCTTGACACTTTCCTTTGATTGACTGTATAATGAAAAAATATAAATTGGTTTGCTATGACACTCACAAGTCCTTGTGGAAAGAACGCTTATGCTTCGATATTTGACTGCCGGCGAGTCGCATGGAAAGGCATTGGTTGCGATACTCGAAGGCTTTCCGGCCGGCCTTGTGATTCAGCGAGAACTCATCGAATCGCGCCTTGCCTCACGGCAATCGGGTTATGGAAGGGGCGCGCGCATGAAAATAGAGCGCGACCGCGTAGAATTCCTTTCAGGCGTTCGAGACGGACGGACGATGGGGACCCCCATAGCCATGCTGATTCCGAACAGGGACTGGGAAAACTGGCAAAAAGTGATGGCACCGTTCGAGGCCGATCCCGCTGCTATTGAACAGAAAACGATACATCGGCCACGCCCCGGACACGCCGATCTGGCGGGCGCCCTTAAATACATGCATCCGGACATGCGAAACGTGCTTGAACGCGCCAGCGCCCGGGAAACCGCCGCACGCACTGCGGTCGGGGCTCTTGCGGAGTTATTGCTATTTGAGTTTGGTATGTCCGCGGCCGCACACGTCATCCGAATTGGTGACGTTGCGACAGGAAAGCCACGCCTTGCGACGAAACTGATAGAGGCTGCCGCCGAGAAATCGCCGGTTCGCTGCGCCGATACCGCCGTAGCTCGGGAAATGATGAAAGCAATCGATAGGGCGGCCTCCGCAGGTGACACCCTCGGCGGAGTCGTGGAAACTATCGTCTCCCGGGTGCCTCCCGGTCTTGGCTCGCATGTGCAGTTCGACCGAAAACTGGATACACGGCTGGCAGCCGCCATCATGAGCGTTCCGGCAATCAAAGCAGTCGAAATAGGAGACGGAGTGCTGCTGGGACAGTTGCGCGGCTCACAGGCTCAAGACGAGATATACTACAGCAAGGCGAAGGGCGACCGCACAGCCGGTTTCTATCGCAAGACGAACCACGCCGGCGGCATTGAAGGCGGCATATCGAACGGCGAGGACATCGTTGTGCGCGCGACGATGAAGCCGATTCCCACACTCGGGAAGCCGCTCCGCTCGGTCAATATGCGCACTCGAAAACCGTCGGCTGCGGCGTTTGAGCGATCCGACGTGTGCGCGGTTCCGGCCGCCAGCGTAATCGTCCGAGCAGTGGCCATAATTGAAATTGCAAACGCCATGTCCGAAAAATTCGGCGGCGACACGGTAGAAGAAATGCGCAGAAATCTCGCCGGCTATTTAGGAGCAATCAAGGAGCTTCGTTAGGCGCGGCCAATCGTGCGGGCGGACGATTGATTCCGGAAGAGACAGGCAAACACATCTGCAGGTGCGAACTATGTGTTCGCCCGACACGCATAACACAAGAGACGGGCGGACATAAGGTTCGCCTTTATCGACACGGGTTCTTGGCGGAGACATATGTCGCGCGCTACCCAGGAGCATATGCACAAAATCAGAGTTCAGCTTCCAAATGACGGATATGATATCGTCGCCGACAAAGGGGTAATTGCGGAACTGCCCGGTCTCTTGCTCGCGCTGCTTAGACCGAGCCGGATTCTGCTGGTCAGCAACCCATCCATAGACAAGCATCACGGTGATGTGGTAAGAGGGGCGTTGGCGCGCACTAATTGCAGCATCGCTACGGAACTCCTTCCCGAAGGTGAATCGCATAAAACTTTTCAGACCGTGAAGAATCTGCTGGACCGGATGGTCGAGGCCCGCATGGACAGGGCTTCGTTGCTGGTCAGTCTCGGGGGAGGCGTCGTGGGTGACATCGCTGGTTTCGCGGCGGCGATATATATGCGCGGGATACCGTATGTGCAGGCGCCGACGACTCTTCTGGCGCAAGTGGACAGCAGCATCGGGGGAAAAGTGGGTGTCGATCATCCTCTCGCCAAGAATATGATAGGCGCCTTTTACCAGCCGGTTCTCGTTTGTGTGGATCCCGCCATCCTGGCCACATTGCCCGAAACTCAGATGCGCAACGGCATGGCCGAAGTGATCAAGTACGGCGTAGTCGCAGACGAAAACCTCTTCGCGCTCCTCGAACGGCACAAAGGATTCCTTACTTCCATTGAATCCGGACCGCTCGAGGAAATAGTCAGGCGCTGCTGCCAGATAAAGGCTCGAATCGTGCAGCAGGATATTCGCGAAACGACCGGCCTACGCTCGATACTGAATTACGGGCACACCATAGGTCATGCAATCGAGTCGGTGACGGGATACACACGATTTCTTCACGGCGAAGCCATATCAATCGGGATGATGGCGGCGGCCAAGATTGCCAGACTCATGAAAATCGCCTCGGATGAAGTCGAGAAACGCCAGGAGGATTTGCTCTCGGCGGTAGGTCTTCCCACCCGGCTGACTGATATTGACCCTAGGGCATTGATCGAGGCCACACGATTTGACAAAAAGACGACAGGCGGCAAGGTCCGCTTTGTTTTGCCCTTGGGAATAGGGAGGGTTGCCGTCAGGGACAATGTGCCGGGTGAGATTCTCGAGGAAGCTCTTCGTGAGCTTGCGACACGCTGATAGAACATGAACACATCTCGCAAACCAGCCACCTTTGACGACGGCCTGACCGCACAGATGCGGGGTGATTTCGGTTCCGCAATCGCCATATTCGAGCAGGTAGTCGAAGGACACCCGACCAGCGCGGCGGCGTATCATCAGATGGGCAGATGTCACATGAAGTTGGGCGATTTTGCAAAAGCCATTGTGTGCTTCGAGACCGCGATAAGACTCGGACCGGACCGTATCGCGGCCCGCCTTGACCTTGGTATGCTTTACTTGACGGAGCGCGACCTTCCCAGGGCAAAGGCACAGTTTCTCAGGGCGCTCGGTATTAACGGCTCCAATGTGAAGGCAATGTCGGGTCTCGGCATCATATATTATTATGAGAAAGACTTCGGCAAAGCTATTTCCGAACTTCAAGATGCGTGCGCTCTCAATCCGTCCAGCTTCGCGGCGCATCTTTATATGGCAAAAATTCACGAGGCTCTCAAGAACCCGCCGGGCGTTCAACAAGAGGCGTTGAAGTCGGCCGCCATCTGCCAGGGACTCATTCGGACCAGACCGGAACAGCCCGAGGGGTACTTCTTTCTTGGTGAAACCTTCGCGCTGCAGGGTGAACGCCGACCCGCTCTCCAGAACTATCTTATCGCCAAGGATTTTTCGCCTGCAGGCTGCATGCACTTTTTCGCATTCGGACTGCATTATACGCTAGTGGACAACTACCTCGGGATTGCAAAATGCTATATGCTGCTCGGCGAGAAACGTTATGCGCGCTACTTCGGGCAGTTGACCCTCAAGCTTGAGCCGACAAATCCGGAGGCGAAGGAGATAGTCGCGGCAGAGGATTGATCGATGAGATATGACTGATACGAACACCAGAATAGTCCGGGAATTCCTCGAGGCAGCCAATTTCGCCGTTTTCATGAATCGGAAGTTTCAACTTCATAAGGCGGAACCGGCGGGTCGCTATAGCATAGACATCCTGGCCAGGAATATGCAATACTCTGAACCGGACGCACCGCTGCCAATAAGGCTGCGCGCGGAGCATATGCGGCATATCCCGAATGCCATAGTCGATGTCAAAGGCTGGCACAGCCACAGGTTTTCGGCTGCGCTCGTGAGCCGATTGCCGGAGCTCTTTTACTTTGTCAGCCCGAAGGCGGTCGATTTCGCGCGAGGCTTTTTCAAGGACGCCCCTTTCAGATCGATTCTGGTGATATCCGAGGAGTCCCCGGCAGAGGAGGCTTGGGCGGGAACAGAAGAGATACTTCGTGAAAAAGGCGTGGATCACGTGCTTGAATTTCCGACCATATTGAATTTTCTTATCTCGCACGTGGAAGTGAATGTCAATTATGTTGAAAGTGAAACCCTCCAACTGCTGCGCCTTTTGAAGCGCTATGGCCTGGTCAAAGGGCTTCAACTTGATTTGCCATTCAAAGTCAAAGTTCCCGGCGGAGAAAGCGAGGAGTAAGGGTGGCCCGCAAAACAAGAATAAGAGTGAGCAATGTTCGCAAAGCGAAGATGGATGATGTTCCCACAATTCGGGAGCTCATCAGTTTCTACTCTCAAAAGGGGGATATGCTGCCCAAAGCCCTCATGGAAGTGTACGAAAATCTTCGGGATTTCTTCGTGTTCATTGACGCCGATGAGACCGTGCTTGGCTGCTGCGCCTTGCACTTGTTTTGGGCGGACCTGGCCGAGGTCCAGTCTCTGGCGGTACGAGAGGTAAATAAGCGAAAAGGAATCGGCACGGCGCTGGTCCAGGCGTGCATCAACGAGGCGCGTTTGCTGGGCATATCAAAAGTGTTTACACTGACGGACAAGCCCGTTTTCTTTGAAAAGCAAGGTTTTGAGAAGATTGATAGGTCGCTGCTGCCGCATAAGATATGGTCGGCATGCGTCAAATGTGTGAAGTTCCCTGATTGCGACGAAGTCGCTCTTGTGCGCGCATTGGATAACGAAGGGAAATGAGCGTTGTGGAGGCCAGGTTATTCGCACCCGCAGGATTGGCGCGCAGATTCAGAAGGCGGGTTGCCGTGGCTGACCGTCATTTGTTATAATTGCGCGCGAACGTATCCCTCATACAGGGCAGCGAGATTGCCAACGTGTATAAATTCATAATAAGAGAGAAGGGC
This sequence comes from Candidatus Poribacteria bacterium, assembly GCA_016215705.1. Lineage (GTDB taxonomy): Bacteria > Abyssobacteria > SURF-5 > SURF-5 > SURF-5 > JACRIR01. Next base: position 11,816 of record JACRIR010000235.1, on the reverse strand, counting down.
AAAGAGCTGCGCGAAGTGCTTCTTGACAAACCCCGCATCCTTGTCGGAAGAGTTCCCACGAACGAAATAACGCTTGAAGACGATTCCGTGTCATCCCACCATTTCAGCGTGGAAATCAAGCGAGACAAAGTTGTCTTGAAAGACGAAGACAGTCTCAACGGCACGTTTCTCGGGAACTCGCGCGAGCGCATCAAGGCTGTCGACCTCAAACACGGCGACATCATCCGGGTGGGATACACCCTTATCAAATTCGTGAGGGTTCCCGCGACGCCCCGCCCTGCCGAGGAATATGTGCGCCGCCATCCTCAGCCGCGTCGAACCGTGGTCGCGAGCAATATTCGGCTTATGGAGAAGGAGTTGGAATCGGTCGTCGCGAGGATGGACGCAATGCGCAAACGCAACAATGCGTCGCTGGCAGAAGAAATTGATGAACTCGAGGACCCATTCTCGCAGGCCAGGAACAAGCTTTCCGCGGTCGGCAAATCCTATGACCGGCTCTCAGCGCTCTATGAAGCCAGCAAATGCATCATCTCGGGCTTCGATCTCGAAGAGAGACTAAACCTCGTCATGGATTCGGCCATCGAGGTGCTGCAAGCCGAAAGAGGCTTTCTGATGTTGAAGGACGAGGAAACAGGCGACCTGAAGGTGATGGTGAAACGCAAGATGGGAGGGGAAGAGTTGAACGAGCTCTCGCTCAGTATGAGCGTGGCCAATGAAGTGGCCCGGACCGGTGAGCCACGCTTGACCTCCAACGCCGCGAAAGACCCCTCTCTCAGGGACCGGGGAAGCATAATACTCCACAAAATCGTTTCGATCATGTCCGTGCCCCTCAGAATCGAGGACCGCGTCCTTGGAGCAATATATCTTGACAACCGCGCGTCTGAGGGCGCCTTCGAGGAAAGCGATCAGGAGTTGTTTTCCGCCTTTGCCAGTTTGTCGGCGATAGCGATAGAAAACGCGCGGCTATTCCAAAGACTTCAATATGAGGAAAAAGTGCGGACCACGATGTCGCGTAATCTCCCGAATGCCGTAGTCGAGATGCTCATGAAGAACCCCGAGGACTGGAAGCCGGGCGGCACGCTCCAGAAAGTTACCGTCTTGTTCAGTGACATAAGAGGTTTTACCACGATGTCCTCGAAAATGAACCCGAGCGACGTCATGGAGATGCTCAACGAATACTTCGACGAAATGACCCGGATCATATTTGCCTGCCAGGGAACGCTCGACAAATTCATGGGCGACGGTATTATGGCCATTTTCGGCGCGCCGTTTTCCTACGGTGACGACGCGGACAGGGCTGCGCTTGCGGCGATGGACATGATACAACGAGTGCGCGCCATGAACGCGCGCGCGAAGGAAACGGGAAAGCGAACGTTTGACATAGGCATAGGCATCAATACGGGCGCCGCGATCGCAGGAAACGTCGGCAACATCGACCGGATGGATTACACCGTCATCGGCGACATGGTCAACACCGCGTTCAGACTCGCCTCGGCCGCCGGACGGAACCAGATACTTATCAGCCGAGAAACGCAGTCGGCGATTCAGACAAAGATAGATGTCAGGGACGTAGGCGTCATTCGCACGAAAGACGTGGAAGTTGGCGCATTTGAAGTCATTGTGCCTGAGGTAAACGGCCAGAGTTACATAATCTCAGCGGGCAAAGCAGAGACGCCTTGAGCCTCTGCAGGAGGTCATCCGGTGAAAGCGAGCTTTGTCGCCCAAACGGACGTAGGACTGAAGCGAAAGGACAATGAAGACTCGTATCTCATCGACGAGGGTAACCGCATTTTTGTGGTCGCCGACGGCATGGGTGGGCACGCCGCCGGTGACCTTGCAAGCAGGGTTGCGGTCGAAAGCATATGCGATTACTTCAGGCGGTACTCACCCGCGGCGGGAGCACAAGCCACCCCCTACGGCGTGAACCCTGACTTGTCCGAGACCGGGAACAAGATCATCAATGCAGTTTGCGTCGCGAACGACAAGATAAGACAAATTGCCACCCGAAACGAACAGTTGGCAGGAATGGGCACGACCGTCGTTTGCGCCCACCTCGACGGCCACGTTGTCACGGTCGGCAACGTCGGCGACAGTCGCGGCTATCTGTTTCGGCAAAGCGGTTACCGACAGTTGACGGAGGACCACTCATGGGTCAACGAGCAATTGCAGAAGAACCTGATAACTCCCGAGGACGCTCGAGTGCACCCATGGCGGAACGTGATTACCCGCGCGCTCGGCTCACGTGACGCGATCGAGGTCGATGTATTTGAGGAGCGTGTTCGGGCAGGCGATCAGATATTGCTCTGCACGGATGGTCTTTCCAGCATGCTTGATGATGTTACGATGTTCGAAATAATATCCGACGCGGGCGCCTCCCAGGAGCGGAAATGCGATCGGTTGATTGAAGAAGCGAAAAAGGGGGGCGGAGTTGACAACATCACACTCATCCTTGTTCGTTTTATGGAGGACTAGACCACTGTGACGGCCGGGACACTCGGGATAATAGGCGCCGGCAACATGGGCGGCGCCATCCTTGAAGGCGTCATAAAGGCCGCACTATTCAGGCCCGATGGAGTCGTCGTATGCGACATCGTTGCCGAGAAAGCCCGGTCTATGGCGCGCAAGCATGGTGTCGGCCTTGCTCAGAGCGCTTCCGAGGCCGCGCGCCAAGCCGATATCGTTCTAATTGCCGTAAAGCCGCAGACTATGGCCGAATGCCTCTCCGAGATGAAAACAGTTATCAAACCCTCTCAACTAATAATATCGATAGCGGCCGGCATAACCACCGATTTCATTGCGAGCCGGCTGAGCCCCGGGACGAGGATAATCCGCGTAATGCCTAACACGCCTGCTCTGGTCGGCGCGGGGGTTTCCGCAATATGCAGCGGAGCACACGCAACGGAACACGACATGGCCGAAGCCGAGAGAATCTTCTCAGCATTAGGGAAAGTATACAGATTTCCCGAATCGCTGATAGACGTTGTCACTGCGGTGAGCGGCAGCGGTCCGGCGTATCTCTTCCTTTTCGCGGAACAGTTGACGCAGGCGGGGGTCAAATGCGGTCTCCCTGAGACCGAGGCGCCTGGCATCGTGGCGCAGACGCTGTTCGGAGCCTCAAAACTCCTTATCGAATCCGGCGAATCAGCGTCGGCTCTCAGAGCAAAAGTCACCTCGCCGGGCGGCACGACGGAAGCAGCCGTCAAAACGTTCACGGACCGCGCGTTCGGCGAGACCGTATTCGCCGCGGTCAATAGCGCTCTCACAAGGGCAAAGGAACTGGGAGGGGTGAAGAAAAGTTGACTTCAGATATCACGCCCAACGAGATTCTCCAAAAAAAGTTCACTACGTCTTTTCGGGGGCTAAAACCTGAAGAGGTCAATGACTTCCTGAAGACGGTCGCCCTCGAGTTCGAGGAACTGCTGCGCCGTAATCTGCTGCTGGCGGAAAAGATAAAACAACTGGAGGAAGCGGTAGAGGAAAGCCGCCATCTCGAGAGCACGCTGAAAAACACATTGATTTCTTCTCAGAAGATTGGACAAGAAATCAAGGAAGAAGCCGAGCGCAAAAGCAATATTTTGATACGTGAAGCAGAGCTTGAAGCCGAGCTCATCCTGCAGAAAGCAAGGCAGCGGAAAGAGCGACTCGAGGAAGAGACGTTTCAACTGCTCAACCAGCATAAGAGGTTCAGGGCTGAGTTCGCGTCCTTGATTGATATACACCGGAAGATGATCCAGGCGCAGGACTCCCGACTGCTTCTTGATCAGGGGTCCGGCGACTCGCAGGACACACATCCGGCAGTCGAACCGGAAATCGAACCGGCCGACTCGTCACAGGTTCCGAAGCACCGTGTCGGGGAGGAAGAACTCAAGGACCTTGAAATCATCTCACCCGGCGAAAAGGAATGACCCGATAGGTCGAAGGTCAAAAGTCGAAGGTTAAGAGTCGAGAATCTTGAAAATCCTTTCTCCAGAGGAGGAATAATCCTTTGAAATCAGACTTGAGGTGGACGCAGCCAGGCGCCACGCTTCTGGCCCGCTCCTGGCGAAATAAGCTCCCGCTGGTCTTCCTGGCGGCGATCACCGGCATTTTCTTGACGCAATCGATTTGCCGGGCGGCAGGATCAGACGTGGACGGATTCCTCAGAAATCTCGAACAGCAGCGGGCAAAGGTGCAAACATACAAGGCCCGATTCACACAGAAAAGAACGCTTACGCTTTTTGATGAGACAAAGACCTCCGGCGGCATGGTGATATACAAGAGCCCTCGCCAGATGATCTGGAAGTATGATCCTCCGGACAAAACTCAGATGCGAGTGGATCGCGACTCGGTCTCTTTTTATTTTCCTGACCTTAAACAAATCGAGGTCTATCCCTCCGGCAAGGGAGAAAAAGCGTTGCATTTCTTTCTGGCGTTTGAAGCCTCGGCCAATGCGCTCAAGGAAGGTTTCAACATATCCATCTGCGCAGCGGGCGAGAAGGGCTTGAGCCAAATCGACCTCTTCCCAAAGGTCGAGCCGATGTCATCCGAAGTCAAGAGCATCACAATATGGGTCGGCAAGACCGACTACCTGCCGCGCAAGATACTGGTCCGCGAAGTTTCGGGCGACACAAATGAGATAGAACTCAAAGCCGCCCGCGTGAATGAGCCGGTTGCCGACAACGAACTTCAATTCGATGCCCCGAAAGGAACAAAGGTTATCGAAGCAACTCCGGGCGCGTTCTAATGACCCGAAAACTCCACATGGCCGGCGACCGCCGAAACACACCAATAATTCTGGCGTCATCTTCTCCTCGCAGAATCGAGCTGCTGCGGTCACTCGGCCTCGAATTTCAGGTAGTTGAGAGCGGCATTCAGGAAGAGTCCTCGCCCTCGGTTCCAATCTGTGACCTTGTCAAACAAAACGCATTCTTGAAGGCGCGAGAAGTCGCCAAACGGTTCGAGACCGGATTGGTCATAGGCGCGGACACGGTCGTCCGGCAGGAAAGAAGGATATTCGGCAAGCCCAGGGACATCGAGGATGCCCGCCGGATGCTTCATGAACTCGTTGGCAAGACCCACCAGGTGCACAGTGGAGTAGCCGTCGTCAGGATAGCTGACGCTCTGGAGAAAACAGCTTGCGCGGTGACCGACGTCACATTCCGACCCCTCTCAGATGAGCAGATAGAGAGATACCTCCAGATGATTGACCCGCTCGATAAGGCGGGCGCATACGCCATTCAGGGGCCGGGCGGCATAATCGTCGAAAAGATATGCGGCTGCTACTACAATGTCGTCGGTCTTCCTCTGACAGTCCTTGACGGCCTGCTCTCGCATTTCGGCGTGTCGCTATTATGACGCCAGACTGTGTTCAAAGACGACGGTTGTTAAAGGACACGATGCGGCATGCTGGTTATTCGGGGACACGATGCGGCATCGTGTCCCCGAATAACCCGTTTGGCGGATCACTCTTATGATCCCTTTGGTGGGGATGCCATGCGACATGGTGTCCCCTAATAAACGTAAGTCGCTCGCAATGCGCCGGTCATACTCGGAGGTGCGTGACAGATGAAACAATACGTCCTAGCCCTCGACCAGGGAACCACAAGCTCGCGCGCAATAGTCTTCGACCACAGCGGCAAACCCGTCGCGACCGCCTCGAAGGAGTTCCGTCAGATATATCCGAAGCCTGGCTGGATTGAACATGACCCCGAAGAAATCTGGTCGAGCCAAATCGAAGTGGCGGGCAAGGCTATGGAGAAAGCGGGCATCGAGCCGTCGGCGGTAGCCGCGATAGGGATAACCAACCAGAGAGAGACGACGGTCGTGTGGGACCGAACGACCGGAAAGCCCGTCGCCAATGCGATCGTTTGGCAATGCAGGCGCACCGCTTCCATCTGTGATGAGATGAAGAGGCGCGGACTTGAACAGCCGGTTCGTGAGAAAACCGGCCTCGTGGTTGACGCTTATTTTTCCGGAACCAAGATCAAATGGATTTTCGACAATGTGCCGGGCGCTCGAGAGCGAGCGCGCCGGGGAGAACTGGCATTCGGCACGATAGACACCTGGCTTATTTACAAACTGAGCGGTGGGAAGATACACGTGACCGACTACTCCAATGCCTCGCGAACAATGGTGTTCAATATCAACAGACTTCAATGGGACGACGAGCTGCTCGCTGAACTCGACATTCCCAAACAAATACTGCCGGAGGCCGGGCCCTCGAGCAAGGTCTATGGCAATACCAGTCCGGACGTTTTCTACGGGGCGGCCGTACCGATTGCCGGCATCGCTGGAGACCAGCAAGCGGCTTTGTTCGGTCAGGCTTGCTTCGAGGCAGGACTCGCAAAGAACACCTATGGCACCGGATGTTTCGTCCTCATGAACGTTGGCGCAAAGCCGGTCGCCTCGAAGAGCGGCCTTATCTCCACAATCGCGTGGGGCCTCAATGGCACGGTCGAATATGCTCTCGAAGGCAGCATATTCATCGCAGGGGCCGCAGTGCAATGGCTCAGAGATGAGCTCATGATCATATCGAACGCCGCCGAAAGCGAGGACCTGGCGCGCTCGGTAGACGACAACGGAGGCGTTTATTTTGTGCCCGCCTTCGTCGGTCTCGGAGCGCCTTATTGGGATATGTACGCGCGGGGAACAATCGTCGGACTCACCCGAGGCTCGAATCGCGGCCACCTCGCGCGCGCAACTCTGGAATCAGTTTGTTATCTCACGCGCGATGTCATCGAATGTATGCAGGCCGATTCCGGCCGCAAGCTCGATGAATTGAAAGTTGACGGCGGCGCCGTCGGAAACGATTTGCTCATGCAGTTCCAAAGCGACATACTGGGCGTGCCGGTAAGTCGGCCCGAGACGAAAGAGACGACTGCGCTCGGCGCGGCGTACCTTGCCGGACTGGCAGTCGGATACTGGACGAGTCTCAAGGATATCGCCACAAATTGGCGTGAGCAGACTCGTTTCACTCCTCGCTTGAAAGCCGGCGACCGCGAACGGCTTTACGGACAATGGAAGCGAGCCGTCGAGCGCGCCAAGGGCTGGACAGACCAATAGGCAAAACACCAATGAGAAGTCCCCCCTAATCCCTCTTTGCAAGGGGGGAGGGGGATTTGAGATAAGGACGCACAATTGCGATACGAGAAATTGATACAGCCGGCGGGCGAAAACATCATCATAGAGGATGGTGAACTCAAAGTTCCTGATAATCCGATTATCCCTTTCATAGAAGGTGACGGGACAGGGCCTGATATCTGGACGGCAGCCGTCAGGGTCTTCGATGCGGCGGTTGCGTTTGCATATGACGGGCGGAGACGCATACGGTGGCTTGAGACCTACGCCGGTGAGAAGGCCCTCGAACGGTATGGGGAATACTTGCCACAAGACACCCTGGACGCGATTCGCCATTATAAAGTTGCAATAAAGGGTCCTCTCACAACTCCTGTTGGCGGTGGTATTCGCTCACTTAACGTGACATTGAGGCAGGAACTCGATCTCTATGCGTGTATCCGGCCCGTTAGACATTTCCAGGGCGTGCCGAGTCCCGTCACACACCCCGAGAAATTGAACGTCGTCATATTCCGCGAGAACACTGAAGACCTGTATGCGGGCATCGAGTGGCCGGCGTTTTCGCCAGGCGCCACGCAGATGATGCATTTCCTTCAGCAAACATTTGACATTGCCCTCCGCCCTGATTCCGGTATCGGGATCAAACCCATGAGCGCCACTGGAACGAAGCGCCTCGTGCGCCGGGCTGTCAAGTATGCGATCGAGGAAGGGCTCCCGAGCGTTACGCTTGTGCATAAGGGCAATATTCTGAAATACACCGAAGGCGCCTTCCGCGATTGGGGATATGCAGTTGCACAACAGGAATTCGGCGGATCGACCGTTACCGAGAAAGACGTGCAGGAGAAAGACGCTTCTGCCGAGGGAAAGGTGGTCATAAAAGATCGCATCGCCGACTCCATGTTTCAGCAACTGCTCATAAGACCGGAGGACTATTCCGTATTCGCGATGCCGAACCTGAACGGAGATTACTTTTCCGATGCGGCTGCGGCCCAGGTCGGCGGACTCGGCATGGCGCCCGGCGCAAACGTCGGCGACGACGCGGCCATATTCGAGGCGACTCATGGCTCAGCGCCCAAGTATGCCGGGCAGGACAAAGTGAACCCTAGTTCCCTCATTCTTTCGGGACAAATGATGTTGTGTCATTTGGGCTGGCATGAGGCAGGTGACCTGTTAATGAAGGGGATAGAACAGACGATACAGGAGAAGAGGGTTACATATGACCTGGCCCGCCAAATGCAAGGCTCGACTCTCTTGAAATGCTCCGAGTTTGCCACCGCAGTTGTCGCAAAAATAAAGCAGTTGTCGCACGCCCGTTGAGCTTCTTTCTTGACTAAACCTTTTGACTCCCATATAATCTTTCAGTCAAGAACCCTCCCCGCACATGGGAAAAAAATCGGGTAGGAAATGCGTTTCGCCTGCGGCGGGACTAATTATCGGAGAAAGTGCATTGGTCATTCTGAGCGAAGCGAAGAATCTCTCTTCTCCTATGGTTCTTCCCCTTTCGCCTTTCTTAAGGAGGTGACACATGATAGATCCTGAACTTTTGGCTATTCTTGCGTGCCCGAAGTGTAAAGGCGATATTCACCTGAACGACAAGCAAGATGGGCTAATCTGCGATGCCTGCAAGCTCATGTATCCCATCAAAGACGATATTCCTATCATGCTCATCGACGAAGCGATAAAGCTCGGCCGCTGATTCTTTGGGGTTCAACCATGAACCCTAAACCATGAACCAGTTCTTCAGGGAGAGGGAGGAAAAGGCGAGATGGGTGAGATGTCACATGCCCCCGGTATGCTCGGTATTCTCAAGACTCCGACTGCGCGCGTTGCCATACTGCTGTTGCTGACCTTATTCAGCATCGGCTTTTGTCCAAGTTCAAACCCGTTCGCGTTTGATGACTCGATTACTACTCGAACCTTTCCGGTTTCGTATGCAAGCGCGCGTCAACTCGAACCAATCATTCGGCCTCTCCTCTCGCCTGGCGGAAACCTGACAGTCGACGAGCGCACGAACTCGATTGTTGTTCGCGAACTCGAGTCGCAGTTGAACGCCATCGCCGACACCATCGCGACGCTCGATGCGGAAATGCCGTCGTCAACTTTCAGCCTCAACTATGCGGACGCAAATAAAATAGCCGAGAAGATAACACGTGTTCTCGGTCCAACAACCGGGATTGTTGAACCTGATCTACGAACGCATACGGTCTATGTCGTTACCACTGCATCGAACCTCGAGCGCGTCAAGTCGCTCATTCCAACCTGGGACAGTCCTGCCCAGCAGGTCCTCATAGAGGCTGACATCCTGGACGTTTCCACAGCCAAATTGAAAGAGCTCGGGATAGACTGGGAACTGCGCCTGGGATTCGAGGGCAGCGACAGCGAGGCCGTGTTCAACGTAGATGCAGAACGTGCATCGGCAGACGTGAATTCCACCGGCCGCATTTCTATCGGCACGCCTTCCGTACGAATACCGGCGGTTTTCGACGCAGCGGGAAACCTCATCACGCCCGAGCAGATCATACCCGGCTCGGACTTCAGCGCAAACATCGAAGCTCTTATCGAGGACAGTTCCACCAGGACGCTTTCGCGCCCGAGGATACTCGCGATGGATGGCCTACCCGCCAGGTTTGAGGTTTCCACCCTCGAGCCTTATGCCAACACCCGCTTCAGCGAACGCGGGAATGCTCTTTCCCTTGACATCCAATTCCTCGACATCGGAATCATACTTGAGACAATCCCCCACATTGGTGACGACGCTAATATATTGATGGAGATACGCCCCGAGATCAGCACTTTGGCCCGGGAAGAGAGTTTCAACACGACCATCATTCCGGACGAGGGCGGCGCCATCACAAACACGATCCGCGTTCCGGTGAAATCTCAAAGTCGCGCCAATACCGTAGTGATGGTTCGCGACGGACAGACCATTGCCATCGGAGGTTTGCGAACCCACGAAAACACGGAAGCAATCCGTAAAGTGCCTCTTCTCGGCGATATTCCCGTGCTCGGCGTCCCATTTCGGAATCTCAATCAGGACCGTGAGAAGCGGGAACTCATCATCTTCATCACCCCCCACATAACAAACCCGTCGGTTTCCTCGCCGGAAGTGAGCCAGTTGGAGAAAGTGAGCCCTTCGGAAACAGAGGAGTAGTCCAAACATATTCTCACACAGCTATGAAATCCCCCTTCGTCCCCCTTTCGCAAAGGGGGAAAGAGGGGGATTTTCCGTTTTGTCTTGTTTCTTTCGCCTTTCCCCCCTCTCTTCCTCTTGACACATCGGCGGATCGGGTGTATAATTACTGTACTAGTACAGATAATACAGTTGGCGGAATCTGAACATGCTTCCGAGAATCAATCCGACAAAAAGCGAGCCTATCTACATTCAACTCATGAATGAGATTAAATATTCAATTGCCGGCGGGATGACGGAGCCCGGCGAGCTCTTGCCTTCCGTCAGGGAAATGGCATTGAAGCTCCGGATAAACCCGAACACGGTTGCCAGAGCATATCGCGAGCTTGAACACGAAGGCGTCGTTATCACCCGCGCCGGAAAGGGCGTGTTCGTTTCCGAAGCCAGACGCAACCCCGATAAGCGAAGGGCGCTTGTTGAAATAAAGAATGTGCTCGACGGGATACTTGTCGACGCCTTTCATCGAGGTGTCTCCGTAGAGGAAGTGCGCGAGCTGCTGGATGGGCGAATCGAGAATCTGAACAAGACGAGGGCCAAATAACTTGGGCTGCGAAGGGGACTGTCCCTATTTACGGGCTGCGTTGCTTAGGCCGTAGAATAGGGACTGTCCCCGAAGCCTCGGCGGATCATCACCGAAACAAAGGGTAAAACTAATGGAATATGCCATTGAGACACAGGGATTATCCAAAAGGTTCCGGAGACTTGTCGCCGTGAATGAGATTGAACTTCGAGTGCCTTACGGAAGCGTTTACGGCTTCCTAGGGCGCAACGGCGCAGGCAAGACAACGACCATCCTCATGCTTCTAGGTCTCCTCCGGCCAACTTCCGGCTGCGCGACGGCGCTCGGGTATTCATCCAAAATCGACCCCGTCAAAATCCGGGCCGACGTCGGCTATGTGCCCGAAAAGCAGATAATGTACGACTGGATGACGGTCAGCGAGATTCTGTGGTTCACGAGCAAGTTCTATAAGACATGGAACAAGAAGTTGGCGGATGAGCTTGTCGAAAGATTCGGCCTCGACCCGAAGCGCAAAATCAAGCACCTCTCGCGCGGCATGGTCGCCGAGCTTTCGCTCATAATCGCGCTCGCGCCCGAACCAAGACTATTGATTCTGGATGATCCCACCTCCGGCATGGACCCGGTCGTGCGCCGCGAGTTCATGGAACATATCGTCGACCTGGTGCGAGACGGCAAACGCACAGTCTTCTTCTCCTCTCACATCCTTGCCGACATCGAGCGCGTCGCCGATTGGGTCGGCATTCTAAAAGACGGCCGATTGTTGATCCAGGACCGGTTGGAGACATTGAAACTCAGAACCCGCAAGGTAGTAGCAAAATTCGAGGCTGGGCCACCCAAGCTGACCTGCCGCATGCCGGCGAATGGATTTCACTTGTCCAAAAAGATGCCGAGGGAAAGTGGCCTCTGTGGCTAGTGAATTATCGGTCAGAAGGGAAAGTGGCGCTAAGCAAATTCGAGAATGTCCCATTGCGCGCTTGGACAAAACCCGGCAAACGGTTTGCATGCTGGTCCGCTGAACATGGACTCGCTATCTATGATGTGTCGGATACTGTA
>JACRIR010000237.1 GCA_016215705.1 Candidatus Poribacteria bacterium | reverse complement strand
GCCTATCCACGTGTCCGCATCCAGTTTTATCGTGATGATAGGCACAATGTGCGTCAACTATCTCATCATGCGCTATGAAAACAAGAAAGGCGCCGCCCTGAGAAGCGACGTCCTCCTTGCCGATTCCGCCCACACCCGCAGCGATATCTACGTCTCGTTCTCCGTCATCATCACCCTTATCCTCGCGCGGTTCGGCTATCCGCGAGTCGATATGATAGTTGCAATCGGCATCGCGCTCGCCATCGGGCGCGTCGGCCTCTCGATAATGAGACATAGCTCGCAGGTTCTCTGCGACGCGATGGTGCTCGATAAATCGCGCATCGAAATGATATGCGCCGGCATCGCCGGCATCCAGAAATGCCACAGGATACGCACCCGCGGCCGCGAAGACGACATCAACATCGACCTCCACGTCGTCGTCGACAAAGACATGCACGTCGAGGACGCTCATGCGCTCTCACACGAGCTCCAACAACGGATCAAACAACAAATCCCCGGCGTCACCGACATCCAGGTTCACATCGAACCGTTCTGAAAACCTATTCGACAGTCGTACGGGTGTGAATTCATTCGCAGCCGCAAAGAACGCAAGGGAAGACAACCGACAGGCGAATCCCCTCTTTCCCCCCTAGTCGAATACCTCTCTTGAGAGTGTCCCATAACCGGCGAACCGGGACAGGACTATGTAGTCGCCAATTTGTTTGCACAATCTTTTATCAACTTCAACGCGGCACGTCTGCTCGATGGCAAAAACAGTATTTCTCAGTGAGCTCGGTGTCCTCAATGGCTTAAGCTTCTTCTTTGGCTGTGGCTATGCCGCGCTGCGAATTCTATGCTATAATGGCCCGCAAATGGAGGTGACTGTGGCAGAGCCGGTATCAATAATCATTCCCGCGCATAATGAAGAACAAAGCATCGGAAAGGTGCTGAAGGGTGTCTCGTCTGCGATGGAAGCAGCGGGGATCGAGCATGAAATCATTGTCGTCAACGACGGCTCGAGCGATGGAACCTCTCGCGTGGCGGCCGAACGCCCCCATGTACGCGTGATCGATCTCGGCCTGAATCTCGGCTACGGTGCGGCGATCAAACAAGGCCTAAAGACAGCGCGGCACGCGCTGGTCGCCATCACGGACGCCGACGGCACGTATCCGCCCGAGGCGCTCCCCGAACTTGTCCGGAGCATGAACGACTCGGACATGGTCGTCGGAGCGCGCACCGGCGACAATGTCGCCATGCCACTCATGAGGCGGCCTGCCAAGTGGGCGCTGACGGCTCTCGCGAATTACCTTGCCTCCACGAAAATCCCTGATTTGAATTCAGGCATGCGAGTGATGCGAAAATCTGTGCTCGAGCGTTTCTTGAACATACTTCCGCAGGGGTTTTCATTCACAACCACAATCACTCTCGCCATGCTGAGCAATAATTTCCGCGTTCGATTCAGCCCGATTGACTATCATCCGCGGACGGGCAAAAGCAAGATTCGGCCGTTCTCCGACACATTGGGATTCCTCATGATCATCGTGCGCACCATTATGTATTTCAATCCGCTCAAGATATTCCTCCCCATCAGCGCCGCTTTGTTTCTGGCCGGCGTCGCACTGCTGCTGTACAGCGGATTTGTTCTTCACAAAGTCATGGACGTGACGGTCGTCATCCTGATATCCTTCGCGATACAAGTGGCTGTCATCGGACTGTTGGCCGACCTTATAGACAAACGAACTCAGTAGGAGCCGCCTTATTGAAGAAATTCGCGACAATTCTGAAGATCGTCATTTCCCTCGCCATCATCCTCTTCTTGTTACGCAAAGCTAATCTCGCACAGAGCGCTGCCCATCTGAGTGGAATCCGCTATTCATTCATCTTGTTTTCCATTGTGTTTATTGTGGCGGGCCAGTTTGTTCGAGCACAGCGCCTGGCCGTAATGGTGTTCGGCAGGCTTGCAAACCGCAATTTCTGGAACACCATGCGCATTCAAATGATCTCGTTCCTGCCCGGAATGATCACGCCCGCAAAAGTGGGCGAACTCGCAAAGGTATATATGCTTCAGGCCGAGATGGATGTGCCAACGGCTCGCGGGCTCGCATGCTTCGCGGCGGAACGTGTGTTCGACTTGCTCGCGCTCGGCCCGCTCGCGGCGCTCGGCATATTCGTCCTCTTCCGCGCCGACCTTCAGATTTCTCTCGCGCCAGGATGGGCGCATATTGCCGCGCTCGTGGCGCTGGCCGCGGCGAGCGCTGCCGCGGTCGGTCTCCTGTGGCTTCGCCGCCGAGGAGTCTCGCTGCGCGATTTCCGGAGGACCGTGACTCCCGAGCGAATTATAGAGGCTGCCCTATTATCTCTTCTTTATTGGGGAATAGTTTTCCTCGAAGTGTGGTGCTTCTGCAAGAGCGCTCTCTTCGACACGCCCATCTGGCACCCAGCACTGGTTGTCCCGCCTGCCCTGATGTCGTCGCTGGTTCCAATAACTTTCTCCGGCTTCGGTCTGCGCGAGGCCGCGATGGTAATATTGTTTCAGAGGCCCCCGATAGCAACTTCGTACGAGCGCGCCCTCTTAATCAGCCTGATGTATGACATAATTGGTCTGGGCGTGCCCGCCCTCATGGGAGGATTGTTCTGGGTTTCGGGAAAAAGCAATGGCAATGCACAAGATTGAAATAAAGAACGGCGAAATCCTGCTCGATGAGGCCGTTGTCGGTTCCATCGCGACAAACCCGCCGGACGGCATCCGCAAGGCCGCCGAAGTCGCTGAAGAGAATGGAGCCATTGTCCTCAAGATCAGATGGACGGTCGACAGAACCCCGGAGCAGGGGCTCCCACTCGAGGTCCTCAATCTGCGACTGGGCGAATTCTATCCGTATGCCGCGTTCATAGGGGGAAGACGATACGAGTTTGCCGGATCAGAACGTGTACAGTCAAAGAAGATGGGGTTCCCCTATAACACGTACTTCAAGTACCACATTCGCGCGCGCACGGGATACGATGCAGCCCTCTTCTCGAAAATGCCGATCGCTTGCTGGCAGGAAAAATACCGGTCATTCGCAGTCGCCTTCCCGAAAGTTCTGACGCTTCCACATGGGGAAGTTCCATTGTTCATTCGGGCCTCCGGCGCCGAAGCCCTGGCGAATGTCACTGCCGCGATCATGCCGGAATTTGATGTCATCCGCAAACCGTACGGCTGGTTCGGCACGAAAAGACGGATCAGAAAGCACACGGCGATTCTGTCGGAAGGCGAGTGGTTCGAAGCAACGTTCCTGCTCGTTGCCGCGGACACTTGGCTCGAGTGCGTACGGACGTGCCTCAAGCATCTGCATCCGGCACATCCAGTCGTGCGCGAAGTCTCCGGCGAACAACTCGCGAAAAGACTGCAGGCGGCAGTCCGCTTCTACGACCGAACTTGGGACGCGCGGAATCGAACCCACATGCATCTGCCGGTCAAAAACACGCCGGGCTTCGAATCAGTCGAGATGAAGCACTCGCACATTACGGACGATGTCACCAAGCTCGTGCTCTACCGCAGACTTGCCGGGATGGGAAGGACCGGCGGCGAGCAACGTGAGCAAGAGCTTGTCGCGAAACTTGCGAGCGGCGACTACCTGTACAAAATGAACGACATCTCGTTATGGCACACGACCACTTACTTCGATGGAATGAAGACCGAAGCGTTCACGCATCATGGCATCGGCTTCGTCGGATTCCCGGGCGGCATGGCGACTGTTGTGAGGCGCTTGTTTGAATATTGCGCGCTCACCAATAAAGGGGCGCCGACGCCAGGTCGCACAAATACGCATTTCGACGTTGATTGGAAAAATCCCCCTCAATCCCCCTTTGTCAAAGGGGGAAGTGAGCAGTTCCCTCTCTTAACAAGAGATGGTCCCCAGTCCCTCCCTAATGAAGATATTCAGTCCCCCTCTGTAGAAGAGGTCCTCAAGTTCCCCCCTTTGTCAAAGGGGGGGAGGGGGGATTTGATGGTTACTCCTTGCAACACGGATTCACACAGAGCGGCGCTAGGTCGTCTTGCGGTGGAAGGAGCGGACTGGCTTGTAAAGACTCAGCGCGATGACGGCTCGTGGCCGGCCTCCATCGGAAGGCGGAACGAAAGGCCGCATGCAGGCTGTGTCGCCGGCTCCGCCGAAGCGGCCCGCGCTCTGATTGCCGCCCATGCCAGGACCAACAAACCGGAATACCGCGCTGCGGCCGAAGAGGCGATGCGCTTCGTCAACCGCGAGGAAAGCTTCTTCGCGTGCGGGCAGTATCTGCGCGACGTGAATGCAGGTGAAGCCGACGGCATCACCGCCGAGGCCTGCATCCATGCTAACCTCGACTGGCACGCCTTCACCGGTGACAGAGCAATGCTGGAACATGCCGGGAAATGGGGAGCCTATGCGCTCCAGTGGGTTCGCCCGCGTTCAACCGAGTCGATGGCGGAGCCGTCATTTGACGGACTCTCGCAATCGATAACCCCCCGTATCGACGTATGGGGCGGTCTCCTTATCGCGCGCGCATTCATGAGGCTCTGGCGCGTAGGCTGCGACGAAACGTGGCGCGAGCATGCCTGGCGGCTCTTCGACAATATCGCCGGATTGCAGGAGCGCGACGGCGGCTTCTGCGAAACATGGTTTCTGGATTTTCCCTCGGGGTTGGAAAGCATTCACATCGAGCCCACGTTTGTGACCGACGCCTTCATCGAATTCCTGCTGGACGCATGCGGCGACGCGGATGACGCGCAACTTACTGAAAGCATCGTCAAGTCGTTGCGCTCGGACGCCGACGCACCCCCACCGCTGATACGATCCACCAACCAGATCGTCGAGATGTCGACTGCGCAGCCGCAGTTTATCATCGACGGGGGCCTCCGGCTGGCGCCCGCATTCGACGGCCCTTACACCCAGGCCGGCCTATTGCGGCGGGCCGTCTATACGATGTTGCGCGAAACTCGTCTCGGTCGCCATGTCCTGAAATCGGCGCCGGCTGCAAAGATTCTGTTGAACCGGCACCGGGTCAGACCCGCATTCGAGAGAATCGGTAGAACCGATTTCGTTGAGATCACGGGCATTTCGCAGGAGCAGTCCCCCGACGGCCGTCACTCGCACACCTACTTCGCCCCATTCCACGAGATAACACACTCTCTCATTTCAACGGGCTTAGACGCGAAGAGCCGGCTGGCCGCTGACATCGAGTTCGTGGTGAAAACGCTCGCCGGCGACCTCCAAATCAAACAGGTCAGGATTGACTTGCTGGGCTCTTATGAAATAAAGTCGATAAATGGCAAGAAAGAATGCATTGTATCATCCGGTGGAAATGAATATTCGTTCCGGATAACCGGCGGCGCGGTGGACTCGATTATTCGGGACGGCAACCGGCTGGCATTCGATGTGAGCCGGAGTGCGAATTGGAATTTCTTTGGAACATACAGCCTGCGGCTACGAGTGTTACGCCATTAGCACGTAGTTGCATTGATTTGGATTAGATTCTTCAATCAAAGTTATTAAGGAATATGGCATCACTCATTCTGACGATTTCATTTGTTGCCTTCGGAATCGCCGTGGGCCAATATGTGCTTTACAATCTCGTTGTCCTTCTGGCCGGACTCTTGCGGCGACCCGCGCCCGCCCGCGGCTTCATTCCTCCCATAACCGTCATAATCCCTGCTTATAATGAAGAAAAACATATTCAGAGGAAGCTGGAGAACATCCTCGAGTCGGACTATCCCAAGGAGCTTCTAGAAGTAATAGTGGTTGACGACGGTTCGACTGACCGGACTGCCGAAGTGGCACACTTGTTTGCAGAAAAAAAGGTTCTCCTCGTTCAGGCCGGAGAGCGAAAAGGAAAGATATTCGCCCAAAAAACCGCCTTCGCCGGCGCCCGGAACGAGATCATCGCCATCACTGACGTAACCGTGTTGGCGCCGGCCGACACGTTGCGGAAACTGGTTGCCCATATGGCTGACCCCGGAGTCGGCGGCGTTTCGCCGACCATCCGGGTGCGCAACCGCGAGGTGAATTATCTGACGCGCGTCTCGCAGTTCCTCTTTGATGTGCAAAACGCCCAAAAATTCGGCGAGAGTTGCCTCGACAGCGCTGCGGGCCTGTTCGGCCAATTCTCGCTTGTCCGGCGCAGCGCCGTGGGCGATTTCTCTACCGACGTCATTTACGAAGACCGCGAGTTCGGCATCGCGCTCAGGGAGCACGGGTATCGCGCAAGGTTGGAACCGTCCGCTTCAGCCACTTACCACGCGCCGGAGTCGCTCGATGATTTCTCGCGGCAGAAAAAACGCAACATCGGCGCAATGACGCAATCGCTTTTCCGGCACCCCGGGCTGCTCTGCAATCCGCGATACGGTTGGTACGGCCTTCTGATTTTCCCCGAATACGCGCTGTTCCGAATTCTGAGGCCGCATCTGTTGATACTTTCATTTGGGGCCGCACTCGTCCATGCGATCTTCTTCCAACCGGCTGTTGCAGGACGATTACTCGCGACGATGGCCTTCTTAGTACTAGGCTGCTATATCGCAGGAACTGCGCTCCTGGCGCCGCTCGTGGCGGAGCCGCGCAGATTTCTGAAAGACATGCTTGTGTCAATCCCCGCTATGATTCTGGTCGCCTCACATCTGGCGACCGCGAGTCTGAAGTACTTCAGAGGCGACTTCAATGCGCTCTGGGAACGCGTAAAACGGGATCGGACAGTGTAGCGCGCAAGATGCGGTATTTATTCGGGGACACGATGCCGCATCGTGTCCCCGAATAAATACCGAATAAGCGCCCTCGATTGCAGCATGGTAAGGCATATGAAAATACTTCTCCTGAATCCTCAGCCCGAACGTGACATCGTGATCAGCCGCGACCACATGGGCGGCTTCGGTTTCGAGATAAAAAGCACCAACATGACGCCCCCTCTCAGCCTCGCCTACTGCGCCGCCGTCCTGGAGAAATTGGGGCACGAGGTGGAGATATTGGATGCGGTCGCGCTCAGGCTGGGACCTGCCAGGGTCCTTGAGCGGATGAAGTCCGGGAATTACGCGCTCGCAGCGGTAAGCACGGCAACGCCGTCTATCGCTGACGATCTGGCGATTGCGAACGCCATCAAAGAATCGTGCCCGAAGACTTTCGTCGTCCTGCTCGGGCCCCACGTAACCGTTTTCTCCGAGGAGGCGCTCAAGGAATCACGCGCGGACGCGGTTGTACGCGGTGAGCCCGAATACACCATCGCCGACCTCGCAAGCGCGCTTGCACAAGGCAAACCGGTTGAAGGCATCCCCGGCCTCAGCATAAAATCCGGCGCAGGTTTGAAACGCCTGCCCGATAGGCCGTTCATCGCCGACCTCGATTCGCTGCCATTTCCCGCGCGCCACCTGTTGCCGATGGACAAATACTGTTCGGCAGTTTGGGGAAAGAAACCCTTTACAACCATGCTCACCAGCCGCGGCTGCCACTACGGATGCATCTACTGCCCATACCGCATCGGGCAGGGCACGGAATGGCGGGCGCGCAGCCCTCATAACGTCGTTGAGGAGATCGAAGAATGCGTGCGCCGGCACGGTGTGCGCGAGATTCTTTTTCGCGACCCGCTATTTACGGCAGATAAGGAACGGGCTCTCCGGATAAGCGAGCTTATCGTCGAGCGCGGCATAAAGGTTGACTGGCGCTGCGAGACGCGCGCCGACCTCGCGACGGAGGACATGATTGAGGCGTTTGCCCGCTCCGGCTGCAAAGAGATCAATTTCGGCGTCGAGTCGGGCAGTTCGGAAATCCTGAAGGGCGTCAAACGGATTCCCATTTCTGCGGAACGCATTCGAGGATTGTTCGACAAGTGCCGTCGTATGGGCATCGAGACAATGGCGTTCTTCATCATCGGCCTTCCGGGCGAGACGGAGGCGACGGTCGAGGCCACCGTGCAGTTGGCTATCGGCCTCAATCCCGACGTTGCGCAGTTCACCGCCGCCACTCCATATCCGAACACGCTCTATTACGAGCAACTCAAGCGCGAGGGACTTTGCACTCAGGATTGGTCGCTGTTCACGAGTCGCGCTCCCGTAGTCGGAACAAGGGACCTCAGCCCCGACAAACTTCAGAACCTCATCTCAAGAGCTTACCGGAGATTCTATTTCCGGCCCTCGTACATGCTCATGCGGGCGAAAAGACTCCGGCATCCCCGCGAGATTGTGCGCCTGTCAAAGGGCCTCTGGAGCGCGCTCAGATATGCGGGCCTTTCCCGATAAAAGATTCTCCCACATGTGACTGTGAATCTGTCCAATGGCTATGCTGCTCAAAATGGGCCGGAAAAACGGGCTCCACAAATGAACACATCGCGGCATAGCCGCAGCCAAACAGCACATATCGGGCGCGATGAATCGCACCTCAGAAAATCGGGGACACGATGCGACATCGTGTCCCCGATTTTCTTCATTCATGTCCGTAGGGGCGCAATTCATTGCGCCCTCGTGATTTGCATGTAGAGTGTCGCGCGAAATCACGATTTCAAACGTGCGTAGCACAGATTCAACCCGAACAGCGTAATTCGTTCCCCCTTGATTTTAACGAAAGTCTATATATATAATGGAGTTGTAACGGCTCTGCATTAGAACCGCCTCTCTGAGTGTGTTCGATGATACTTGCAGGAGATCAGAAACGGTTCTGGACGGGGCATGGCGAGTTGTGCCCACACATATGGTTGTCGGGTAAACTAGTTCTGACTGGCGCATCGGGCAGCGGGAAAAGCCAAGGAGAATAGCGGCATGACTTCGGACGACATCCACGGGCCGAAGCACTGGAAAGTAAAAACGCGCGACGGCAGCAAGCTCGAGCCGGCCAGCCTCGACGTCCTCAGGCAGTGGGTCGCTTCACGCCAGATTGGGCCCAATGACCTCGTTATCAATGAAGACCTCGCTGATTGGATTCGCGCTTCAGAAGTGATCGATCTGTTTGATCTCTTCGAGAAACAAGAGCCCAAGCAAGCGCCGCCCCCTCCCGCAAAAGAGGCCGACAAGCCAATCGTGATCATAAAGGAAGCGGAAGCCGAGGTGGAGGTACCTGACTGCGCTTATCACTCCGGCCGCAAAGCCACCGTCATATGCGTCGGCTGTGGCAAGTTCATCTGTGACGAATGCAGGCAAAAGCTCGACGGCAAAGTATACTGCGGCAGGTGCATGGCCGAGAAGCAGGCTGGAGTGGAGCCGGGCGCTCCGGTTGGGCCGGGCGTTGTTCCGCAGATTGTCCTGGGCGCACCCGCAAAACCTGTCCTAATCAAAACTTCTGTTGCGAGTGTCGTGCTCGCAATCTGCGCCGTCCTGGCGTCGGCCGCTATGTTTGTGCCCGGATTGCGCCTTGTGATGGCGCCGGCGGCAAGCGCCATAGCATTCATAGCAGTGCTGCTGGGAGGCTTCGCGCTCAATCGAATTCGCCTGAGCGGTGAAGTCCTGCGCGGCAAACGGCTTGCTTTGACCGCGCTGATAGCGGGATGCATTGTGCTTGTGGGTTCATTTGCGTTTGCCCTGTACGTCACGATGGGCGTGCGTCGTTCCCCGGGCGGCGAAACAAACGTCTTGCAGGCGTTGCGTCGGCCGGCCCGTAGAGCCGGGACCACAGGCCTTTCGGGACAAGCGGCAGCGGAGCGCGAAGCCGGCGCAAAACAACTTCTCGAACAAATTCAGAAACATCTCAACGAAGGCCAAATCGAGCAGGCGGTGAGCGCCTCGCGCACGCTTATCGGCCTCTATCCCGAAACTCAGGCGGCCGGACTCGTGGAAAAGCAATTGCCCTCGCTGGAACAGGCGCTTGCCCGGCAGCGTGCAACCGCTGAAGAAACCCATCGACAGAACGAGCAGGTCGCGCAAACGCGGCTCGAGCATGCAGTCAAGATGTACTCCGAAGGGGATCGCCCGGTCGCAGAGGATATTCTGAAAAGCATCGTCGATAACTACCCTGACACCAAAGCGGCCGAGGCGGCGCGCGCCGAGATAGCCAGGATCGAACAGACCATCGCGGACCAGGAACTGGGCAAGCTCGAGCAGAAAGCCGCTCAGCTTGCCGAACAAGCGAACAAAAGGATGGAACTGGAGCAATACGCCGAGGCCGCCGAATTGTACCGAAGGATATTGAACCAATACCCGCAAACCCCGACAGCCACAAGCGTCAAGCCAAGGCTCGCCGAGGCTGAGGTCTTTGCGAGCAACGAGTCTGAACGCGAGTTTCGTCGCATTAGCAAGGGCCTTGAAAACAAAACCTACGAACAGGCCATAGATCTGTTCCAGAGTTTCCTGATGAAATACTCAACCAGCAGCCGGGCCGAGGAAGCCAAGAAGCTGCTCGACGATAATCGGAACAATAAAAACATAGCCGACAACCTCTACAATTTTGGCCACACTTATTTCGAGGAGCAGAAGTACGACCTGGCACTGGGCAGGTTCGAGAAACTCATCAAAGAACATCCGCGCAGCCGATGGGTGAGTTTTGCGAAGAGGGAATACGACGAAACGCTGAGGAAACTCAAGAAGTGACATCAAATGCGTCATTCTGATTGAAGCGAAGGATTTTGTTTTCCGGCAATCCATATACGTCATTCTGAGCGAAGCGAAGAATCTCTATTTTCCGGCAATCCATTGAAAGATCATAACGAGACACCGCGAGTCCCGCCTTTCCTTATCTGGCTCGTTCTGGCTCTCGGTTCGATTCTTGGAATCCTCCTCATACTGCACCATGCCGCTCACACGCCCACTTACACCATTGACAGCTACTTCTATCTCTCGAAGGCAAAAGAGTTGGCCGAAGGCCATGGCCTGAGAACTTCCTGGAATGACGGCTTGGACACCAAGTATTTCCCAGGATATTCCATCTTTCTCGCAATCCCATTCATGTCGGGCTTGTCATACATCTCGCTGCAAATGATCTCCTACCTGCTGTGCGTGCTGTTCATGCTTCGGGTTGCCGCCGCGCTCGACTTTGATTGGCCGGCGCAGGCGCTGGCGGCGACGGCATTCGCAATCAATCCGATTGTGATCAAGTGGTTCAGTCTTCCGATGGCCGAAGGAGTCGCGCTGGCGCTCTCGTTGCTTTCCGTGAATCTCGCCTTCAGATTCAAACAGGCGGGAGGCTATTCTTATCTGTTTGCCGCATCCGCGGTAGGAGGAATGGCGGTTCTTACGCGTATCGAAGCGTTGTTTTTGCTCGCAGTCTTCGCAGCGATCTTCTTCCCGGCCCGAAAATCGCTTTCGTGGCTTCATCTATTGATTGGAGTGGTGGTGTTCCTGCTTCCGCTGTTCGCGTATTGGGCAAGCCTTGCAGTCGCGGCAAACCAAAGTCCGGCGTATCTCGGCGAATTTCGGGGCACCTTTCTGCGGGTCGGCTTGATCAAGAACTTTATTTACAACGTGTGGGTTCCGTTTGGTTTCATGCACAGGCCCGTAAAGTCACTGCAGGAAATCGAGTTCATGTCGCCGATGGCGATCATGGGAGCGGTGTGGTTGCTCGTCGGGGGAGTCATTTTTCTGGAAGGGCTCTTCTGTGCGACCCTCGGCTGGCTGGGTCAGAGGGCGAGGGGCTTGGGTTTTTTGTTCCTGGCTTACGCTTCTCTGCATTCGCTCTGGTATTACCGCTACGAAAGGTTCATGTTGATGGCAGTCCCTCTGGCCGCCATAGTATGGGTGGAACAGCTTCGCGCGCTGGCGTTGTTGACGGTAAGAAAAGGAGTCGGTCCGGCAAATCCCCTCTCCTCCGAAAATCGGGGACACGATGCAACGCCAGAAAAATGGGGACACGATGCAACGCCAGAAAAATGGGGACACGATGCGGCGCCAGAAAAATGGGGACACGATGCAACGCCAGAAAAATGGGGACACGATGCCGCATCGTGTCCCCATTTTTCTGGCGTTGCCCTCATGTTATTGGCCCAGGCGCTGCTTGCGGCAGGTGGCCTCTATTTCGGCAACCTATACGGCGCCCGCCACGCGCAAGCGCTGCAGGAAGACACTGCGTGGCTCTCGTTCAGTGACATTGCGCAATCCGTGAACGCCCTCAACTCCGCGTCTCACGCGCCTGTACTGACCGACCTCGGACCGCACCTCGCCTACTACGTGGACGCTCATACGTATCTCGATACGGAGCATGGCAACTACTGGCACAGAGCGTTCCCGCCGGAGCGAACTCTCGAGGAAATGAACGGGCTGGGAGTCAGATTTGTGGTCACCCGAAAACGTCTCGACAAGTGGCTAGAAGAGCATCACATTCCGCCCGAAGCCAGACAGAGACTCGAAGTTGTCAACGCCGCCGCCTCAGATGTCTCAATAATCAAATACTCACCGTGAACACATCGCGAGTGAAAAAAGGAAAAGAACAAACCACGGGGAACACGGGGTCAGATTGAGATGCGTCTAATGCCTTCTTTGAGTAGCTTCGTGTTGAAGTTGAGGAGATAACCGCGCTTGAAATGAAGCAATTTCAGATAGGTCAGGACCTGTGCCAGATGTATATCAGTAAGTTCAGTTACGGCCTTAATCTCCAACAGCAGACAGTCAGCGACAATAATATCCGCTCGAAAACCCACTCCAAGGTCATGTCCCTGATACGTTACTGGAATCTCCACCTGTCTTTGTGCCGGAACACCGGCGTTCTTCAACTCAACCATCAGCGCGAGCTCACAGACTGATTCGAGGAGTCCGGGTCCTAGCTTACTATGCACTATCGTAGCAGAGGTAAGAACTTGATCAATCAGCGCCTCATCGCAGTCCTTCAAACCGGCAGTCATCCCCGTGTTCCCCGTGGTTAATATTTTTTTATTTGTTCTTAATCGTCCAGATGTCGTTGAGCTCGCCTATGCCCTTGCGGAGCTCGTCGGGGTCCTTGGGATTGTAAGGCTCGGTGGGTACGTTGATGAGATAGCTCAATTCGCTCAGGCCCATCTGCCCATGCCACACGAGCGGCGGTATGATAAGGAGCACGTCTTCGCCCTCATCGCCGAGGATGAATGTGTTGTATTGCCCTTTCGTCGGACTGTCCGGCCTGTCGTCGTATAGCCCTATCTTGGCCGTGCCTTTCACGACGTAGAAATGGTCGATCTGTTTCCGGTGGCAATGCCATGCCTTGACGACGTTGCGGCGGCACGTGGCGACGTAAATCTGCCCGAACTTCTTGAAATGGGGCGAATCGTTTCTCAACACTTCCGTCACATAGCCGCGGTCATCCGCGTGCCTTACAAGCGGAATCTCTTTCACTCCGTCTATCATTTCCCGCTACCTCCTCAACCTGCCGGCTTCCCCACATGATACGGAATTCATATCAAATGTCAGCGAACTCAAGAATCCTTGCGTTTGAGACCGCATTCTAACAAAAAACCGGCTGTGAATTCAACAAGAAGAAGCAGGATCACAAATGACACGAATGCGGACAAACAGTGCGAATGAACAATGACCCTTCGCGCGCCTTGTGTTTCTGCGGTTTGATTCCCCCTTTTCGTCTTTTTCCCTTTTTGCCATTTCCCCCTTTCCTGTTGACTTGATTGCATGGGTCTTTTTCTTCTATACTTCTCTTATTCCAAATAAGCCTATCGAAGGGAATCATCCGCAAGGCTGAAACACGCAGCTTTCGGGGGGGGTGACATGCAATGATTACGCACCGAAACAGGACTCAAATCACCGTCGCTACCTTTGCGGCAATATGCCTCCTTGTTTTCTCTTCCGGCGTCCTTGTCGGCGAAGTCCCAAGACAGACGCTCGAGCGAGCAATCAAAAAGACGCTTGTGTTTGACGTTCCATTCTTGCTCGAATACAAGATTGCCGCGGATGAAGGCATCCTCGCCGTCAGCAAAGATGGCAAAACGGTCGCCTATGCTTACAAGTACGACGAGCAAGGAAGACCGGTAGTTATCTGGAACGGCAAAGAGCATGGTCCATATGGTCATATCGGCGCTTTGAAACTCAGCCCCGATGCAAAGAGGCTCGCATTCGTGGCGCAAGAAAAAGGCTCGGAGAAGGTCTTTGTAATTGTAGACGGAAAAGCAGGAAGGAAATATGACGGCATTGATGATGTGAGCATCGAATTCAGCCCGGACAGCAACCGACTGGCATACGTAGCATCTAAGAAAGGAAAGAAGAAGCCTTTCATGGTGATAGACGGCGATGAAGACAACGGATTCTCCTCGATCGAAAGGGGTTCGCTCGTTTTCAGTCCGGACGGCAAGAGATACGCATACCGGTGTCAGGACGAAGGCTCGAATTGGCGCGTGGTCCTCGACGGCAGGGTTCAAAAAGACAGGGCATTGTGGGGAGGATATCTTTCCGGCATGCTGGCGCAGGGCGAGGCAAGCCGACCTGTCTTCAGCCCCGACGGCAAACGCATAGCATATGACGTCACTTTCTCAGGCTTCACAACGAGCGCAATAACACAGCATAAGAAGCGATTCGCCTTTGTTGACGGTGACAAGCTTGACGGTTCGTTCCGCTGTTTCTCACCTGACAGCAAACAGGTGGCCTACATAAGCGAGGAAGAGAATTATCAGGAGTCGCTTGCCATAAAGAAGCTTTTCAATAAGAAGGGCAAAAGTTACACAAGGGGCTCGATCAACAGCATTACCTTCAGCCCCGACAGCAAGCGTGTTGCGTATGCAACGCACGAAGGCAGCGACTCATTTGTTGTCCTGGATGATGTGGAACAAAAGCGCTACAAGGGCTACACCGTTGCGCCCGTGGCAGGAAGCGCCGTAGCCATTAGAGTGTCGCCCATAGGAAAAGAAAACCGCGCGGCCGAACCCGAAGACAGGGGCGTGGTGGCTGACTCTCTCACGTTCAGTCCCAATGGCAAACGATTCGCCTACGTCATCTCACAAGGGGGCAGAAATGTTCTTGTGCTCGATGGCGTAGAGTCGAAGTCTCACAATTATCATTGGTACTCGTCCGTCTTGAGCCGCCCCGTTTTCAGTCCCGACAGCAAACACGTCGCTTATCTCGCCCAGGACCAGCAAACCAACGAATACTATGTCGTGCTCGATGGACAAGCGGGGAAAAGATACGAGTCGATCAGATACGGCTCGCTCATGTTCAGCCCCGACAGCAAACATCCGGCCTATATTGTTGAAGACGACGACAGCTTCGTCGTCATTGACGGGATCGAAGGAACAGAGCGCGGAGTAAACTCAAAGGTTGTATTCGACAGCCCGACCCGGCTCCACTACCTCACCCGCGCCGGCCGATCAATCTACATGATTTCCGAAGAACTGAGATAGCTGAGGCCGCACCGGGACTATCATCCCTGCACAGGCAGCCGTGTTTCGCGAGGGTGGGCAACTGCTGCTTTTTTTTTCGCCATTCGCGTTCCGGATTTCTTCTTTTATGGTTACAGGGGTTGGTGCGCGAAAAACTTCTTGACAATTCATCTGAAGCCGCCTAAAATAATGAATGCTGTTCATTTTGTCTTGGTTTTACAATAGCAATGCCCCGTGATTCCTTCTCCCAAACGTATAGAGACCACCGAATTGTTAAGTGGAAAAATCCCTGCATATTACCTGGATGAAGCACATTGTTTTTGTAAGGAGTAGGGACGTCTGATCATGCTACGACACGGGTAATTGCGTGAGGAACGCCCCTTAATTCGGGGACACCATGCGACAAGGCGTCCCCGAATTAAGGGAGAATGCGTTCCCGCTTTCGCAGGAATGACATAGAGGGTTCGGCTCCTTTAGGGTTCAACCATGAACCCTGAACTCTAAACCATGAACCGAGTTTCTTAGGAGGTTCTTATGTCGGGTTTCAGGTTTACGCGGCGTGATTTTCTCAAGATAACAAGTGTGTCCACACTGGCGCTGTCGCTCGACTCACTCGGGTTTCTCGGGGGAGAAGCGCAGGCGACCGAAAAGGTATTCCAGAAGTGGGAATACAAGAACTGGGAAAGTCTGCATAGGGATGAATGGAAATGGGACAGGGTGACCTACGGCACGCATCTCGTTGACTGTTACCCCGGCAACTGCCTGTGGCGCGTCTACACCAAGGACGGCGTTGTTTGGCGCGAGGAGCAGGCGGGCAAATATCCTATCATCGATCCCAACAGCACCGACTGGAACCCGCGCGGCTGCCAGAAGGGTTGCTCTTTCAGCAACATGATGTACAACCCCGACCGCGTGAAGTATCCTATGAAACGAGTGGGCGAACGCGGCGAAGGCAAATGGAAACGGATTTCGTGGAATGAGGCGATCGACGAGGTGTGCAATCATTTGCTCGACGCCATCCAGACCGCAGGTCCCGAGTCCATCGTCTATGAGCCGGGTCCCGGCAACGGCGGCTGGATTCATGTGATGGCGGCCTCGCGCTTTCTCGGCGGAATGGGTGTAACCCAGCTCGATCTCAACTCCACAATCGGCGACTTCAACAAGGGCGTATATGAGACCTTCGGGAAGTTCCAGTTCTGCGATTCGGTCGATGGATGGTTCTTCGGGAAGCTGATTCTCATCTGGCACATGAACCCGGTTTACACGCGCATCCCATGCTACCACTTCATCGCCGACGCGCGTTACAACGGCGCAGAAATCATAACGGTAGCCCCTGACTATTCTCCCTCGGCGGTACACGCGGACGAGTGGATTCCGGTGGAGCCCGGCGCGGACGCCGCGCTGGGTCTCGGTGTGGCGCAGGCGCTCATCTCGGCCGGCACGTACGACACGGCTTTCCTCAAAGAGCAGACGGATTTACCGCTGCTCATCCGCAGTGACAACCAGAAGTTTCTTCGCGAAACCGACATGGAGAAGACCGGCCGCGAGGACCAACTCTATTTCTGGGACCCTGCGACCAACGCCCCCGTGAAAGCGCCGCGCGGCACGCTGAAACTGTCGTGCGACCCGGCGCTCGAAGGAACATATACCGCGAAACTGAAGGACGGCAGCCAGGTTGAGGTAAGGCCCGGCTTCGCAATCTTCAAAGAGATGCTCGACAGGGATTACACTCCGGAGAAGGCGGCCCAGATTTGCGGGGCGAATCCCGATACAATCCGTCGCCTGGCTCAGAAAGCGTGGAAGGCGCGCGGTCACGTGCAGATACTCGTGGGCTGGAACTCCTCGAAATACTATCATGGCGACCTGATGGAGCGAGCGATGTGCCTGCTGCTCGCCTTGACCGGAAGCGTTGGCAACAAGGGCAGCGGCATCCGCGGGTGGAGCGAGTCACTGTTCGAGGGCAGCATGCTTCTTTCACTCGAGCGTCGCGACCTTGGCGCTCTCATGATGCTCCTCGAGAGAAACCGCGACAAGGCGGAGATTAGAAAGAAAGACCCCGATATAACCGACGAAATTCTCGAAAGAGAATACACGCGGCAAAGAAACATCGAGAGATGGGGAATGGTTCCACCGGTGTTCCTCTACTACTTCCACTCCAACTACCGTGACACATGGAACAAGAAGGAGTGGCACTGCCCCACAATGAAGCGCAGCTTCGACGACTACATGAATGAGGCGCTCTCGAAGGGATGGTGGGACGGTCTCACCCGGCCTTTCCCCGATCAGAAACCGCAAGTCTATTTCTTCCTCGGCACGAGTCCGGCGCGAAAGAACCGCGGCTGGTGGAAGAATATCTATCCGGAACTGTGGAAGCAATATAAATTCATCTTTACGATAGAGACCCGCTGGAGCACGACGGCGCTTCTGTCCGACATGGTTCTGCCCGGCGCCGGTTTCTACGAAAAGACCGATACTCGATTCCCGACACCCCACGTGCCGTGGCTTACGTTGACCGAAGCCGCCGTTCCGCCTCCGGGTGAAGGCAGGGGGGAATGGGAAACATTCAAACATATGGCCGAACGTATGCAAGAGCTTGCGAAGGAAAGAGGACTCGGTAAGTACAAGAATCGCCGGGGCGCTGGTTACGACCTTTCGGATATCCTCCAACGCTCAACGATGAATCGCGACAGCGCCGAGGAAACGCTCGATGATTCGATCAAGATCAGCGCGAAGCTCGGCTCGCTGCCCGAGGGCACAGACCTCAAAACCATGCGCCAGGAAGGCATCATTCGGTTCACAAAGATTTCCGAGATCGATGTGATCGCGATGCACCTCGCAACCGAGATAAAGCCCGACGAACCCATCGTTCCGCTTACGTACCACACGGCGAAGAAGATTCCGTATCCGACTTATAATCGCAGGATATCCTTCTACATCGACCACGACTGGTTCCTCGAGGCCGGCGAGGGCTTCCCCATCCACAAGGACAACCCGAAGATGGGCGGGAACTATCCGTTACGAATGACAAGCGGACACCAGCGATGGAGCGTGCACTCGATCTGGATAACCGACGACGTGCTCGCAAGAACGCACCAGGGCCGTCCGTTCATGTTCATGAACCCCGAGGACGCCGAGAAGCGCGGCATCAAGGAAGGCGACCTCGTGCGCGTGCACAACGATTTCGATGACTTCAAGATTCACGTCAAATTGACTTCGGCCGCCCGCTCGCAAGAGGAAACCCGGCCAGGCCAGGTGATCATTTACCATGCGTGGGAGCCGTATCAGTTCGAGAAGTGGAAGAGCTACGATACCGCGATTCCGGGCATGATCAAATGGCTTGACCTCGCCGCGGGCTACGGCCACCTGAATTACTATCGCTGGAACTGGTGCACCCAACCCGTTGACCGCGCCGTCTCCGTCGAGGTCGAAAAAGCCTGAAGGGGGGAAGGGGTGACAACGAGGAGGGAACAATCTAGGGGGCGTTTTGCCGGAACGGAATTCTGGTTTAGAGGTCCATCGGCCTTGTCATTCTGAGCACCCCACCCCGCCTGCGGCAGGATTAGGTGTGCAAGAAACCCTTAATTCGGGGACACCTTGCCGCAAGGTGTCCCCGAATTAAGGGAGACGACAGCAAGGCCCGTTCGTCTTCTTTATCTTCTTGGCCCCAGCAGCTTTATTCTCCTCTTCTCATCAAAATGGCGCTTCATCTCGAGATCATTGAATTTGTGAATGACAATCTCGGCAAGATAGGCAACCTCACAACCCGGCTCGACGTGCCCGCCTTGCGCCTCGCGGTCGGCATGCGAGACCACCGCATGAAGGTGCGGCTCGCCGTCGGCTATTACTCCGCTGACGCTTAAGAGCTCCAGCGGCTGTTCGAGTTTGAAAATCGCGTCCTCCGGCGGAAAATCCGTGTGTTTGATGTAGTGCATGCGGCAAGTCTTCAACGTGCCGATGCCCGAAACCACGACGCCGTTGCGAATGTCGCGTTCACGAATCGCATTCATGATTGATTCGAGAAGCAATTCCCCAGGCCCCATTCCGACGACAAT
The DNA here is from genome assembly GCA_016215705.1 of Candidatus Poribacteria bacterium. Classification (GTDB taxonomy): domain Bacteria; phylum Abyssobacteria; class SURF-5; order SURF-5; family SURF-5; genus JACRIR01. The sequence continues at coordinate 12,772 of JACRIR010000237.1, read as the reverse complement.
CACTTCGACGCTGCCCTCGCGCGACATGACGTTCATAATATCCTCCTGAGAAACTCGGTTCATGGTTTAGGGTTCATGGTTGAACCTCGGGAAACTGAACACCGCATGTCATTCCCGCAAAAGTGGGAATCCATTCACCCGCCAAAAGCCATCTCGTCTCTTCCAGAATTAATCACGCCAAAGGCGTGATCAGGTGCTCCTAAAGAAAAGCTGGCAGGAGTAGAATAGGAGAATAGCCGGTGCGAGTCAAGTCGGATACGCTACAAAAGGATAGGGCCATGGATGCTGAATCCGGGGGACAGATTGAGTCGGCCACAAACAAGAATTCGTCACGGCAAGCGCGTCTGGCGTTGATTGCGCTACGCGCCATTTGGCAAATTCATGCTTGATGATATATAATTCACCTGTCAGCATGAAATTTTATAAGGATGCCTTCCATGCTATTACCTAGAAAGCTGTTCCTGGCTCGCATCGCAGTGGCAACCCTTGTGGCCATGTCATTGATTGGCGGAGAGAGTCGGGCGGCGAATCAATGGGTGTCGATCGGTCCCTATGGCGGCGACCGGTTTGAACTCAAGATATCCCCGCTCGACCGGCAGACATTATTCGTCTATGGATTCCGCGGCATCCACAAGAGCACGGATAGCGGCGCAACATGGGGGGCCGTATACACGTCGGATATGATGCGGGGAAATTCCGTGACATGCCTAGTGTTCAATCCTCAGAATTTCCAAAATATATTCATAGGAGGGACTTCTCGAGGCGTGTGGAGAAGCTTCAATGGCGGTAACACATGGGAGGTGTGCAGCAATGGACTGCCCCAGGAAGCCCCTGGCGTATACGTGCCGATTTCCGCTCTCGAGAATGATTCGCAGGGGAATCTGTATGCCGGCATCAGTGACCCCGGAATTGTAATGGACCCGACGCCGGCCTGGATTTACTCCAGCGGAGATGGAGGCAATAATTGGACTCCCTCCGACAACGGGATAGTAATCGCTTCAACGACATTGTATCAGCCAGTGAGCGTCTTGCTCTCCAGGGACTCCGCAGGTGAACTGTGGGCCATGGTCTATGGCGGAGGAGTGTTTCGGCGTGAGCAGGGGACCTGGGTCGCCCATAACGGAGACCTGCCGCAGAGCGCACTACGGGCAACGTTTCTTGCATGTCATCCGACGGATGCCGCCCATTTTTTTCTCGGGACTGAGGACTCATGGGTCTATGAAACTACGGATGCCGGCGCCACTTGGGTCCGAATGAATCTTCCAGTGGAGCTGAGTTCCCTGAGTGTGTTACCCCTTGCTTACTTCATTGGGGTGGACCCCAATAATTCAAGTGTGATCAACATAAAGGCAAATGACAGCATAGGCTCGATAGAGCAACCATTCTTCAGACCCAGACCTGAGCAGAATGCCGGAGTCGGGCTCTACACCAGTGTCAACGGAGGCTCTCAGTGGTTCAGACAATCCATCCACCTCTTCAGAAAGGCGTTTGACGCATCGGAAGCCATTACGAACAACATTCCCGGATTGGGCACGGTCACACGGTCAAAGGTTTCTTACACAACCAGCGGCGGTAATGAATGCGTGAATAAGAGTGACGATGGTCAAGTAACCTATGTGCCCATCATAAACGGCATAAGCTCCATTCTCGTGAATGCAATTTGGGCGCATCCGAATCCGCCTGCCCCATACTTGTCAGTTATCTATGCCGGCGCGGAGGCCGGCATATTCGTGAGCGAGGGCGGAACCAATCCAGTATGGAAACGGCAAAAAGCGGCTTCCGATATTCTTTATACGTGGTCCTTTGCGCAGGACTTCAGCAACTCCAGCCAGGTTTTCTATGGCACGGGCAATCCCGCTTGGAATTACCTCAGCCAACGCGGCGTATACCTGGCCAACGTAGATTGCCTGACGAACCCGTCAGATGAATGTCCTCCGGGCCAACAACTGCTCTCGAACGTGGGCGTATGGAAAGTCGTAACGACTTCTGCCGATCCATCCAGGATTTATGCCGCGTCTCAGGAGGAAGGCATCCTGGTGAGTTCAGATGGAGGGCAGACGTGGGATTATTTCAACGCCGGCCTGACGCTTCCTGTCAGTATCACCGACCTCATTCTGGACGCAACCGGCGAGCCGCTCTATGCGGCGAGCCGCACTTCCAACGGCGAAACCTCCTACGACCATCAGAAGTCGTGGGTTCCCACTGCCGACGAAATCGGCGCCGTTTACGCCTACAGTGGGCAGCAACAGCAATGGGTGCGGCTCAATGGCGTCAATGCCGGCGTTCTGGCCCTGGACTTCGATGCTCAAAGTAACGTCCTTTATGCCGCGACGGTTCAGGGGATTTTCCGCTCCCCGGACAACGGCGCGAGCTGGCAGCAATCCTATCCGGGAACCATTTTCACGGACATTCTGATTGATCCGGCACAGCGCAACGTGATCCTTGCCACCACATATGCCGGCTTATATCGGTCACTGGACGGCGGACTCACGTGGCGATTGAAAGACGACTGCCTTCGCAAATTGGAAATCAATCAAATCGCAATTGACTCCGTGAGCGGCATCCTGTATGCCGCAACCAATGGAGAAAGTGTGTACTGGCTGTCATCTGATCCCCGGACAATATACGTGCCGGACAGCTACGCCGGCATTCAGGCGGCAATTGACGGCGCCTGCGACGGCGATACGATCGTTGTCCGTGACGGGACTTACACAGGCGCGGGAAACAAGAACCTTGATTTTCGCGGCAAGGTTATCACCCTCCGGTCGGAGAATGGACCGGCAAACTGCATCATCGATTGCGAGAACGACGGAAGAGGATTCTACTTCCACAGTGATGAGACTTCCGCTTCGCTTGTTGAAGGTTTCACGATCATGCATGGTCGCCCTTCAGGAGTCGGAGGTGGAATCAGTTGTGAATCGTCTTCTCCAACCATTGCTAACTGTGTCATTAGAGACAACTCGGCTGATAACGGAGGCGGGATTCGCTGCAATGCTTCTTCGCCAACGATCACGAAGTGCACAATCAGTGGAAACTCTGCCACGGCATATGGCGGCGGCATCGCCAGCAATTCCTCGTCGCCAGTCATCACTGCCTGCGTGATTAGGGGAAACTCGGCCGATTATGGCGGCGCAATCAGTTGCTCCGGGCCGTCCACACCGATTATTACGAATTGCTCCGTAGTGGGGAACTCGGCTGACTTCGGCGGAGGGATCAGTTGCAGCGACACCTCGCTGCAAATCAACAACTGCACCATTAGCGGCAACGCAGCGAATACTCTGGGTGGCGGGATATCGTCCGGAGTGTCTTCCACCTCAATCCTGGTCAACTGCATCCTATGGGACAACTCCGCCCCGCAAGGACATGAGATGTCACTCAGAACAGCCGCGTACCCTTCGTCTGTCACCATAAATTACAGTGACGTAATGAACGGTCAAGCCGACATCTACAGAGAATCAGGATGCACGCTGAATTGGGGCACGGGCAACATCGACAGCGCGCCGTTCTTTGTTCAATCCGGGCACTGGGACGGAGGCTCATGGGTTGATGGCGACTACCATCTGGCTCTCGGCTCTCCATGTGTCGACGTCGGCACGGCCGCCGGCGCCCCTGACCACGATATCGATGACAATTCCAGACCGCTGGGCAACGGTTTTGATATGGGGTCGGACGAATACGTGCCCACTTCCTGCGTCGGTCAAAAGGGCGACATCAATAATGACGGCAATACCAACGCCGGTGACGCCATCCTTTCTCTCAAGATAGCCGCCGGACTACAAATAGGGAATCCGCCGCATCCGCCGGACGCTTCTGAACGTTGCCGCGATGATGTAAATTGCGACAGCTTGAATAATTCGGGTGACTCAATCCTCATTCTTCAGAAGGCCGTCGGCCTGATTACGCAGTTCCCATGCGGGAACTAACCGGGCACATAGGCCTTTCACCCCACTATGGCCGCTCTTTTTCGGGCTTGAAGAACTCCTTTGCCTGAACTTTTCCATTCAAGAACTGTATGGCGATTGCGCCGTCCTTGCTCTTCCACGTCGATGAGGCGCCCGAGAAGCCTCCGATGGCTATGCCGCTCGTCTCCGTCGGAGGGCCCAGGGTTTTCCTGACTTCCATCTCGGTCATGCCTATATTGATCTTTTCGAAACTCTCCTGATTCACTTTCGGACGGCAGGCAACTAATACCGACGCCACCATGCCCAATGCGACAACCCTCCATAAGTAGTCAACTGGCCTTCTCTTCATATAGCGCCTCGCAGAAAGTGGTTTATGGTTCCGGGTTTTTGGTTTATGGTTAAACACGAAAGGAAGCCGAACACCTAATGTCATTCCTGCTTCTCATTCCTTCTTCTCTTTGTCATTCCCGCGAAGGCGGGAATCCAGATTCGTGTTGTGAACCCAAGAAACATGGATTCCCGCTTTCGCGGGAATGACGTTGTTGTGTATCGGTTTCTCTTTGCCAAATAACGGTGAGCCCTTGACATTAAAATCTCAGAATAATGTCTCTCGTATTCCCTTTCGTCTTGTTCCTTTCATCACTCATCATTCATCATTATCTTGTCTTTATCTGCCGAAAAGGCGTTTGAGTTTGCGCCCTGCGCCTTTGACCGCTTGCCCGGCCCCTTCCGCGACTCCCTCGGCTGTCTTTCCGATTTTGCTGGTTTCGCTTTGCGGTCTTATTTTCACTCCTTTTTGCGCGGCCGCGATGGCCTCGGCGCACGTAATACACTCATTCTCGCATGTCAAGGCTGCTGCGGCGCCGACCGGGCCGAGGAGAGCGACGCCACCCGCTGCCTTACCGATTGTGACGGCGGTTTGAGTCGGATCGATGGCAAGCTTCGGGTTGGCAAGCGTGCCGCTCAACTTGAAAGGTTTCGTCAGTTCGCTAAGGCTGAGGCTCACTTGTCCGGTAGCCGGTGTGCCTGCGCCTTCCTTCGGCGAGGGATTGAGGGAAAAGTCTATCCCCTCCGTTTTGAGATTGACCCTGCCAACGCCGAGGACGCTCATCTTGTTTGTATTCATGACCAGGACGGTGCTTTCCGCAAGTCCGTCGTTGATATCGAAGCGGCTGACAAAGCACTCAAGCTTGGTGTGGCTCTCCTTTTGAGCCAGCGGATTGAGCAAGCGAAGGACCCCGGAACCCAGGTTTGCGCCGAGCAGATCGACGTACTTGTTATTGATCTGTCCATCGCTTATATACGTGATGGTTTTGCCGTCGAGCGAGCCCATCAATCCCGCCACGGACTTTCCGTGACCCCGGACGTCGATGCTCGCATTCAGGTTGCCTTGCATGATGTCTTTTGCGTTCAGCTCGCGGAGCATGCGGGCGAGGTCCAAATCGGCGACATCGAGTCGCAAGCTGAAATCGGCTGAGTCGCCGCCCGCGCGCAGGTCCAAACCGCCTTTGAAAGAGCCGCCGCCGATGGAGGCAGTGACCGGTTCCGCGACAAGAGCGCCGTTCTTGATCTCAATGGAGGTGGCGACATTGTCCAGAGCCGCCTGTGGCAGCAATATCCGGTCGGCCTTGATCTCCGCCTTTGCGCCAATCTTATGCAAAGCGTCCAGTGGAAGCGGTGTGTCAGAAAACACTTTGTCCTTTTTCGCTTTGGGCTTCGAGGTCGCTGTTGCAGAGCCGCCGGCAGCGGCTCTCTCGGGTGAGAGCGCGCGCAAGTCGAGTCTCTTCGATTTGAGCAAGGCCGTCACAAATGGGCGTTCATCGGCGAGCGCAATTTCCGCTGAGCCTGCCAGATCACTCGGCCCGAGGGACAGTTGCAGGTCAGAGAGTCTGTAGGTCTTCTCCGAAGGGTCGGAAATCTTGACGTCTAGTTTGAAAGGACCCATCTCCGGCACGTCTCTGACGCCGGCCATCTTCGCAATTTCGCGAACCGACTGGCCTTCGGCCGCGACGCCAAGGTTCATTCCTCTGGCTTTCGTGACGTCCTTGATTGAGCCGTCAAGCGAGAGCGTAGCGCCGCCGGCTTTGGCAGTCAGCTTGACCGGCCACGGGTTGCCCCGGTTGAACAAATACTTGATCGGGCCGATGGTCCCTTTGGCATTGAAAGGCGCACCCTTCAAGGGCGAACCCTTGGATAACGAACCGTTGAATGCGCCCTTGATCTCGATTTCCACCGGCGCATTGCTGCTTCTCGACCGTGCTTTCAGGCTGTCGAGCGCAACCGAATAAGACTTGCCCGAGCGAGCGTTCTTGTACGCGAGTCGTCCGTTTTCGATTCGCACGTCGTTGAACGTCAGGGCCGGCATCTCAAATTCGGTCTTGGCTGGTTTGTCCTCTTTCGGTTTGGCTGTTTCGTGCGGCTTTTCGAACTTGAGGTTCGATTCTCCCGATTTGTTGGTCTCGATAAGGATTTCGGGCTCGAGCAGGATCAGCCGTTTGAACTCGATGTTACCGCCGATCAATGGAAGAAGCGCCACTTGCACTTCCAGACGTTTGACGGAAGCCATCTCAGGCCGCGAGCCCCACGGGGCATTCCTGAAGCTTACGTTATCGACTGAAAGGGCCGGTTTCAGGCCGATATCTAGCTTGATGTCGCCGCCCATTTTGAGTTCGCGGCCGGTAGCGTCGAGCACGGTTTGACCCACTTTCGGCTTGAGAGCATTGTAGTCGTAGCGTGAAAGGATTACGTAGACTGCCGTGGCCGCGACGACGATCACGACAGCGACTGCAATCAGAGCCCATTTCAGCCATTTCGACAACATTCTCATTACTCCATGAAAGGTTCTGGATCACGAACAAGACGAATTGCAAATGACTAGAGAGCCATAAATGACTCGAAAGCCACCCGCTTTTTCCCCCTTTGCAAAGGGGGGTAGGGGGGATTTATTCGCTATCCATGCCCAAGCCCCCTTCTCCTTGTTCCTTTCCCCTTTTCTCTCCTCAACACGGAGCGGGAATCCATTTTTCTTCGTTCCTATAGCCGCAGCAGCGGATCGAACAGTGACAGAGTCACGGCAAATCCTTTCTTATCATACCACTACAGGCCCTGTTCATCTATCCCTAATGCTGGTGGCCGAGGCGCCCATCGTGCGACAAGGAAGCAAGAATCGTGCAAGGTACGGCCATGTTCCACCGGTATTTTCTGGTACATGATGTTCTCCTCCGGCAACTATTCAGGGAAAAGGGAAGTTTGCGCGCGGCGGTCGTTGCTTGCCGGCGGCTGTGGATGACAGCACTAAGAAGGATCAGCCACAGAGGTCTCAGAGGTCACAGCGCGACATGGCCGCAACCCAAAAAGAAGAAACGACATACGTCGATGAAAATCACGATAGAATTTCACTGCTGTCCAAGAAAAGGAACCCGAACCGCAGCGCGGCAAAGCCGCAACCAAACAAAAGAAAGAGCATTGGGAATCCCGCGAAGCGCGGGACTTCGCGGGGCTCAGCCTACGGATTTCACGGATTCGGGGAGAAGAAGAAAAAGAGAAAAAGAGTCATTCTTATCCACGGATTGACACGGGTTAACACGGATTTGGGGAAAGAAGAAGAAAAGAAAATCACGACAAGAATTCATGATTCTGATATTGGGTAGTGCAGAGAGGGGGGCGGGAGGAAAACGTTGAGGGTTTTGTGCCTATTATTATGATGAAGGTTCACGGGGAAATTGGTCAAGGAGGTCTTTGTCAGCGCCGCAGGCTTGACAGGTGGCGCGTCGGTGGTGTAGCATAAATCAAAGGTTTCCACCGAATAAAAATATCCGCTGTCGGAACCACGGCGACAACACCGCCACAGGAGATAATCCGATGGAAACTCCGCTCAATGATGCAATCTGCGCGTCACCCCCAGACATTGCGCCTCCGCCGATTGAACTCTCGCGGCTCGAGTGCCTGGGCGCAGTGGTGATCTCGCCTGCGAAAGCGTTCGAACAGCTTTCCCGAAAACCACAGTGGCTCATGCCGCTCATTATCGTCATGCTGTGGGTTCTCATTGTATTTGTCCTGAGGATGTCCATCATAATGGTGATGGCCTTCTCGAAATTCGGCAAGGAAATACCTGTGCCGTTCAACGGGTCGTTCTTGTCCTTCATCCAAGTCTTTACCGCTGTCTTCTCAACAGGACTGTACTTTGTTGGGGGAGTTCTGGGCTCCATCGTTGTGCTTTTGATGATGGCTTGTGCGCTTCTCGTGATTGCGAAGATTTTCGGATCAAGATCGAACTTCTTTCCGCTCGCGTCTTGTCTGGCCTACGCGGAATTCGTGCCGGCGCTGACAAGGGTTTCCTTGAAGTATTTCATTCCACTGATGACGGGAAATTACAGTGCATTCTATGCCGAATTGCCAACGGGTCTTCTGGAACTCGCGGGAGGGTTCAGTTATCCTCAATTGCTGGGTCCTCTGCTCCGGCGAATCGAGCTTTTTCATCTCTGGTCGTTTGTTCTCGTGACAATCTCGTTGCAGTGTTTGCTTCGCGTCCAGAGGAACAAGGCTGTCGTAATAACCGCTCTTTACTGGCTTGTATGTATAGCGGCTTTGATCGGCGTTGAAGCCTTACAAGATTTTCTCTTCGGGCTTTCCATTCAGTGAAAGAGGTGGGGATCGATGAACCGTAAGATTTCGAAGGAAAGGCTGACAGGAGTCCTTTTGCTCGTGCTTGCATGCGCGGCCATGGTCTCAGTGGTGGTTGGGACTCCGATAGCGATGCGAGGCGCATTTGAGCCAAAAACGCCCCCACCGCCTCCTCTCAAAGCAGGCGTTGACGCTCCCGGCTTTCAGCTCAACTCGTTGAGTGGTGAGACGATCTCGCTCGACAAATTCCGCGGCAGGCCGGTGCTTCTGATGTTCTGGAACGCGGGCTGAAAGCCGTGTCTGCGGGAGTTTCCCGTAGTCAGCAAGGTGGCAGAGACATTCGGCGAGGAGCGACTTGCCGTATTCGCCATAAATGACGACAGAGACATAAAGAAAACACAGAAGATAATGGCAAAGATCAAGACATCGCTCCCGATCCTCCACGATAAGGGATCGAAGATATTTGACACCTATCGCGCCCACGTGATCCCGACACTCTATCTCATAGACCAGCAGGGCACGATATATGAAAGCTGGACCGGCACAATTGAGAATCTCGAACTTGAGCTTACCCAAAATATCGAGTTCGTGCTTAAAGCTGACAATGCTCTCACCCCTGCTCGACTCCAAGCCGTCACTAAGTGATTCGCGGTTCCAACTGCGGAGACACCCGGATGGATACGGATTTCAATCGAGAATATCCGGCGGTCGAAACGCCTTCAGGCACAGTTTGCTGGAGGAAGATTATGAAAAGATTCATGATAGTGTGTTTGCTGGTCATGACGTTCTCGTCAAGCGCTTTTTCTGACGAGATACCGCCGGGTATCCGCTATGTTAAAGCGTCGGATGAGATAAATATGAAGGCTCAGAAGAAGCTGGAGCGTGTTTTCTCTCAGACGTCTGTCAAGTTGGATGACCTGTTTGGTCGCAATGTTACGTGTGGTCCGCTCCCTTGGGCTCAGATCAAGAACATGGAGTCGCTCAGGAATCACAAGGTGATTGCGGCGAATTTTGTAATCCCATTGAGCAATGGCAGCGTACAGACGCTTGAGGGAGCAGTCTTTAGAACCAAAGAGGAAATCTCTGCTTTTTGCAGGACGATGGAAGGATACCTGAAAACAGGTGGCCCTTACAGAATCCGCAAGCCAAACGCCGAGGAGCTGCAAATCTATTGGGCTATGATTCCTTATGACATTGAAGAACCGATTTTTGTTGCTGACAACAAGGATCATAAACTGCTTCTGCATTTCATGGGAGACTCAGCAAGTGTCTTTTGGATAGGCGATCTGCAGGGTATGAAGAGAGCAAAGTCAAGGCAGTCATACTGAAGGATTCACCCAACAAAGGAATGGAGCAAACGCCGTAGATGACTCTGTTTAGTATTGCGGAGAGATGCTTAATTCAAATTTCAAGACCTGGCCCCACGACAATGATTTCGCTGCACAAGGGGGAGGATGAAAATGGACCTGCGAGAACTGTTCAATGCCCTTTATGACAAATTGCTGCTTCGAGATGTGTTCGGAAAGGTAGTTCCTGGCGGCGCTCTCATAGTATGCGTGCTGGCAAGTTTGTTTGGGGTTGATACTCTTGTTCATGTCCTCGACAAGATGACATCAGTGCTATGGCTTGAAGCCGTTGGGTCTTCGTGGATTGTCGGATTTGCGCTTCAGTATCTTGGAGAAACCTGCTGCTTGTTAAAGACTCATCCCTCTGGTAAGAAAAAATCAGAGACTCGCGGGATATTCTGCAAGAAGACTTATCCTTCTGGCGAGGAGAAACCAGAGACTCGCCCGACCTTCTACGAAAAGTGGGCGCAATTTCATCAGATCGCAACGCCTCACGAGCGCTTACACGCCGAGCGTCTTAACGTAATCAAGGAAGCTTGTGGAAACGCGGCAATTTCCATTGTATGCGGTGTAAGTATCACCTTGTTTGGTGTACGCGTGAGAGGCGCCTTTTCTTGGTATCCACTCGTGCCAGTGTCTGCTGTGAGTTTGGGACTGGCGTTTGCTCTTTGGCGCATGCACGTCAGTCATGTAGAGCGCTACGGGGAATTTGTTAAAGGAACGATTGGCTTTCGGGAAAAGATGACGAGAAACACAAGTGTGCCGAGCGGCGTGAGGCGTTCACAATTTGCAGGGCTTACACGCACCTCCGATAAAGATTTGGAAATGTTTGATGTTAGAGCAGACCTGTTCTTTGAAAGCCCGCGAAACCACATTCCCTCTCCCCGTAGCTATGGAGTGTTATATCTATTGCGCAGGGATATTTGCCGTTGTCTCGAGCGGGATCATGACACCAATGTCGAAACAAGTCATGTGACATTGTGGCCCGGTGGGATGGCCATTCTTGCGGGAATTGATCTTCTGGGAAAGTTTCACGAAGGGGATGACGAATCTGGACAAGTTGGTCAGAGATTCAGAGCGTTCATCTGCAAGTATTTTCAGCCGATTTCCGCCGAAGAGGCAGAGACCATCTACCAACTGCGCAATTCTCTCCTGCATTCATTCGGACTCTATTCACGTACGAAATCACACGAATATCGCTTCATACTCTCAGCGAGCGGGGTACCCCTCGTTCAACAAATGTCGGCTGGTTGCTACCAAGTCGATCTCCTTACCCTTCATGGGAAATTTGAAGATTCTGTCAAGCAATACGCGGCTGATCTGAATGCTGATCCAATGCTTCAGGAGAACTTTCGCAAGATGTTCCCATGCTACGGATCAATAAGAATAGGATGATTCCCTGAACATTCAGTTCAAGTGACATCGCTTCTAGTGTTTCTGTTCGTCTCGGACCAGAAGCCCGACATGTCTGAGCGTTTGCGTTGGCATAGCTGTGGCAAAGCACCTCTGAGATGTCCTTTCTCGAACATCTCGCGGAGGCGGGGTGTGAATGACATCATATTCAAGTCTTGAACTCACGCATTTTCTCAGAAGTTGGAGGACAATAACATGAATGTTGTCCTTGGCATTGATGCAGCGTGGACCGAGACTGAACCGAGCGGAGTTGCAGTTGTAGTCCGGAACGGTTTTGGCTGGCGCTGTGTGGCTGTGGCGCCCAGCTACGACTCTTTTCTTGAACGGGCAAGAGGCATTCCGGTTGACTGGAACACGCCGCGCTTCGGGGGTAGTCTTCCCTGTGCGAAGGAGCTTCTTGATGCGGCTGAATGTCTCGCAAACGCGCCTGTTGATATCGTGACGATCGACATGCCCATCTCAACAAAGGGCATTTGTGGTCGTCGCGAAGCAGATAATCAAATATCGAAGAAGTTCGGTAGCCGGGGCTGTTCGGCACACAGCCCGGGGCTGTCACGTCCCGGACGGATAGGAGAGCGCGTTTCGGATGAATTTGCTGCAGAAGGCTATCCCGTTGCCACAACTTTGGAACATTCTGGCGTTCGACGCCGTCTCGTAGAGGTGTATCCGCACCCGGCGTTGCTAACACTTCTCGGATCTCGATATCGCATTCAATACAAAGTGTCCAAATCTCGCCGATACTGGCCGGATTATGAAATACGCGAACGAAGCGATGCATTACTTTGCACATTTGACGCCATCCGCATGGCGCTGGCAGATAAGTTAGGCCTGGAGGATCTTCCGTTGCCCAAGACAGGTAGTGTGAAGACACTCGCCGCAATAAAACGGTACGAGGATACCCTCGACGCGCTAATCTGTGCATGGGTGGGAACCCTGTATACCGATGGGAAGGCCTTTCCTTACGGAGATACTACAGCAGCTATCTGGTGTCCTAGGGAAGGTGACTGACGTGCTACCATACGTCCAACTTGCAAGAAGAATGGATTCCCGCCCTCGCAGAGATTCTAAGGTGGTACATGATTTTACATTCAGGCCTCTGGGGTCAGGTCTTGCAATATGACAAGATGTATGATAGGATTCGGCCATGGCTAGACCGCTGAGAATACAATTCGGAGGCGCTGTGTATCATGTTACGGCGCGGGGCAATGCGCGGCAGAGAATCTTCATGGATGACGAAGACAGGCAAGATTTCTTGTCCATATTGTCCAAGGTCATAAGGAGATTCGCGTGGATTTGCCACGCATACTGTCTTATGGACAACCACTACTTATGTTGAGCTCAACATAAATAGTGTTATGTGAAGTTCTGAATTATGTGAAGTTTCGACCCGCGGCTTTCTTTTTTCCTTCATTTCTTTGTCCATCCAAGTATTTTACTGCACATAATGGAGTCTTGCCAAGCGCGTTGAGCCATTGGAGAACGTGGGGC
>JACRIR010000234.1 GCA_016215705.1 Candidatus Poribacteria bacterium | reverse complement strand
GACCAGCGCGTCCAGCGGCGGCGTGCCCAGCGCCGTCGCGTCGGCCTTGATCCGCGCCTGCAGGTTCCAGCCGTCCGCCACCTCGATCTTGTGCTGCAACTCCGCCATCTCCGCGTCGCTGCGGTGGCCGGCCTCGTAACAGCGCAGCCACTCCATCAAATCACTCGCCCCCGCCTCGATGTTCTCCCGCACCGTCTTGTTGCCATCCAGCTCGAACTCCTGCGGCAGATATCCGACCCGCAGCCCGCGCCGCCGCGAGATCTCCCCCGCATCGGCTTGGTTGGCCCCCGCGAGGATTTTCAACAAACTCGTCTTCCCGCAACCGTTGCGCCCGACCAGCCCCACCTTCTCGCCTGGCGCCACCGACAGCACGACTCCGTCCAGCACGCGATCAAGCCCAAAGCTGAGGGCCACTTCGTTGACGGAAAGCAAAGCAGGCGTGGGTGAACTCATGAATGCGCGGGCCAAGGTGAGCGGACCGATCAACCGACTTTCGGCGGCTTCGTCGGGTAGGTCTTGCGGCTCACGCCCTTCAGCGGATTCGTGTGGCGGGCGGCCACCCGATGAAACGTCGAGATGTGCTGATGGAACTGCGACTTCTTAGCTTTCTTTGCCATGCGCCAAAGATGCGCCAAATCGGCCGCGTTTGCGAGCAGCAAGCAAACTCTTCACTCCTAATTTTTAACTCTTAACTCCCCGCTCCCCCTACTTCCCCTCGCAAACCTTCACGTTCTTCACCCGCACCGTTGCCCCGCCGACGGCAAACCACCAGCGGGCCTTGGGCACGGAGAGCTTCTCGTTCTCGCCGCGGAGTTCCTTGCCCGCCACACACGCCGCCATCTTGTCGCCGGTCCACTCCAGCCGCGCCGGATACCATTGGCCCGGCTTCAGGTCGAGCGCGGCCTCGGCGAGGGTCTTGGGGGGAACCTTGCCTTTCACCGCCGAGGCGTCTTCCGTGATCCGCGCCAGCTTCGGCGTGATCGTCACCCGCCCGACGTGTTTCTTGTCCGAATCGCAGCCGATGATGAACACCTTGCTGCCATCGAACAGGAACTCGCATTCGATGACCGCGCTCTGCAACCCCACCTGATGCCACAGCACCGCGGAATGTTTGTCCGCCGGCACCTCCGCGCACACCAGCTCGCCGTCCTTCGGCTCCCACGTTCCCTTCACCGCCTTCCACTCAGCGCCGAGCGGCTGCTTGAGGTCCGGCTGGGCGACAATCTTTCCCGGCTGGACAAGGAGGGATTTGGCGTCATCGGCAAACGCCGCCGTTTGGGTCAGGACAATGGCGAGGAGAAGAAGAAGTAATTTCATGGAAGGCAGTGGAACACAAAACCAGAAGGACTTCAATCAAGGAGCGAACTCGCACCCTCGGCCAATGCGTCTTTGGTTTTAGTGTCGTCTTCCTGCGGTTGAATCGGAGCAATGAGAAGTGCCACCCATGCCGACTGTTAATTGAAGGTCAACCAACGAACGGGTTTGGTTCCTTGTCAGGCTCATGTGCCTTCAATATTCTGTCTTTGGTCCAGATGTGGACCATGCATCCCATGGCGGGCGAATACTTGCGCCTGAGCCGCAGCGCCTCTTCCAATGTGTAAGTATCAGTGAGCCCCATTCCCTGCGGTAGATATGTTTTTGCATACTCTGCAAACATTCGTGGCAGAGCAATGTCGAGTTTATCTGGAGGTGAAATCTGCCACGGCTGCGCTGTAGCAACCGACGACTCGACCGCTTTCGTAAGTTTTTCAACCAACGCCAGCCGCTGTCCAACATCTGGAACATCAGCGATGTGGTTCGCAAGTTCGAACAAACAACCAAGAGGAACAATCAACTGAGACCTTGCTTGAATGGCTTCTTTGAACTTGGCCTGTATTGTCTTGACCGCTTGTTCTGTCGAAAAACCAGGCACAGCGAACAGTTCGAGCAAGTAAGACGTATCGATTACGTAAATCCTGCTCATCGCAACGTCTCTAACCACGCCAATGCCTTATCCGTTTGAGAGTCAGTAAATCCGGGTGCTAGGTATTGTTCGACAATCCGCCGAGTAACGAGATCTCCAAGCCGACCTCGCTCCATGAACTCGACGTGGCGCGGCAACTCGCTCAATTCGACGAGGTTGAAACTCTGAGTGTTCTGCGCCCATACGCTGAAGACGACTCCCTCTATTTGCTCAGGCAAAAGCTCGTTAAGCGTTGCAGGATTATGCGTCGTTACTAGTGCCCGAAGTTGTCGCCGTTTACAACAGTCTGCCAAAGCTTCTGTAAGAATTCGAACGCGACTCGGATGGACGCCGTTGTCGAATTCCTCAATGACGATTCTCGAACCAACTGCAACGGTTTCTAGCGCGGTGAGTATCGCTAAAGTTCGAAGTGTGCCATCAGAAAGAAGTCGAGCATCAACGAGTCGATGAGGCTCCGGCGTTTTGAAGCCTAGCATCACGTCGCCGCTGCGGGTTCGTATAAAATCAAAGTCTTGAAATGGCTCGTCAGGTAGCTGGCAAATCCGATCGCGTATCCGGGCAAGCGACTTGTTCTTCTCAGCGGCGATGGCTCTTGCTTCTGCCACGCGTTCTTTATTCATGAACACCATCGGGCGCCGACTCAAATTGAAAAGCACGGGGGACACATTGAAACCATTCCGGGCAAGCACGGTTTCGCTGAGCCGTTCGTAACCGCGCATCAATTTCGGTATCGGATCGAACACAAATGCGGCTTCGAGGACCTTGGCGAGAGTCCCTATCAATTCCAAACATGGCGACAGTTTTCGATTGTCAGTCGCGAAACGAGCATACTGCGAAAGGACTGAGCGATCTGCAGCTACGGGCGCAGTCGGCTTATTGCGGCCTCGTGCAAAGTTGTCGTAACGAACCTCATTATCCGCCGAAGCTCCTCCACTTGCACTTGATGTCGTCTCAAAAATTGGGATGTCGCGATCGCGCACTCGCAGGGCTTCGGACACGATCCGCATCTCTTCAGCAGCAACCACCTTTATGGAATAACTAATTTCTCGTTGCGCGCCTTCGAACGGCAGCTTCGCATCAAAGGAAATCTCAAATGGATTGCCCTTTACGCGGGCGCAGGCAGACAAACCTCCCCGAACTTCTAGACTCCCCCCCCGACCTAGATCCGTTACTTCGTGAAGCGGCTGTCCTCGCACTAAGAAAGACAGTAACTCAACAGCTTCGATTGTATTACTCTTGCCTGAACCGTTTGGGCCGATCAAAACAGTTAACGGCTTCTCGAGATTGAGCTTTGCAGCTTCGAATCCTTTAAAATTCTGAAACTTAAACATAAACGTTCCAAGCGAACTCGCTCAATACAGTTTATAACCTACCAAGCTCAAGCGTTTATGTAAACTTCTGAACTCGTATTTGCGCGCATTCATCGCTTCACGGGCTCGGCGTTCCAGACCTTGATGTCGTCGAACCAGCCGTCCTTGCCGGCGACGCCGAGTTCGATCTTGGACTTGGTGGCGTGGGCGATGCCGGAGGACTTGAGGCAGGCGGCGGGCTTGCCGTCGAGGGTGACGCGCATCTCATCGCCGACGGTCTCGACGACGAGGGCATACCATCGGCCGGCTTCGAGTTTGGCGGGATAGGTGACCTGCCTGCCGGCGAGGAGCTTGGCGACTTCGGCTTTCTTGGAGGGGTCGTTGCGCATCTCGCGGATGTCGTTGCGCATGCCGCCGTCGCGCTCGTCAAGGATGGTGACGCCGTTGAGGCGGACGATGGCGCGGCAGAGGTGGCCGTAGTGGGAGCCTTTGTATTCGCGGTCGTCGAACTCGACATCAATCATCGTAGCGCCGTCGAACTTGATGCGGCACTCGACGACGCTGTCCTTGGTGGGGATGGCGAGGCCGTGGACGGCGGCGTGGGCCTTGATCTCGGGTTTGCCGTTGGCGGCGGGGATGGTCTTGTCGCGAGTCTGGGTGCCCTTGAGCGCG
>JACRIR010000233.1 GCA_016215705.1 Candidatus Poribacteria bacterium | reverse complement strand
TGAAGGCGGCAGCGTGATGGCAACGGCTCAACAGAAAACGCGTTCTCGATGGGAAGACCAAACAACAGAGTCCCTCTCAATGAGGAAACTTTTGGCCATCAAATTGCCTAAACTTGTGTCCAAGTATCCGGGCGCGCTACACCGTTTCTTTTTCTTCGTTCTTTCTTGGTAAACGATGAGGTCTTTAATCCGTGAAAATCCGTGAAAATCCGTGGTTAATAAAGGCCTTTTCTACTATGAAAATCCGTGGTTCGAATAGCGGCGCGGTGCTGGTTGTGGTGCTGGGGATACTGGCGCTGCTGACGCTTATCGCGGTTTCGTTCGTGTTCGCGACACGCATGAGCCTGCGCGCTTCGGAAGCATACATGCGCACGGTCACCGCGAGCGACGTCGCCGAGGCCGGCCTCGCCAACGCCATTGCGGTTCTCAAGGCGGACAAGATATATCGCACCGGCGACCCGCTCGATCCGACTGTCCCCATTACCGAAACATTCGACTCGCTGGTTGATAAGTGGCGCACCGAATTCACCGCGCCGGTCGTTATTGAATACACGGAGCCCCCGGTCAGCGAAGCCGGGCTGACAGCCGGAGATATTGTCACAAATGTGATATCCGACCCCGAACCTTCGCCGCCATACCCCGACCGCTATCTGGCCACCGCCGAGGTCATTAGCGTTGACACGACCAATAATCGGATTTATCTGAATTCCGTCTCCACCGCTCCCTGGCAAGTGACCGACCGTCTGGTCGAACGTGGCGGCGCCTTCGATGCCACAATATCTGCCGTATCCAAGCCCGACGAAGTCGACATCGACGGCGACGGGACCAACGACGCCGTCTGGCGCAATTATTACGATGAGAGCGGCGAACTGCTCGGGCGCTACGCTGTGCTCGTTCAAGACGAAACCGGCAAGATAAACATCAACGCGGCGGGGAATCTCGCGAGTATCGGAGCAACGGCCGGCGACTATACGACTTACTCTCATTCGGCAAGCGAGGGGTGGAGCACATTCGAGATAAATCTGGAAAATGGACTCGATTTGAGTTTGTTTGCAGCGACCCCGGCTGCGCCAAAAAAGATAGTTCTGTATAGGAACGGTTTGCCGGGCTCGAGCACAACGGCCAACGTGAGCGCCGGCGCGGACTCAAACCGCATTCTCGTCGGCGGCCAGGGCAATCTTGACACTACCCCGGGCACGCCCGCCACCTTCGATGACGACGACGATGGTTTCAATCGCTACTTCTATGCGACAGATGGCGTTGATAATGACGGAGACGGCTCAGTCGATGAATCGGGTGAGGGTGTGAATGAGCAAGAGGAGTTCCGCCCGCTGCGGCCGTACCGGGGCAGCCCGCTGGACTATAATCAGTTGAATGATGACAGCGATACAGTGACCGACGAGACCAACGAGGCCGACGACCAGCCGATACTCACGCTCGAGCAACTCGCCGATTCTGAGGGAGTCAACCTCGGGAACGCCTTCTTGACCAATAGCCTCAGCACCAACTACGACGGTTCCACGAATACCAACCGCGAGCGCCGCAATTTTGTTTCCACAAATTCATTGGATCACAACTTGAATAAGGACGGAGAACTCAGGATCAATCCGAACTTCTCGACTCCTGACCAGAACGTGGCGACCGTGCATGCGGCGTTTCCGGCGACCGGCACGGGCGATACCGACGCCTTC
The DNA here is from genome assembly GCA_016215705.1 of Candidatus Poribacteria bacterium. Classification (GTDB taxonomy): domain Bacteria; phylum Abyssobacteria; class SURF-5; order SURF-5; family SURF-5; genus JACRIR01. Next base: position 47,762 of record JACRIR010000233.1, on the reverse strand, counting down.
GAGCGGCCCGACCTGCGCAACATGCAGGTCGCCGCCAACATTTATGATTACCGCGACCGCAATAATTTCCGAAACGAGATTAGTGATACAGCCGGCGACGCATTCGCGGGCGTCGAAGCGATACGTATCAATGAGGTGCTCGCGCGCGCGGCCACGAACTTGTACGAGGCGGAGGACCCGAACTGGACAACCACGGAGTGGACAGCCGTGGTTCCGGGGGCCGCCGCCGGTGCAATCACCCCGAGAGGCGCGGAAGGATATCTGACAAACCTTCAGGATGCCACGAATAACGATGAACCAACTGCTGCCCTATCAATAGTTCTGCCCACCCCTCCTTTCTCAGCCTCTTCCACTTACGTGTTCAAACTGCGAATGCGTGTGCGGAGTGACGGAGGAAGCAGTTTGTCGAACGGCAACGATAGGGGTTTCCGCGTTTGGCTTCAGAACGGAGCCAGTTCTCAGATTTATCTTGTGGTCGACTCGAGACTGGGTCAGGACTCGGGTCCTCCTAATACTCCTCCGTTTTGGGCTGTCCCTGCAAATACCACATGCAGATGGGGCACTGTGCAGCAGCCTCCTTCTCCGAATCAATACAGCCGTTGGTATGTCGAGGAGGCTACGCAGATGTATGACGGCACAAACACCGTCTACTTGGCCTTGAGCGGCGGAACCAATACCATCTGGCTGGAAAAGCCACAGATGGTCGGGACAGGTACCCTGGACACGGTCGACGTCGACTGGTTCTTTTTTACGCAGGAACCCGACTGCGAATGGATTGAGCTCGTCAATCTCAGCAATGAGACAGTGAACGTAAACAACTGGATATTGGTCTCCGAGCGCCTTGAAGATTGGAGCATGGTCGCTTCAAATCCGCCGATAACGTATACGCCGACATCGAGTCGATACTATTCGGAAATATACCAACTCACACTACCCAATGTCGGCATACTCCCGGTCAACAACACCACTTCAAATCCGCCTGCTCCGCCACAGCACATCGTGTTCACAGTAGACAGAAACGACCTGACCGGCTCCAGCGCGACCGTGAGCAACGGGATTTCGTTCAATAATACATGGTCTTCGCTAGCCTCCAGCGTCAATATTTATCAGTTCACTGCCATCACAAATATCTATACTCCATGGATAGACTTCTTCGGCAACGAGCCGCTGGATAATCCCTCGAATAATTCAATCGCTGCCGATGTGCGAGGCACGGGGTCGGGTCTTGACGACGTCGTCTCGGGCGTCGAAGTGGGAAGGATATCGCTCTATGATGCGAATGGCAATCTTATTGACCGCGTGACATACGACGCGGGCAACGTTGCCGAAGCGTTTGCCAGCTTGCAGCGGGAGCATCCTGCCAGCCCCGGCGATCGGCTTAATCAGGTTCAGAGCGCAGGTCAGGTCTTCAACAATTTCAGGATGCGTGGCTATGACGCCTCCTTTTTCGCTCCGACATACTATAACGTTCTGGCGGATGGGAATTACGACGACTGGAAGTTCTGGAACGACACGTTCATTTATAGTTCGTCGGACTTGATTACTCCCGCAGGCGAGTTCGTGGGATATTCGCCCGACTCACGCGGTTCGAGCGGTTTCATGACTCCGGCTGAAGAGAACAACCGGAGCACGAACTATTCCGAGAGGGTTGCGACAGCGGAAAGCATCGTCAAGAACCGCCTCTTCTCGAGTGTTGGCGAGATCGCGAACATGCCTTTCAACAATGAGTTTTTCGCCCTCATCGGATACCAGTTGCGCACAGGCAGCGCCGCCGACACAACGCTCATCCCGGGAGCGGCCGTAATGACCAACACTTATAAAACGCCTCAGCAAACCGCTGCATTGGTCTCGATTCACACGGATGCAGGAAGTCAGGAATCGGCAGGCCCGGGATATGCCCCCGACGGCTGGATGGTCGTGAGAGGAGATTATTCAAACCCCGTAAACACATGGAATCTGAACGAGATCATAAGCTCGGGCGGATTTTCTGCCGACATCAAATCAATCAAGGCTTTGGATACGACATTGGGCGACCAATTGGATTTCTATGTCGAGATCGAATATGCAAACAATACGAATGACCCCTCTGTCGGCGACACCATCACAAACACTTCCAAAGACCCCGACCAAACGGGGACCGTAACGCAGGTGGATACGACGAGCAAGATAATACAACTGGTGATGGATCCGGCCAATCCCGTTGCGCGCTGGGAGAAGGGCGAAAACATAGACAATGGGGGCACGTTCACTGCGGACATCGCGACTGTGAGAGAGAAATCAGCCGACGCGCGCGGCCTCGTGGACTACTTATCGACATCTATGATAGACCTCGAAGCAGCGGCAGGTGAAGTGCAGGCCGGCGGCTCGGGTGACAATCCCGAGAATTGGCCCAATGCCGACAATCCGACAGTGTACCGGGTGGATGCAGGCGCCGGCACTGATTTCGAGTTGAAATGGGACGAAGATGACGGCGTCCGCGAAGGAACGTACAATCTCTATAGTATTGTGAATTATGGCTCGACGATCGAAAGTGAATCGCCTATTTTCGTCGGCCCGATCACGACCGAAAAGGATGCCACAACACGGCAGGCGACTATCAGCCTGACGATTCAGAACGCGGACGCGGCGGCCGCGCAATACCACTTCATGCGCGCGATACTTGCTCCGCCGCCGGAGACATTCGGGCGCATCAGCGCCAATAACGCGAGCCAACGCGTGTTGCGCGGGTTGCCCGGCGTCACCGATGCAATCGCGACAAACATTCTCGATGCCCGCAACATAGCGGCGTTCAAATCGATCGGCGACATCTATCGTGTCAGCGAAGTCGATCCGAATTTCACGCCGGACGTGTTCGCAAATGTCTCGAGCCTGATAACCACCAGGTCGGATATCTATAAGATAATCGTCCTGGGCCAGGCCGCGAGCGACTCGAACAATAACGGCATCATCGAGAATAACGAGATCACGTCGGAGAAGAAGCTCGAGATGATTTATCAGAGATAAGGGAAAGACTGGAATCCGCAGATTTCGCGGATTTGCACAGATCTGAAATGGAAAAGTACCCGTTCTCAGACATTACTTATGGGGTCATCGGCGTTGCGATGGAGGTGCACTCGGAGCTTGGGCCAGGCTTCCTTGAACCTGTGTATCATGAAGCTCTCAGCATCGAGATGACTCGGAAAGGTATGTTATACTTCTCTGAGCCGCAGATTGATATCCGGTATAAGGACACTGTCTTGAATAAGAAATACAGTCCGGATTTTCTCGTTGCAGATACAGTCGTTGTGGAACTGAAAGCTCTTCCGAAGCTGACTTCAACAGAGGAGTCTCAGATCATCAATTATTTGAAAGCCACCAGAAAGACGGTGGGATTGTTGGTAAACTTCGGCGCTTCCTCATTGGAATTTAGACGATTTATTAACCAAAACGGCAAAGTAGCTCAATCGAAGGAAGAAATCTGAGCTAATCTGCGAAATCTGCGGATAAAAAGGAGATGGTTTTGTGAGCGGTCGAGAGGGTAATAGATATATTACGACGGGAGTCGTGTTTGCGCTGGCTTTTTGCCTGCTTGGACTGCTGCTCTTGCGATCGATGAAAGTGATGGCACAGACATTCACGTTCAGGCCGTCGCTCGGCATCTCGAACACATACGCGGGCACGGTCGCCTCGACTCAGCGCGTGAACTTCGCGTTCGACGAGAATCTGAACACGGCGGCAGTTACATACACGAACGCCGATTTCTCGGGTGACGGAGCAACAGCGGACACGACGTTCACGTTCAGCGGACGCTGGTCCGCGTTTCAGCAAACCACGTCGTTCATTCGTAACGTGGGACTCTATGTGGTCAGGGATGCAACCGGCAACCAGGCCGACCAGTGGGAAATTCAATACACCGTCCAGGGAGCCACCGCCACGGACCCCAACTGGAATGAAATGGTGCGGTTTACGATCACTTATGGGAGCGACTCGGGCGAAACGAACCTCGCGGTCGGAAACACGGTTCTCAATACGACACAGGTTCCGCAGGATGCCGCCTTTATCAAGAGCATAAACACGTCGACAAATACGCTTTTGCTCGAGCGCTATTTCCCGGGGGGATTCACCAATTGGGCGGCAAGCGACAACATCCAGAACGTCATCGGCTCTTTCACGGCGCAAGTCAGCACTTTCTCGATCGACGATAATCCCACAAAAGAGACCGTCGGAGGCGTGTTTCTCCCCGCCAATACGGATATAGACGGCCTGGTCGCTGTGCGAACTCGATCGATGCAAAAAGATGGTTCCGATGACAGACTCAATACATACGACATCCGCGTCGAGGCGCAATGGGACCCCGTCAGCGGCGGAGCTTTTCCGCTCATGATTGCCACAGGCTCGCTTTCCGACGGCGCCAAGAACGTTTCTTACGCCGAGGAAGTTGACGCAGCGGGCGGCAAAACAGACGTAGACGGATACAGTTGGGCCACATTGTCAGGAAGCTTGCCGACCGGGCTCTCCGGCGCAAACACCGGCTCTCCCAACTACGACTACTCGATAACGGGGACACCGACGACCCCCGGCGACTTCACATTCACGCTGGAAGTGACCGATGATTCATCTCCGGCCCAAACGGCCCAAAGGCAATTCACCATTCACATCGCCGGATTGGCGATAAGTCCGTCCAACACAAACCTGACCGCTATCAAAAACAGCGCGTACAGCCAGACTTTTTCGGCCGTCGGCGGAACCGCCACATACACGTGGTGTTTGGTGTCAGGCTCGCTGCCGCCAGGCCTGTCATTCACGTCAGGAGTCTCCGGCTGTACGGCAACGGGTTCGAGCATCGTTCTCTCAGGAACGCCGACAAACGACGGAGTGTACACATTCACGCTCAGACTGACCGACGGATCAACCCCAACCGAAACCGCAACGGTCACGTACAAGCTTGAAGTCAAATCGTCTGGAGTCACACTCCTGCCTAAGAAATTCAAAGATCATGTCAAAGGTATCAATTACGGGCCCGCCGCAACGGATATGGTACCGGAGTTTATAGTCGCCACGACTATTGACAACAGTGGCGCCGCGGGAGACATCTACTATGCGCCAAGTTATCCCACAATGAGTTCGAGTCTTAATCCTCCCGTCAATAACTTGTCGCTATGGGTTGATGATCCGACAGCTACTCCGCCGACTCATACCCTTGCGGGGACCAGCAGCCTTCCGACCGGGGTGAGTGGTTCCTTCAGAATATATGTTGAGGGTACCGTTGCGATAACGCAGGCGCCGGGAACCTATCCTCTCGAAATCGGAATCCGCGATCTGAGCAACCCGGCGGGCGAGACGGATTCGGAGACCTATAATTTGAGGGTGCTCAACCGCAAGACTCTTTTGCTCAAAGCGCCGTCGGCGACCGTGACACTGCCTTCCAACAATCAATTGCAGTTCCTTGTGTTCGGAGAGGGCGGCGCGCCGAGCACAGACCCGATTAACCCAAGCCCGCCTCCAACTTGCATTGCCGTAGGTTCTCAGACTCTGGATGGCAAAAAGGCGCCTTACTATACGTACTCGTGGCAGGTTACTCCAGTGGGAACCGCTCCGTCTTTGGGAACTTCCTCAGGGACAGTCCCGGACTGCGGGTCTTCCCAGCCCTACGCCGTCACGATTACCTTCACGGACAGCACGGGTGCACCCGTCAATGGAACATATGACATCTCGTTCAGGGCCGAAGACTTGCTGAGAAGGCAAAACTCATCGGACGTGAATTACGAATTTGCTCCCGCGACCATTCGCATCAAAGTCATAGCGCCCGCAGGGCAGACGCTCGAGAAAGGCACGGGAACAGGGACGAAGCTCAGGCAGGAGCAGTTCCGATAAACGGAGGCGATGGGCGAAAGGGAACCGCGCGAAGCGCGCGGGGTTTCTGTTCATTTCGGATTTTAGATTTTGGATTGGAACCAAGAAGAAACTGAGAATACGGGAACTGCAAATTAACGCCGATAGACGTAATATCGGAATCTGCGCTGTCTGCGGATAAGGAAATCTTTATTCGTGTCATTCGGTTCTCATTCGTGTGATTCGTGTTCCGGAGTTTTTGTTTGTTTCTTTTTTTGTTGACATGGCATGGTCGTTCATATATAATTTAGTTGTAACCGTTGTGCTCTCAATGTTTTGGTTACATTCTATCCCCGGTCCTTCTGGTGTTTTCGGAGCGGTGGAGGGAGAGGATGTTCCTGATGTTGAGAAATGGCCGAAGCGGGTGGGGGGAAAGTTTGTGCGCCGACCGGCCGGAGGCACATTGACGGCGCCCACCATTATGTCGAATTCAAACAGTATACTTAAGAAGATATTCTAATAGTAATAAGAACGGATTCCCGCTTTCGCGGGAATGACGGGAGTGCCGATGCATTCCCGTCCCGATCGGGTCGAGGACAAGCTTCTCTCGGAGATGACGAAGCAAGAGTGGGAATGACAGGAATGTTGGAGGTCGACAGGCTCCGGCGTATATGATTTCATCGGGAAAGAAAATAGGCGTCGATGCCGGTTCTGCGCTGGTAAAAGTGGTTGAATTGGGCAAAGGAAGCGACGGCGCCGAATTGGCGAGATGGTCGGTTGTGCCATGGCGGGTCGCACCCAATGCGACGCCTGAGGCTTCGCGCCAAATGCAGGCAAAGGCGATCGAGGCCGCAATAAAGAAAAGCGAATGCAAGTGCCGGGACATCGTCGTTGGCGTGCCCGGCAACAACGCATTCATCCGCAATATCAAGCTCCCACCCATCCCTTCCAGCAAGATCGATCAGATAGTTCGCTACGAGATTCAACAGACCATCCCCTTCCCCATCGAGAATATTGCCCTTGACTATCAGGTGCTCGAGCCGGATGAATCGAGCGAGGTCGAGGTCATCATGGTCGCGATGAAGGGTGAGGTGGCCGAATCGTTCATACGCGACGTCGAGCAGGCAAAGGTGAAAGTGGGGATAGTGGACTCGATTCCGCTCGCGCTCTACAACTGCTATCGTTATAACGGCTACTCGAACAAAGAGGATTGCACCGCGATCATCGAGCTTGGCGCGAGCGCGTCCAACATCCTGATCGAGCTAAAGGGCGAACTCAGATACTGCCGCAGTGTTAGTATCGGCGGCAACGACATCACGAATGCTCTCGCAAAGGAGTTCAGCATCCCGTTCGAGCAGGCGGAGCGCATCAAGATTCAGCACGGGCTCATTTTCCCGGAATCGCTCGAGGGCAATTTCACTGAGGATCAGGTTCGCGCCTCTAAGACCATCGCGGGCGTTCTCGACAGGCTGCTCGGCGAGATAAAGCTGACGGTCGGCTATTTCCGTTCGCTGACGGGCGCTACTGCAATCTCTAAGGCCGTTCTGGCGGGTGGAAGTTCGCTTCTGCGCAACATCAGACCCTTCCTCGCCGACCGGCTGGGCGTACAGGTGGAGATAATCAACCCGTTCAAGAAGGTGGCGCTTCCGAAGAATCTCATGGAAGCGAGGAAAGTGGCGCCGATGCTTGCGACCGCAGTGGGGCTCGCGCTGAGGAACGCGCAGGAATGCTGCCAACTGAAGATAAGTCTTGTGCCCCCGAAGATAAAGGCGGTTCAGTCACGGCGCACGAAACTGGGGTACAACGCCGGAAGCTTGCTTGCATTGATTGGAATCATAGGTCTTATCCTTTGGCGAACCGTGCCCAACGTGGTCAACAAGAACGCCATAATCGAGGCTTATAGCGGTGAAATCTCGAAGTACGAGCAATATGAGCCTCAACTCAAGGACCTCCAGGAGAAGAAGGGCCTGCTTCTCGGTGAATATAATTTGTATTCGAAGTATCCCTTGAGGTCGGTCGACCCGATGGCGCCGATTCTCATATTTGCGGACTCCCTCGAGGGCAACTCGTGGGTAAAGTCGCTGGAAATCAAGAATAAAGACGTGACCGTAAGAGGCATCATCAAAAGCGACACGAAAGTTGAGGAACTGAAACAGCTCTCCAGGCTCCGCGTGAAGCTTGAGAAGTATTGCACGGAAGTCAGGGTCGACGAACAAACCGAGACGAGTGAGGGTTTATCCTTCGCCCTCGTGTTGAAGGGTTTGCCCGATACACGCGCATATTTCGAAATGAAGCAAAAGGAAAGCGTGGCGGCGCAGAATCAGCCGCCCGAGTCCAAGGAGAAAGGGGCTTAGCCCAACTCTCGAAGCGTTATTATGGAAGCAAAGTTATCTCGTAAACTGGTCGTGAGCATAGCGGGCGTTGTCGCGGGATTGGCCGCGCTGGCGGTAGTCTATGTCATGTATCTGAGGCCGTACGTGAAAGTGTGGCTCAAGGCCAGGAGCGAGATAAACGAGCGCAAGGAAAAGCTTGCGGAACTGCGAAAGAACTTCGGCGACCAGGCTAATCCTCAAAGCGAACTTCGGACGTTGCAACAGGAAATAAATGTTCTTGTGGACGCCAACAAAGCCCTTAAGAAGGTGAAGACGCCGGGCACGGAAACGTCGGCTCTGCCGAAGGAACTCGAGGACCCCGATAAAGAAATCCGGCGCGAGCTATATCGCGACTATTTGAAACAAGTGATGGACCTGGCCGAGGACGGCATGAAGGAAAAACTCAAGACCGCCAACATCCCTCCGCCTGATTTCGAGCTATATACGGAACTCGACAACGCGGAGGAGGCCGCATACTACATGAACCGGGCCGCCGGGCTCAAGGGACTGATCGAAGCTATCATAAAATCCCGCTCGAGCGGCAGCGCCGTGACTCTCGATTATCTCACCCTGGAGAACTACGAGGAAGGGAAGAAACGCCGTGAGGGCGCCGTCAACGTAATCAACTACGCCCTGAAAATGTCGATGGACACCCAAAGTCTGGTCTCGTTTCTTTATAATTTGCAGGCGCAGGACAGCTTCTATTACGTCGAAGAAATGCAGCTCCAGCCTCGCGGCGCGGGCCGCGGATCAGGCGGCGCGCAGCTTGATATAACAGCGCGCATAAACACCACTATGGTTTTTCAGAGTCAGGTCAACAGCCAGGTTCAAGCTGCCGCAGCCGCCATCACCGGCGGCAAGGGCGGAGGCGGAGGCGGGCTTATGTCTCTGTTCGCAGCGGCTACGCAAGAAGTTGCGGCAGAGCAAAGGCGACGATCAGAAAAGAAATGGTACCAATTCTGGAAGCGGTCCAAGAAAGAGACAACCGAAGGCGAGCAGAAGAAATAGGCTCCATCGAGTGAGGAATGAGAACTATTGGGTGCGATTCTTGCATTCTTGAAGTCCGTATATGAGCAAAAAGAGAAAGTAATCCTGGGGATTTTGGTACTTGCGCTGGCGATTGTCGCATACGTGCAAACGCGCGGCAATGAAGACGATGAGCCGAACGAGGGAGAAAGCAAGAACCCGAAGCAGCTCATAGACGACGATTGGAAACCGGCGCCGCCGCGAGAGGCGGGTTCGTATAGTGTTCCGGCGGTAACGAGTCCGTTTCCCATGAGTAAGTATCTCCAGTTGCTGGAAGGGAAAGAGGTCTTCGGGAAACCTCGGACAGAAGGTGACAAGGGGAAGGCCGGCAAAGAGGAATGGGCCGACATCAAAGTCAAGAGCATTTTCGACCCGACGCACACAGGCAGCTATATAGCCATCCTTGAGATGAACAAGCGCTCGAGGATCGTCAAGGAAGGCGAGCAGTTCGAGGGATATGAAGTCCGCCGAATAGACGGTGTGAGGAATTGCCTCACGATGATCCGACGAGAATGGAAAGACGAGAAGGAGTTTTGCAAGGAACAGTGAGGCGCATGTAGACATTGGCTATCGGGAGTGGAGGAGGCTTTTCGGCTATGGAAAACACCTTGCCCAGGCGGTTTGTACAAACGGTGCGCTCAGTTTTATTCGCTTTTTTTGCCATATTCGTATTTACCCTGCCAGTTATCGCCGAAGACAAACCAGCGGCCCCGGTGGAAGATAAGACCGCCGAATATCAGCAGCACATCGACAAGGGGACGCAGTATCTCGAGGAAGGCAACTACCGCGAGGCGATCGCCGAATTCAATCGGGCGCTCCTCCTCAACCCGGCCTCAGAGGAGGCCAAAAAAAACATCATTCTTGCAAATCAGAAGATCGCAGCCCGTTCAGCCACTCCAGACTCAGCCTCGATTGAAAAAGACCGCCTGAATTTTCACCTCACCAAAGGCACCGAATACTTCGATACCGAAAAATACGACCTCGCCATCGCCGAATGGGAACAAGCCTTGCAGATAGAGCCCGAAAACAAGCTCGCCCAATCCCTGATAGAATCCGCCAAACACGCCAAAGTGGACCTCCTGATCGAAAAGGGGCACGATGCGTTTTTCGCGGGAAATTTCGAGGAGGCAATTTCGATTTGGGAGCAGGCGCAGGTGATTGCGCCCAGGAGCCAGGTGCTTGCGGACCTTCTGGCCGAGGCCCGCGAAGTGCGCCACACGAAGAACGTAGACAGGACAGGCGCCGACCTCAAGCAGCAATCGCAAAGGATGCGGGAATTCATAGACGGAAAAAGTGTTCTGCCGGAAGGAATGACCCTTGACGGGATGGAGATGGAAGATGTCTCGCAAAGACCTGTTCCGGCCGGACGCAAACAATTCGGGGCGCGCGAAGCGATTATGAAGGAACTTTCGCAACCGGTCGCATTCGAATTCGAGTGCGAATCCCTCCGCGGCGTGCTCAAATTCCTGACGGAGATAACGGGCATCAATATTCTGATAGATGAGGACGTCTTCGAGCAATTCGGGAAAGAAGAGGACTGCTTCGGAAACGAGGTGGACCGAAAAGAGATATTTGTGACCATACATGTCAGCGAGCTTCCATTGGAGTCCGCCCTCAACGGCATGCTTCGTCAACATGGTCTCGGCTTTTCCATCGAGCGCGATTTCATATATGTGTCCACTCCCGATGTTCTTCGCGGGTCGTCTTTCGAACAACTCGAGACACGTTTTTACCACTTGAAAGATACAAGCAGATTGTCACTGCCGAAGCTCGACGCCACCGGCAGCACTACCGCTCCGACGCTCGGGGGCAAAGCTCTTTCGTTGGTTACAGGCACCTCTCTGCTCACGCGCACGAAGTCGGTTACGGGCGAATCTCTCCAGGAACTTGACCCTGATTATCACGAGATGTCGGTGCCCAAGCTCGTTAACATCCTGAGAACTTTCGTGCCGGTTGTGGTGGACCAAACGAAGTCGACCACCAAGCGGACGGTGACGGTTGCGGAAGACAGAGATTTCGGCGGACTGCAAAAGCAAACGGACCAGATACAGCTCTTCGACTCGCCCCGGAAAATGTGGGCCGATGCGAGCGGCAGGGAGATACTCTCGCTTGTGGACTTCGATCCGCACACGAATACTCTCATCGTGCGCAATACTCCCACCAACCTCGACATGGTCGAGGTGTTCCTTGACCAACTCGACAATGAGCCTAAGCAAATATCGGTCGAGGCGAAGTTCATTACTTACAATCTGGATGAGGCGAAAAGGGCGGGGGTCGACTTCACGTTCGGCGGCGAGCAAGCCGTCGGGGATGCCCCGGATCAGGACCAGAATACCGCCCAATTCCGCGCCGACGGAGGAAACATCAACTTTCGGCTCGATACGGACATTAGCGATGAAATCACGGGGGGGTTCACGGGAGGAGCCGATATCCTTTTCCGATTTACAAAGGCTGACGGCGATTTCCTCAGAAGCACCGTAAATCTCCTGGAAGACCTGGAAGACACGCGAGTGGTTTCCGCGCCGCGAATCGTGACACTCAATAACAAACCCGCTGTGATTTCGGATTCAACGACGAGGACCTTCCTGAGTGACATTACGATCGAGACCACGACAATTGTCGGCGCTACAGCCGAAACGACCACCTCGAGTCAGAGCGTCGACCCGGAATTCACCGACGTTACCGAAGGTGTGAGCCTTTCCATAACGCCACAGATTCAGTCGGATAATACCATCCGATTGTTCATTCTGCCCTCCGTCTCCGCTATTGGGCAAGTGGACCAATTTCTCATCCAGTCGAGTTCTCAAGATGTGGTGACGGTGAATACTGTGACAAGGCCGCAGATTGTCCAGCAGTCCTTGTTCACCAATGTCGTTATCGATGACGGCGACACTATAGTGGTAGGCGGGCTTATCAGAGACAGCGCCGGCTATCAGAGAAAGGGGATTCCTTTCTTCAAGGACATCCCCCTCGTGGGACGCTTGTTCGAGAATGAGGCAAGGTTCAGCGACAAACAGAACCTCCTGATTTTCATAACCGTCAACATTATGGATGCTCGCGGAGTTTCCTACACCAGGTTGAAGTAAAGACAAGTGAGAATCTCTACACCCCCTGTGCCGGAATGGTCAGGGGGTGTTTTGCGTGAACGCGCGGAAGGGTCTCGAAAGTGACTGAGAACCCTTCGGAGTCTTTGTCCACCGTTTCTGCTTTCGCAGCATATGAATTGCTCTTTGCTGCGGGTCTCGTCTTGTTCACCCCATACGCGCTTGCCAGAATGCTCCGGACACCCGCCTATCGGGCAGGCATCGGGCAGAGGCTGTCGCTGAGCGGAGGTACGCAGGAAACCCTCCCACACCCGATCTGGATACAGGCCGTTTCACTGGGAGAAGTCAAATCCGTCACACCGCTCGTCCGGAGAATCAATGACCACGATAGTTGCCGCGTTTTTCTGACCGCAACAACCGAGACCGGGTTTCGAGTAGCCCGCGAGACGCTCTCGACGAGGAACACGATAGCTTATTTCCCTTTGGACCTGAGCCCGATCGTCAAGAGGGCGCTCGCGCGTGTGAGACCGAGGGTAATCGTCTTGTTTGAAACAGAGATATGGCCCAATTTTATTCGGTCTGCGACTTCTTTCGGGATTCCCGTACTGATTGTAAACGGAAGAATATCGGAAAGATCGTTCCGTTATTATCGATTTGTCCCCAGGATTTTCAAGCGCGCATTCTCAAGTATCAGTTTCGCGGGCATGCAGTCGGCGGCGGATGCCGAGCGGGCCATTGTCCTCGGATCTCGAACCGATGCTGTGGCGGTATGCGGCAACATGAAGTTCGACGCAACGCCGGCGCCGCCCTCTTCCGAAGAGATCGAGAAACTGCGCCGGGAACTGGCGCTCGAGAAGGATGTGTCACTGATAGTCGCGGGCAGCACTCATGAGGGAGAAGAAAAGGCCGTTCTCAATGTCTATGCGGGAATTCTGTCGAAATTGCCTCGAACGCGTTTGCTGATAGCGCCGAGGCATCCGGAACGGTTTGATAACGTGGACGCACTCATCAGGGAAGCAGGGTTCAAAGTACGGAGGCGGAACAGGCCTGCCGGGGCGGAGGCAAGCCCCGGCGCCGTCATACTTCTCGACACAGTGGGAGAGCTTGCGCGCGTTTATGCAATGGCGTCGGTCGCCTTCGTTGGCGGCAGTCTCGTCAATGTCGGGGGACATAACATAATTGAGCCGGCCTCAATGGGAAGACCTGTCTTGTTCGGCCCTTACATGCATCACTTCGAAGACGTGAAGGACGCCTTCCTAGCGGCTGACGCCGCTACGCTCATCAACGACGAGGGGGAACTCCTCGCGGCAGTATCAAGACTGCTCCGGAATCCTTTCGATGCGGAAAAGTCGGGAGAGGCCGCCGCGCGCGTCGTCGCGGCAAACCGCGGCGCAACCAATCGCTATTATGAAGCGTTGAAAGAATATTTACGGTAAAGAGAATGAAACACACTGCCGGTCGCGCGATACTCCTGAGCGTCCTGGTCTGGGTCGTTTTTGCGAATACGCTATCGAATGACTTTGTGTTTGACGATATTTCCGTAATAAAGAATAACCCGGCCATACGAAACGTGAAGTACGTCAAACTCTATTTCCTGCGGCCATTTTTTTCCATCGGACAGCCGACGACCGGCCCGGTGGCCTACGACTATTATCGTCCTCTGGCGCTCCTTTCATTTCTGGCGGATTATTCTGCGTGGGGACTGTCACCCGTGGGTTATCATCTGACCAACGTATTGTTGCATATGACGGCAACCCTTCTCGTCTTCTTTCTATTGAAGAAACTCAGGTTGAACGCAACAGCCTCTTTTCTGGCGGCATTGCTTTTCGCCGCGCATCCGGCTCTTGCCGACTCGGTCGCCGGAGTTTCCGGACGCTCGGATCCCCTTTGTGCGATTTTCTTTCTCGCGGGCTGTCTATGCTATGTGAGTGCGCGTCAGACGGGTCCTCGCATGGGCATCCTGCTTCTTCTCGCCGCATATGCCGCTTGCACCCTGGCCCTCTTGACAAAAGAAACAGCGATTGCGCTCCCCATCGTTCTTGCGGCATATGAGTTCACGAGACCGGACGGCAGCCTTCGGAGGAAACCCTTTTCAGGAGCATGGGCGCTCGCGCCCGTCTTTCTGGTAGCGCTTTTGTATTTTCTCTGGCGCTCGCACTTAATCCCCGGCTCATTCGCGTTTAGAGGAGACCTGTCCAATCTCGTCAATAGGATGATGACTGCGTTCGAGGTTGCAGCCACGTACGCGCGTATCGCGGTCTTGCCATATGGCCTCGGGTTTGAAACATTCACGCCTCTCGAGACCTCATTGTTGACGCCTGCGACCGCCACTGCGCTGTTACTGCTTCTTCTTGCCGGAAGAACCGCAATCAAGCTTCGCAAGAAAGGTCCGCATATTTCGTTCTTTATCTGCTGGTTTCTTGCCTGCCTGCTTCCATACGCCTATTTCTTCTTGTTTCATCCGGAACCGAGCTTTTTCACGCCTCCACATTTCCTCTATTTCCCGATGGTCGGGGCGGCGGCCCTTTGTGGGCTTTTGCTCACCCACATCATCTCATTGGCAACCTCTAACCTGGCAGGCTGGCGCAAGACGGCGGTGAAGGCTTCTCCTGCCCTTATCCTCTTGTTCTTCTGCTCCCAGACGGTCCTGCGAAATACGCAATGGCGCGACGACCCGACTTTCTTTTCGAGAATGGTGAAGCACGGGCCGACAAGCGCGCGTATCCATATCGGAATGGGAAGCGTTTTCTTGAATGCAGGTCAACCGGGTAATGCGCTGGGTGAGTATGCTAGAGCCTATGAGCTCGCCCAGTCGCAGTCCGGCGTGCGCCCCGCCTCTGCCGGAAGGGCCGAGCGCGGCCGGTTTGTGGTATCAAACGCTTATGCCGCGCTGGCGCTTGCCGGCATGGGGGACGCTTATGCCACGCTGGGCGAGACGAGGAACTCCATTGAGAGTTACAGGATGGCGCTCTCCGAGAACGCCTTCGACTCGAGAATCAACGTCAAGCTCGCGCGCGCATACGAACGCGCGGGAAGGTTTGATGACGCAATCGACTTCTATGCCCGGGCATTGAGGCTCGACAAGAGACTGGCCGACGCGGCCGCATCCCTGGAGGTTGCACAAGTAAAGAAAGAGGTGTATGACGAGGCCAAGCGCATTTACACGATAGCTCTGCTTTCGCATCAGGCTGACTCCGTTGAGGCCGTTTATTGCGAGGCGTTGATGCTTCGCATGACGGGGAAACAAGAAGCAGCGGCGGCCCTACTCCGGAAAGTCGTCGAGAAAGCGCCGTCCCATTTCGGCGCGAATCTGGCGCTCGGTCAGATTCTGTCGCTGCGGGGGGAATACGACACAGCGCTCGGCAACCTGAGTGTTGCGTACGCCGTAAGGCCCACGTCCGCCGTCGCCGCTTACGAAATGGCGTTGGCGACACTTGCGCTCCGCGATACTCTCACAGCCGAGATGTGGGCGGCAAGGGCTTACGAACTTGAACCCGACAGCTTTTACCGCCGATTTCACGAGAGCATACAGGAACGCGGGAGCGGCAGAGGGACCGGAAGATGAGGCGAAGAGCACAGCAAGAGATGAAAGACAACAGAACCTATTGAACTCGGCGCTAAGCGTAAACGTCGCACTCAGCCGGTTGCGCGAGAGCGCCCTCGCAGGAACCACTCTACCGTTCGGCCCAGGCCCTCGCCGAACCTGACAAGCGGCTCATACCCGAGGTCACTCCTTGCAAGCGCTATGTCGGCGAGGGAATCCCTGACATCGCCCGTCCTCGGCGCATCATGAATCGGATGGAGTTGCGTTCCTAATATCTCGTTCAGCTTTCTCACGAGATCATTGATGGTGTGACTTTCGCCGCAGGCGATGTTATATACCTTTCCGGCCACGCATTCGACGGGCGCGGCGCAAGCGAGCAGATTGGCTGAAACAGCGTTCTCAACCTGGCAGAAATCCCGCGACTGCTCACCGTCTCCGTGGATGGAAGCGGGCTTGCCCTTCAGCATTGCGGAAAGGAAAATGGGCACGACGGCGGCATAGGGCGAATCAGGATTCTGGCCGGGCCCAAACACATTGAAATACCTGAGAGAAACCGTCGGCAGTCCGTACAGCGAGTAGAATATGCGGGTGTAAAGTTCTCCCGCCAGCTTGTTCACCGCATAGGGTGACAGGGGTTGCGTAGGCATGTCCTCGCGTTTGGGAAGAACGGGGGAATCGCCGTAGACCGAAGAAGAGGAAGCATAGACAAAACGATCAATGCGCGCATTTCTCGCTGCGAGCAGTACCGTGAGAGTGCCGTTTACATTTATGTCGTTGGCGCCCTCCGGGTCCTCGATTGAACGGGGGACCGACGGCAACGCTGCCTGGTGCAAACAGTATCGGACCCCATTCATCGCCTTCCGCATAAGGGAGGCATCGCGAATATCGCCTTCGATCAGATCGATTTCCTTCAACACATCTCCCAGGTTGTCGCGAGAACCCGTCAGAAAGTTGTCGATCACTCGCACTTTCTCGCCGCGCGTGACCAAATTCCGAACCAGGTGCGAGCCGATGAACCCTGCGCCTCCGGTAACTAAGTAAAGAGCCATTTGTTTCGTTCCCGCCCCTTTCGGCTATTCCACGGTAACGCTTTTTGCCAAGTTCCTCGGCTGGTCAACGTCCAGCCCCTTGTTTATCGTGATGTGGTACGCAAGCAACTGCAAAGGAATGACCGTCAAAAGCGGACTCAACAACTCGTGGACCCGAGGAACATGTATGACGTGTTCGCAGTGGCGCGCGATATCCTCGTTCCCTTCCGTGGCGACGGCAATGATAACAGCCCGACGCGCCCGCAGTTCCTGAATGTTGCTCAACATCTTCTCGTAGACCTTGCCGTCGGGCACGAGACAAATGACCGGAAAAGTGCTGTCAACCAGCGCGATGGGCCCGTGTTTCATTTCACCGGCGCTGCATCCCTCAGCGTGAATATAGGAAAGCTCTTTCAGTTTGAGGGCGCCCTCGAGCGCGTTCGGGTAGTTGTAACTGCGGCCCAGGTACAAGAAGTTCGGGGCGTTGCTGAATTTCCGGGCGCAGGTTCTGACGGTCTCGTGGTTGTCGAGAATCCATTGCATTTTGGCCGGGATGGATCGCAACTCGCCGATCATCTCATCGTACGTCTCCGGCTCGATAGTTCCTCTCTTCCTGGCCAGATACAGGGAGAACAGCGCAAGAGAAAGCAGTTGCGCCGTATATGCCTTGGTCGAAGCCACCGCTATCTCCGGTCCGGCGTACACGTAGAGCGTTGCGTCGGACTCGCGGTCAATGCTGCTTCCTTCGACGTTGATGACCGAGAGAACACGCGAGCCTCTGCCGTGGGCCTCCTTGACGCCCGCCAGCGTGTCCGCCGTTTCTCCCGATTGCGAGATCGCAATCACGAGGGTCTCCTCGTTCACCACGGGATTCCGGTAGCGGAACTCGCTCGCGATGTCTACTTCCACGGGCACTCGCGCAAGATTCTCCAGGTAGTACTTGCCCACCATGCTCGCGTGATAGGCGGTGCCGCAAGAGACAATCATGATTTTCTTCACCGTCTCAAGACCAAGTTCCGCGTCTCTCGTCTCAGAGAAACGGATTTCGTCCGTCGCGGGAGAGATTCGTCGCGCGAGCACGTCCGAGACCAGTGACGGCTGCTCGAATATCTCCTTTATCATGAAGTGGGGATGCCCGCCCTTTTCGATGTCCGACAGGTTGAGACTGATCTCCTTTATCTTCGGCTCAAGCCTGTTGCCGCCAAGATCGGAGATTGCAGACTCGTTCGGGCGAAGCCGCGCCGCTTGATGATCGTCGAGATAGACAACCCGGCGAGTGTGCGAGAGGACAGCCGATGCGTCCGATGCCACCAGGTTGAAGTCGTCTCCGAAGCCGAGGACGAGCGGGCTTCCGCACCGGGCGGCGACAATAGTGTCCGGCTCATGCGACGAAATGACCGCGAGAGCATAGGCTCCCCTGAGTTGCCTCATCGAGCTTAGCATTGCCTCGAGGAGGTCTCCCGAATAGAAGGCTTCTATCAGGTGCGCAACCACCTCGGTGTCGGTTTCGGAGACAAACACGTGTCCCTTGTGAAGCAATTCATCCTTGATTTCGGCGTAATTCTCGATTATCCCGTTATGAACGAGCATGAATGAGCGCGTGCAGTCATGATGCGGGTGGGCGTTGGCGACGGACGGCACACCATGAGTCGCCCACCGCGTGTGGCCAATGCCCGTAGTTCCCCGGGGTGCTTCTTTCTCGAGACGCGCCCTGAGCGCCTTAAGCTTGCCAACCTCCCTGACGGCGTGCACGGCCGAGCCATTGATTACGGCAATCCCCGCCGAATCATATCCCCGATACTCAAGCCTCCTCAGCCCCTCCATGATTATGGGGGTCGCCTGCTCTCTGCCGACATAACCGACTATTCCACACATATGCGCATGCTCCCATCACATCCTGCGTGCGGCAGGATACACATGAATGAACTCCGTCCCAAAGAATTCCCGGCGAAAATGCAACAGTTCTCCTGTCAATCAAGCACGAGGCTCGTTGACGTGCCCGAGATACCGCTCACCTGACGCAGTTTTTCGATTATGGTTTTGAGCAATATCTCGTAGCTCGCCGCCTCTACGACGGCAATTATGTCCTGGTCGCCGGTCGTCAAATCCGCCGACTTGACTTCGGGCATCCTCCTGAGAGCGGAACAAACCTCTCTCTCCTTACCGGCTTCCACTGTGATTTTCAAGTACGCTTTCGCCATAAGGTCTATCCACTCCTTCCCTGCAAGTTCATTGAAGATGACAGGTGTCATTCAGGCGGACGACGACGGGATGCGGCCAGCGACCGCCGAATTCCACAACGTTGATGGCTGCGACATCCTGCTGAATACGACGGAAATCAGCGAGCTCCAGCTTCATGATCTGACACAGCAACGCGCTGTTGCATAAATTGTGCCCGACAACGGCAACGTCGCCATCGGAGTGCTTCTCGACGATTCTTTCCAACGCCGACCATGCGCGCATCTGCATTTCGCGAAGCGATTCCCCGCCCGGCAGTTTCAGGTCTGCCGGGTTTTGGAACCACCTCTGGAGAAAATCGTTATGCTGCGTGACGAGTTCCGTTATCGTCAGACCTTCGAATTCACCCTGATTCAGCTCGCGCAGGTCGTCGGTTGCGTGAACGACGGCATCATGGTACTTCGCTATTATTCGGGCCGTCTCGAATGCTCTGCTGAGCGTGCTCGAATAGACGGCAGCCAATCTCGTTTTGCTTAAATGTCTCGCTATCGACTCAGCCTGATGCAAGCCCTTTCCGTTCAGGCGGCTGTCGGTGAAGCCCTGACACCTTCGCTCGATGTTCCAATCGGTCTCGCCGTGTCTTATCAAGTAAAGCAGCATGATCGTTCCGGATTCAGTCGCCTTTCCTTTACCGTACAGGTCCCATTCTACTTATCGGGTTGTAAATGAACCGGACCCTGGTCGCAATCAGACTGGTCGCCACGGGCCCTAACCAGCGGCTGTCAAAGCTATTGGTCCTGTTGTCGCCCATGATGAAGACTCGGTCCTTCGGGATTCGAATTGGTCCCAGGTTCTCTTGTCCTCTTTGCATAACGTAGGGCTCTTCCAGCATCTTTCCGTTTGTGTAAACATAGCCGTTGATAATTGCCAGTGTTTCGCCGGGCAACCCGATGACTCTCTTCACATAATAATCGCCCTTGTATCCGCTGGTAAACACCACAATATCCCCGCGACGCAAATCCGACCGGTTTGCTCTGAAGCCGGCGATATAGTCCGATTTCATCAGAGTCGGCGCCATCGAATCGGACGGGACGAGATAAAAGCGGAGACCTTTAACATGAAACAGATATATGATAGCGGCGAAAAAGACAAAAGCCAACCAAATCGAGCGCTTGCGTTTCTTCATTCCGGTTGCGCTTGCCCTCTCCGATTCCGCATCAAGTTCAGTTATTATAAGTCAACGGACGGCCGCAATGCAACATTGCGGCCTATTTCAGGCCGAGGTCTTTCATCTTCTTATGAAGCGTGTTGCGGTTGATACCGAGCATTTCGGCGGCCCTTAATTGGTTTCCGGCGCAAAGCGCCAGCACTTTCAGGATAAGCGGTTTTTCGAGTTTTGCCAAAAGCTTATCGTAGAGTCCCGGCTGGCCCTCAAGCGACTCGATGTCCCGCCCGACAAGTTCCTCCCATGAGTCGTAAGCAACCGGCGCGTTTCTGACGGCCTGTATCGGGAGCGCAAGTCCGATATGCTCGGGCGTGATCGCCTGATCGATCTGCATGACCATGATCCGTTTGATAAGGTTTTCCAGCTCGCGAACGTTGCCGGGCCAATCGTAAGTCCGGAGCAATTCGATGGCGGCAGGCTCGATCGCGCGCGGAGGTGAGTTCATTTCGTCTGCGAATCGCTGCGCAAAGTAGGTGGCGAGTTCAGGGATGTCTTCCTTCCGGTCTCTCAGCGGCGGCAACTCGATGGGCACTACGTTGAGCCGATAGAAAAGGTCTTCGCGGAATCTGCCTTCCCTCAGTTGGTCGGACAGGATTCGATTGGTCGCGGCAACCACGCGCACGTTTACCTTTATGGTGGATTGTCCGCCGACCGGCTCTATCTCGCGTTCCTGAAGCACTCTCAAGAGCTTGCCTTGCAGATCAAGCCCGATATCGGCCACCTCATCCAGGAACAGGCTCCCCCCTTCTGCTTGCTCGAATTTGCCGGTCCTGCTCGAGGTAGCGCCTGTGAACGCACCTTTGACGTGGCCAAACATTTCGCTCTCGAGAAGGTTCTCGGGTATGGCCACGCAGTTGACGGCGACAAAAGGCTTCGATGCCCGGCCGCTGTTGTAGTGAATTGCGCGAGCGACCATTTCTTTCCCCGTTCCGCTTTCCCCTTGTATAAGCACGGTGACATCCTTGTCCGCGACGCGGCCGATAGCCTTGTACACCTGCTGCATTTTCTCCGAACTGCCGACCAGATTGTGAATGTCATACTTGCGGCGCAGATTGGCGCGGAGCTCCATGTTTTCGCGCGCGAGCGCTTGCGCTTTGAGCGCCTTTTGAACCGTCAGCTCGAGTTCCTCGACATCGAAGGGTTTTGTCAGGTAATCGTACGCCCCCAGTTTCATGGCCTCTATGGCAGTCATCATCGTGCCAAAGGCGGTGATTATGATCACGGCGAGGTCGGGCTGGAGCAACCTTGCCTGCGCAAGCGCCTCGAGCCCGCTCATTCCGGGCATTCGCACGTCCATAAGCAGCGCGTCGTAGTGGGATTCGCGCAGTCGCGCGAGCGCCTCGTCGCCGCTTACGACGCTCTCCGACTGGTATTTCGGCGCACAGAACGTCTTGGTTAACACCCACCGCATGCTCTCGTCGTCGTCTGCGATAAGAATCCTTGGACGCATTTTGGTCAGCTTTCCTTCCGTCGCTCCGCTACACTGCGCGGAATGAAACTACAAAAGTGGTTCCCTTTCCCTCTTCGCTCGCGACGTCTATCGAGCCGCCGTGTTCTTCGATTATCCGGTGCGAGACAGCGAGACCAAGGCCGGTGCCGTTTTCGCGTGTCGTGAAGAACGGCATAAAGAGATGATCGAGCACATTGGGTGGCATCCCGCATCCCGTGTCCGTGATCTCGACGGACAAGAACGGCTCTTTCCCGTCGGCAAGGCCGGCGTCCTCGCGAATACTGACAGCGAGCGTGCCACCGTGCCTCATTGCCTGGGTCGCGTTGAGGAAAAGATTCAGGAAAACCTGGGTTAGTTGAGAAGCGTCGGCGTCTACTAACTTCTTGCGAGACGGGAAGTTCTTGAAGACGCGGATTCCGTTCTTCTCGATCTCGGTCTTTGACAAAGTGAGCGCCCGGTCAATGACATCCTCGATGGAGATTGGAGCCGTATCGGCTTTCATGGGACGTGCAAAGTCCAGGAGCTGTTCGACAGTTCTGTCAAGGCGATCCACTTCGCGCACTATTACATCGAGGAAATCTTTGAGCCTCTTCTCTTTGCTCATTTCGCGGGCAAGGAGCTGGGAAGCGCCGCGAATGCCGCCGAGAGGGTTTCTTATTTCGTGCGCCACGCCGGCGGCCATGGTGCCGAGGGCAGCCAGCCTCTGGCTTCGACGCCATTGGCGCTCGAGTCGCTTGAGTCGGGTGATATCCTGCAAATTGACCGCGATTATCCGGTTGCCGGCGGAATCAGCGTCGAGCTTTGACCACGTAATCGCAATGGGCATGGGCTCGGCGCCGGGAATAGCCACATGCGCCTCGAAGCTTGCGGCGGCGTTTGGATCATCGAAAATGCGATCCAGGACGTTCATTATGCCCGGATGTCCGGCGAACACATTCTCATAGTGTATTCCCTTTACGTCTTCGCGCCTGAACCTGAAAATGCGCTCCGCCGCAGGGTTCACCGTGAGCAAAAGGCCTGCAGTGTCGAAGACAAGGACACCGTCAGGCATTCCTGCAAGGATACGGTCCGGCAAGTGTTTGAGCGAGACAATTTCGTCGATGGCGCCGTGCACGCGAACTGCCTGCGCGACAATAGAGGCGATGATAGTCAAGAACCTCATGTCGCTCTCCAGTGTGTCGTCGCCTGAGCGCACCTTGTCCACGCTCAAGACGCCCACAACTTCGTTCTCAAGCTTCAGGGGGACACAGAGGAAGGCTATCTTGTCACGATCTATGTTCTTGCGGGCCCCCGTCCTGTTCAGAAAGAGAGGTTCCTGTCCGATGCTCGGCACAACGACCGGCCCGCCGGTTTCGACGACCTTGCCCGTTATCCCCTCCCCTATCTTGTATTTCCCTCGTTTTATCTCATCCTCAGTCAGGCCGTGCGCAACGCGAATTATGAGGTCTTTGGTCTCCCGGTCGAGTAGAGTGAGCGTGCCTCGTTCCATTCCGAACCTCGATGCAAGGATTTCCATGATCTGCTGGAACGTTTCCGAAAGGTCCCGCGAAGCGCCAAGCTTCTCTGATATCGCGAGAAGGGCCTCTATTTCGGGTGAGTCCGGACGGGCCGGCTCGCTGGAAGGATTGGTTTGGGAATCAGTCATGTTCTGAGACTGGGAGCGTCTCGTTCATGCTCCCCGTGCGATAACCCTCAAGGTCGAGCGTAACGTATTTATAGCCTATACGTTTCAATTCAGCCACCACCTCGGCTATGAGTTTTTCGTCAAAAAAGCGCTTTATCTCAGCCTGCCCAACCTCTATCCTAGCCGTGTGATCGTGGTGCCGAACGCGAATCTGACGGAATCCTTTGCTCCGCATGAATTGCTCGGCGGCGCCTACCTGCTTGAGCTTGTCCTGCGAAATCTCGGTGCCATAAGGGAAACGTGAGGAGAGACACGCCAGAGAGGGTTTGTCCCACGTCGGCAGGTTCAGCGCCCGGGACAGCTCTCGAATCTCTGCTTTTGTCAGGCCGGCTTCCACCAACGGACTACGGACATTAAGCTCTTGCGCTGCCCTTCGCCCCGGTCGGTAATCGGATCGGTCATCGAGGTTTGAGCCGTCAAGCACCGCGGCCAATCCCCTTTCCTTGGCGATCTGACCCAGCTTGCCGAAGAGTTCGCGCTTGCAATAGTAGCATCGATTCGGCGGATTTGAGACGAATTCAGGAATGTCGGTCTCCTCGGATTCAATGGTTACGTGAATCACGTCCAATTGGTCAACTATCCGGCAAGCCTCTTCCAATTCGGATGCCGGATACGTGAGTGACGTAGCCGTAACAGCGAGAACTTTTTCGCGGCCAAGGACGTCCAACGCCATTTTCAAGAGAAAAGTGCTATCGACCCCGCCTGAGAACGCGACTAGTGCGCTCCCGAGGTCTTTTAGAATCTGCTCAAGCTTCTCTTTTTTCGAGTTCAATATAGCCATTGCCTAAATTTTGAGCACACTTTTCCTTTCAATAAGTTTAACAGAATGAAGGAATTATGTCAATTCCTGTGGTTGGTGGTGCTATCGGGTTCCAGTTTCCAACTTTGAGAGGATATGTCCGGCGGCAACAAAGGCAGGAGAGTCATTGGGGAGATGGAGAAGAGGCCGTGCCTCCATATCGAAGCGCGTTATGTTCTCGTCTTCGGGAATCCAGCCTGACACTTCGAGGCCGGTTCGACACACAAGCTCAGCGAAATCTTGTTCATTCCCGCGAACTCGATTGATCACGAGGCCAAGTTTCCTGCAGTTAGCGATCTTATGCGACTCGATGACTTTCTTGATGACGGAGGCTGTTTGCAACCCCCTGGCGGAGACATCGGAAACAATTATTGGCGTATCGACACTCCGAATGACCTGCCGGCTAATCTGCTCGATCCCTGCCTCGCAATCCATAAGAACGGTTCCAAAATTCGCCGCCAGTGTTTCGATGCCATCCCTGAGCAATTCATTCACGGGGCAATAGCATCCGAGGGAGTCCGGCCTGCCCATCACGAGCATGCTGAATGCTTCTGTCTCGATGAGCGCTTCGAGGAGCATGTAGTCGAGCGAATAGGCTATCCGCTGCTTCTCCGCCTTACCGGCGGAGCGGGCTTCCCGAATGAGCTTCTCACGAACCTGGCTGACTGTTTTGGTTGCCTCAAGGCCGAAGGTCGAGGGCAGGCTCATCGCAGGATCAGCATCTATGACCAGAAGCTTCCGTTCACCTTGTTGAAGAACGCGTTTTGCCAGCAGGGTGGTCAAAACGGTCTTGCCTGTTCCGCCCTTGCCACAAACCGCTATGAGTCTGTTCGGCATTTTGGGGGTTTGGACTTCGGATTCAGGATCAGGAATGACCATGCTCTCCTCTCGAGGTCCTGCTTTTTCGTTCCAGCGTAATCAATTTGTCGCCTTTGCGAATTGTTATTACTTCCCTGATTGTATCGCAGATTGGCTTCTCTGAACATTCATTGCAGTCGAGGGCCGTCGTACACTCGTATGTGCCGTCAGGCTTGCGTTCATATGTCATAAGCTTTCGCATCTTGTCGTTGGCCTTTTCGACGATTGCCTTGAGACCGGCAACGTCCTCGCGACTGCTGGTTGCGAAAAGAATTTCGGCCGCCGCTATGTCCGCGCACTTTTCATGCAGCAAACTCAGGAGCCTCGAACCGTGCTGGCACAGAGAAAAGCCAGAACGGGCAGCATCCTTGCTTACCCGGGCCCAGATCATGTCTGGAATGCTTCGGAGCATGTATCCGTTCGTCTGGGCCGATATATGCAACACTTTGTCCATCGCCAAGGAGGTCTCTTCTGTGTTGCCCGTTGAGCGCGCAATGGCTATCTGCGCGAACGGCACAGCCCTCTGGTCGGTCTCGGAGATATCCGGGCCGACCAAAGTGATTTGCCCGTTCACAACAAGCGAAGCCTCGTGTGTGGCAAGGGCCGCCGAGCAAGAGCCGACCGATGGATGTCCGAGCTCGATGTGGGTATCTTCTCTCAGGATTATTGTCGGATTCTTGCGAGCGCTGCTCGCATGGGCCTGCCCGTCCGTTGCAAGGGGAAACGCCTCGTACCGCCGCGCCTCTCCTTGAGCGAGCTTGCGCTGGAACCAACCTCTCAGTTCGCTTATTGTGTCGTCGAACATATCCATCGGAATGCCCAAAATCCTCTTATGAGAGTGTCTCGTAAATACCTTTTCTTATAATGACCCGCATCCTAGACGTAGGGCGACCCACCGGGTCGCCCCTACGAACGAGGCAGTTTTTGATGCTGCTCACGCGCGAGCACGGCAGCCCCGATGGCGCCGACTATCTGCGGGTCTTCCGGAAGCAGCTTGACGGTAGACTTAAGCCTGTCTTCCAGGCATTTGATCAAACCGGCATTCTTCGCGCAGCCACCGGTGACCGTCACGTCCTCGACAATGCCCACTTTGCGCACAAGTGAGGTGAGTCTTGACGCAATGGCAAGATTGATACCGGCTGCGATGTCAACGACATCGACGCCGTCATTCAGGAGGGATACCACCTCTGATTCCGCGAAGACGCTGCATTGACTCGTTATATTGGCGGGGGAGGCAGATTTCAGCGAAAGGGCGGATATTTCTTCAAGTGTGAGATGGAGGACCCGACCCATTGCCTCGAAGAAACGCCCTGTTCCGGCGGCGCATTTGTCGTTCATCAAGAACTCGCGCACCCGCCCATTATTGCTTATGCCAATAACCTTACAGTCCTGGCCGCCGATGTCGATAGCCGTTTTCACCGACTGGCAGAGCCAGCTCGCCCCTCGCGCGTGGCATGTTATTTCAGATATGTTTTCGTTGGCGAACGGGATGCGCATCCGTCCGTAGCCCGTGCCCACGAGGTAGGCAAGGTCGGTGATGGAGGAAAGGCCTGCTTGCTTGACAACTTCATTCATCACGAGTTCCGCAGTCTTCTCCGGCCTCGGCAGACATGGAACGACGACCGAGCCCACGATTGACCCATCTCGTATCAGAACCGCCTTTCCCGTGGTCGAGCCGACGTCGCAGCCGGCGAATAGTTTCTCTTGCATATTGGCGCTCTCTCCGTGTTATTTCCCCATATTTTCGATAAATGATTGCACTCGGGTCCTCAACTGGCCGAGTCCGCCGGAAGTGTATTCTTTCTCGAGCGCGAGCAGCGGAATGCCAGCCTCCCGGGCTGTCCACCTCAGGAGAGTACTCTCGCCCGCCCACAGATCACAAAACTTAAGGCGTTCGCAGATAATGCCGTCGGCGCTGTAAGCCTCCATCATCTCGCGGATGAACGCGAACCGGCGCTCGTGACCGTCTATCATCCGGGGACACGGAGGGTGATTCATATAGCGGTCCGCGAGGGCTTCCATCGGAGGAAGTGATTCGTCGGCCGGATTCCAGAACCAGCGTGAGCCGAAACACAGCGATTCCGCCACAATCAATGCGCCCTGCCCCTCTATGATTTTGAGGAATTCAGGGTCATCGAGGAGCCCGGCCACGAGCATTATCCGGGCGCGGTATTTGTCCGGATGAACCCGGGACTCCAATTCCCCGAGCAATCGGGACAACATCGCGTTGAATTGTTCCTTCGGCATTGCCGTGGCCGCGACTGTTATCCCCAACATTTCAGCCCCCGTAAGTGGCGGGTCCGGTTTTTTGCGGGTCTCGTGAATTCTCTTGAGCAATGAGCGCGTCTCGTTGCACAGACGAATGGAGCCCCGGAGCTTTTCATCGGTGATTTCCACGCCGAAATGTTTTTCGAGAGCCTGCTTGAGCCTCGAAATCTCATTCAAATACCACTGGCATGTTCCGTCCGTCGTGGTGTGAGGGACATTTAGCAACTGCATGAAGGGACGCGGCGCTTTTTGCGCGATAATATCGAACAGCCGCCGGATATGATCGCAACTATTCAATGCGACGATGCCGTCAAGAAAGTCGAACTTTCCTTTCAGGATTTGGTCGAGCGCGTGGCGCGTGAACGTGCAATTGTACGCGCTCAAGTACGCATCACCGTCCGAGGTATCGGCGCTGCCGGTAGCCCGAATTCGAACCGGCAGTGCGCCAACCGCATGGATCAGTTCCTCCGGCACATACGAGCAAAAGTAGCCAACTATCTTTCCGCCCTCACGGCGCCACTGTTCCATGACCTCGTTTGGGAAAGAAGAAGAAATATTCAGCAGGATTTCTATGACTGCCACGTATTTGACCTCCTGAAAATTTGGCGGGAGCGATTGACGTTTGATCCATGAGGGACATGCTCAGGCGCGATTCTATCAGATTGCGCATTATCACGCAACACCCGCATCAGCGTTGTTCCTCTCATATGCAGCGCCTCCTCGCCTTGTCGGTTTCATGCTTTCTGCACGTCGACCGAGATGGCGCGGTCGATGGGTTGAGTGCACCAGTTCCATCTGTAGTAATCCAGGTGACCATAACCTGCGGCCAGGTCGAGCCACTTTATCATACCCGGAATCGCCGCGTCGTAGCTCTTCCATTTGTCGAACTGGTAAGGTTCCCATGCATGGTAGATGATCACCTGACCGAGACTTGTCTCGCTTGCGCAGCGGGCAGCGGAAGTGAGCTTGACGTGCACCCTGAAGTCGTCGAAATCGTTAAACACTCGCACAAGATCGCCGTCTTCAATGCCGCGCTTCTTTGCGTCTTCAGGATTCATGAACATGAATGGGCGTCCCTGGTGAGTGCGCGCGAGCACGTCGTCGGTGACCCATATCGAATGAACGCTCCACCGCAGATGACCGCTTGTCATGCGGAGAGGATAGTTGCCGCCCATTTTCGGGTTGTCTTTGTGGACGGGCAATTCCTCGCCGGCCTCGATGAACCAATCATGGTCGATATAGAAGGTGATCCGGCGATTGTAAGTCGGGTAGGGAATCTTCTTGACGCCGGTATGGTTGGTAAGCGGCACAATGGGTTCGTCCGGTTTTATCTCTGTCTGAAGATGCATAGCGATTATGTCGAGTTTGGAGACTCCTGTGAAACGCACGATGCCGTCCTTGCGCAAGGTCTGGAGACTAGTGCCCTGTGGCAGCGTGCCCAACTGGACGCTCAATTTTAGCGCGTCGTCAAGAGTTTCTTCAACGCTCTTGCTTCCCATTGTTTGAAATTCAACGAGCTTGGACAAGTCTATTTCAGTTCCCTTGTGGGCTTCATATTTTCTGAACCGGCGCTCCTCCGCAAGTTCTTCGATTCTCCGGGACATCCTTCTGAAGACCTCCCACTCATCCATTGCCTCATTGGTTGGCGGGACGGCGGCCTCGGTCATGGTAAGCCACGGCACATGTGGAGTGGGGAAACGGGTGTCGGTCTTCTCGTAGAATCCTGCGCCGGGGAGGACCATATCCGACATGAGCGCGGTGGTGCTCCAGCGAGTTTCAATCGTGAAGATAAACTTGTACTGTTTCCAGAGTTCCGGATATATATTCGTCAGCCAGCCTCGGTTCTTGCGGGCGGGACTTGTCCCCAGGAAACAGTATACCTGAGGCTTCTGGTCGGGAGCAGGCCGCACAACGCCGTCCCACCATCCCTTCTTGAGCGCCTCGGTCATGTACTCATCAAAACTTCGCTTCATGGTCGGACAATGCCATTCCTTTTTGTTCCATGCGTCTCGATAATTGGAATGGAAGTAATATAGGAACGCCGGTGGCGTCATACCCATGCGCTTCTTGTTTGCTTCTTTCTCCCACTCGCGCTGGGCGATTTCCTCCGTGATTTCGGGGTCCTGTCGTTTGAGCACGAATTTGTCGAGAGCTGCGCCGCCAACCTGGAAGAGAAATTTGGCGCCCTTTCCTTCCTGGAGCATCAGGGCGGTCGCCCCATCAAACAGGGACTCATTCCATCCCCGGATTCCGCTGCCTTTGTTGCCAACGCTGCCGGTAAGAGCCAGCAGCAGACACATCGCCCGTTCTATCAAATCGCCGTGATAATACTTAGCCGCATTCCATCCCAGGAGTATCTCGACGTGTCCGCGGGCTTTCCAAGCCTTATCCGCAAGACGGCGAATTGTGTCCGGGTGGGTTCCACACATCTTTGACGCCTGCTCGGGAGTATAGTCTCTGTCGAGCATTTCCCTGTAGATGTCAAAGACAGGACGCACTTCGACGTTGCTTCCGTCGTTCAGAATGACTGTATATCCGCCCTCGAGGGCCGGGTCGCATGGGAGTTCTAATGTGCCTCGAGGCGCTTTGACGGGGGCGTTGGTCGCCGGATTCCAGAAGTAGAGCTGGTCCTCGCGTCCTTTGCCCTCGATATCAGTCTGTCGGAGGAACTTCTTGGTGTCAGTGCGAACGAGGAGCGGGAAGTCAGTTTGTTCTTTTAGGAATTTCTGGTCGTAAGTCCCGCGCGCGATGAGATATTGCGCTATGCCCAGGCCAAGGGCCGCGTCTGTCCCCATCTCGACGGGAATCCATTCGTCGGCGTGGATCGCCGAGGGCGAATAGTCGGGCGCTATCGTAATGATTTCCGAACCGTTATAGCGGGCCGAATTGATGAACTGACAATCCGGGATTCGCGTGTAGACGGGGTTCATGTGCCAGATAAGAATGAGCTTTCCGAAGAACCATGCGTCGCACGACTCGCAGAATTGGAATTTCCCGAATGTCTCGTAGACGCCCTTATTGAAATCTCCGAAGGTGGAGTCTATATCGAGCTCGGTGGCTCCCAGGCCCATAAAGAAACGGAGGCCCGCCAGGAGGTGAATCCAGCCGCCGTTGCCGCCCGGCTCGAAGATAATGGACTCAGACCCGTGATTCTGAATAGCATCCATCAAATGGTTGCACACTTCGGTGATGGCTTCATCCCAGGAGATGCGCTTCCATTTGCCTTCGCCGCGTTCACCCACGCGCTTCATCGGATACTTTACCCGGTCGGGGTTGTACATGACGTTGCTGTAGGAGCATCCCTTCTGGCAGCCGCGAGGGTTCCAATCGGGGCCGGTTGCATCGATGATGGGATATTTCCCGGCCTGTTCTTCACGCCACACTATGCCGTCCTTGGTGTAGACTCGCCACAGGCAGTTGCCCGGATAACAGTCCACCAGGTGGGTTCCGTAGGTGACTTTGTCCCATTTCCATTCATCCCGGTGCAAACTCTCCCAGCCTTTGTACTCCCATTTCTGGAATACCTTTTCGGTGGCATGCGCCGTTCCTCCGAGGAAACCCAGCGAGTCGAGCGAGAGCGCCAGCGTGGTCGCACCCGTTATTCTCAGGAACTCGCGTCTTGTAAACCTGAAATCCGACATGACCCAAACCCCCCTATTTTATAAAGCCTGAGCTTCTTCTATGTCACAGCAATGGCTATGACATCACAATCCCATCGTCTCGAAGAATTGCCCGATCTTGGATTGGACGGTTTCCGTGGACACGACACGCGAATCGAGAAAATCGAAATCAAATATCAGAAGAGGAATGTTTTCCCTGCGGGCCGCCTCGCGAAGCAGGTTAACCGCGCCCCAACAGTGTTTGCAGCCGGCGTGAGCCGAGAGAATCGCGCAGTCGCCCAAATAATCGTGATATGCTTTAAGGAAATCGCTGACATAGGTCTGGGCCGTCATGCGCAATCTTCCCATTGTCATGTTCAGCCCGCGCTGCGCGAGACCCAAAAGCATTGAGTCAAGCGATGACGTGTCAATCGGCAGTTGGCGACAGTAACCGGACATCATATCATCCACAACCACAGCGCCGAATTCTTGTTCCATCCAGTTGAAGACAACGTCATCGAAGAGAGAGGGCACATGCTGCCAGATGACGCGTATCTTCTCTTTGTTGCCGAAGCCCTCTTCGATGCGTCTGCGGGCAAACCGATACACTGATTCGGAAAACTCGGTGCACCGCGAGTGTCCCAGGGTGGTGAGAAACGCTAGATATACATTCATCAAGATATTGGCTGGAGTCGGACATGGTTTAAGCCTACGCAGCTCATGCCATTCACCGATGTGGTTGAGTGCCCGGTTTGATTCTTCGACGACTTCCCTCAGTCTGTCGACGTCGAATCTTTTCCCTGACAGTTTTTCAAGCGTAGGAATCAGACTGCGGATTTGGTCGGCGTAGTATTTCATTGCTCCGGCGTCGTTTGTGAAGGGCGCATCGAGTCGGACAACGGGCGCATCAAACAGTTTTTCCATGATCTGATAGCCTATTCGAGAACTGTCGCATGGCGCCGAAGTCGTGACAATCAAGTCCGGGGTCGGCATTTCATCCTGCAGAATTGCGCCCACCAGAACCTTGTCAATCGAACATACTTCCGGCGGGATGCCCGAATTCTCGGCTGCGTCAATGAATTCGGCTATGAAGTCCTGCCGGACTTTTGAATACACTGCAGGCTGAATCTCGCCTATAAAGGGATAAAGGTCGAAGGCCAGAAAGAGCTCGGGCGTGAGGCAGAATTCGCACCAAACGAACTTCTTCTGCCGGTTCCGGGCAACGTCAATCGCTTCATCGAGATTGCCGCTTAATGTCTGAAGCAGTTGAAGCATGAATTGTTGCTCGGCGTCTTTCGTATCGTCGGCGCCCAGCATCATTGCCGCAGGCTTGAGGAATCCCTCGAGTATTTCCTCAAGTCGAGTAAAAGGTTTACTGCCCATTTCTTCGCGCCCCCCTATTCCGCAGACCAAACGCCTTACCTCATGTTTTCCGCTTGCATATTCCGGTTATTGTCGCTTTTCTGCGAGAAGGCCTGAACCGCTTCGAGAATCTTCTTCCTGCGGACATGATTGATGAATGTGTTGATGTTTTCTATCGCATTTTCGGCGAACTTCGGCAAAAGCACCGAAGCATCCTCGGGGAAGTTTTCAGAGAATTTTCGGCCGAAGATTTTGACTTCCTCGATGGCGAGCATATTGATAAAATCGGCGTGGAGGCGGAACAAATCGACGCCAAATCCCCGCTCTTTTGTGAGGCCGCCTTTCCGGATGTTAGCGAAAGCTTCGATGATTCTTATATCGCTGTCCCGATACACTTTCTCGCCGTGCTCATTCGGAACCGAGGAAATCAATTCCCATCGCTCCATTTCCTCTATGTCTTCCAATGGCAGGCCTGTTCGATTGCTGAGGCGCGCCAGCGACTCAGGCTCGCGTGCGCTTTTGAGTTCCTCCAACTTCAGGAGACCTTCACCGCCGATTTTGATCACATTCAGGTCAGAGATGGACAATTCTCCTTCAGCCTGAGAAAGGATTTCTTTTATAACACTCAGCGGCAGGAATCTTTTGAGCTGCAACTCCTTGATCAGTCTTATGCGTTCGACAAAGGTCTCCTCGTAGTAGGCCATGTTCTTGCCTGTTTTAAGCGGCGGCGGGAGCAAGCCGCTGTTTATGTAGAAATGGATGGTCTGCCTCCGGACGCCCGTGCGTTCAACGAGGTCGCTCATCTTGAGGAGCTTTTTCCCATCTTTTTCAGGCATTTTAGCCTTCTCCATCCGAGGAAAGCATATTGTGTAATGTGTCACTTTACACTATGTAGTACCACATAATACCATGAGGTAGTCTGCTTGTCAAGGGAAAACTGGAATCCCGCGAGGCGGGGGACTTCGGAGGCCTCAGCCGACGATGAACGACGATGAACGCCGACAAAAGCAGGCGAACGGAGCAAGGCGAAAGGGACCGCGCGAAGCGCGCGGGGTTCGTAGTTCCGGGTTTATGGTTTATGGTTGAGAACCATGAACGATGAATCGTGAACCAGAAACCGATTTTGAAACCACCGGGGACAACACGGGGAGTCACGGGGGAGAGAAGGCAAGCGTGACGCAAGACCTCGAGGAAGGACAAGCAGGCGAAAGGCGGAAGGGCAAAGGCAAAAGGGGAGTTGGAAACGGGGTGTTGGTAATGACTTCTGAAGCCGGAATGGGTAAGTCTTGGAGAGTTTTTTGGAGCGATTGGTGACGCAGGTGACGCAGTGACGCAGGAATTCGTGTTTCGTTTCATAAATTTTTGGACTGGAATGGTCCAAAAGAGAGTGAGAACACGAATGGTGTGAATTCGCGAAGAGCGGAACGAGTGACACGAATCAAGACCTGCAAACCACGGGGAACGCGGTGAGTCAGGGGGGACGAACGTCGTTCTCGGTGATTATTGTCTGCGTGCATCGCGGGAATCTGCGGCTGTCCCTCCTCTTCAGCGGGGAAAGTTCCGCGCTTCGCGGGATTACCCGTCCTTTTCTTGGTGATCTGGCGCCTTGGTGGTAGAGGTTCTTATCGGGTTCGAATGTCCACGAAATCGGAAGGCATCAGGCCGACATGTTGTGGGAGGATTCGATGGGAGCCAAGGGAAAGGAGGGGTTTCTCAGGAACGGTCGCTTTGAAGCTCCGAGTACGCCTTCTCTTGCAGTTTGCCGCTCAGTTTCGCCAGGAAATCGTCTTTAGGCGGGATATGCGGATTGCTGCTGAAAGCGGCAAATAAATCCTTTGTTGTGGAGGAGGCGATTCTTGTCTGAGAGAGGTGGTATCTGTTATCAACTTGCTTCAGATCGTATATGGCAAAGCGAATACTGTGCTCGGTGTTATATGATATTTGTGTGAGTCTGTAGCGGTTGAGAAAGTCCACGTAGATAGGCTCTTGGACCACCCAGTATATCTTGGCGCCCCATTTTTCGATGACGATTCCCTTGTTTAGAATCTGTGTGAAAGTGCGCTTCCAGATATCTGCATGGTTGAGACCGAATGAGTATGTTCTTCCGACGATACCTTCCCCTTTCATGTAATCTTTAAGCGCTTTGACCAGTTTGCCCGTAGAGGTAGTCTGGGCCGTCTGGAGTTCAACGATAACGAAGTCCTCGACCTTCACGCTGAGCGGTTTATGCTTGACCATCACGAAATCGAAATTCCCGATTCCCTGCAAGTTGACTTCCTTAAGAATCACGATATTGCCGCAGGCGCCGAAATAGTGGTCTGCTATGTCTCTAAAAACAATATCATCCTCCCGGAATCTGCGAGGAGAGAGAGCAATCGCGTGTTCTCCGTACTTCACGGAGCACACGCCCATGGGATACTTGATGAGGCGACTCTTCTTATCACACCGTTCGCCCACGAAAGGGCACCAATGCCTCTTTCGGTCCTTTATCGCTTCTTCCGAGTTCGTTTCAATTGGATGCCCGAACACTTCTGCCGGATGTTTTGCCAATGTTCTCTCCCGTCAATAGAGTCTTCCATTCGTTGCGAATTTGTTCCTCATCCTTTTCGGAATTCAAGAAGTAGCCCAAAGCTGCCCCGCAGTCGCGGCAGAATCTGTAGCTATCGTCGGTGGCGATTGCCGCCTGCTTGGGCCAATGGGAAAGTTCTTTGCGATTCGACACAGGTTTAAGCACCAGGATTGCGTCGTGCTTGAGAGCTTTCAGGCTCCGGATGTGCACGGAGATGGGATTCTCTGAAAAAACTACGTAGCAGTTTATCAAAGTGAATCGGGCTCTTTTCAAGGACAGGGTCAACTCCGCCCACGCCTCATCGCTCCAGTGGTGGAAAGAGAAGATGAGACGTCCGTGATCTTTATTAAGAGCATTGAAACATCTCTCCCAAATCCTGGCAAGCACGTCGCCGTATTTTTTCCCGCTCGATGGACAGCCTTCGGAGACTGCTGACGCAAGAGAATCGTAACGCCAGTTTGCTTTTCGGGGCAGAAGAAGCTGCAGCCAGACCCTGAAGAAGTTTGAGAGGTCGCTGTACTGCACGTTATCGTAATAGGGAGGGTCAGTGACCACGTAGTCCACCATTCCCTCGGGAATATCCAATTTGGCGGAATCCGTTTGCATCAGTCGGAATCTTCGTTTGCCTTCGAGTAGTGAATCGAAATCTGAGACGGGCTCGCCCCCATCCAATTCCCCTCGAATTGCCACTTTGCGGCAATGGCCATTGACTATGCGCATTTCGATCGGAGCGACCGACCACTCCCCCGCTTTGACTACCCTGTCATTGAAGAGCCTCTTCAGAGTGCCCGATGTGTTACCCAGAAAAATCGGGTTGTTTTCAAGAGCCGTATACGGGAATGAATAGGCGTGGTGCGAGAACACATGCCGGATAGCTCCCGGCCTACGAATGCTGCTTCCCTTGTATCCGCACAGGATTGAATTAAACTCCAGCGAAGTGGAGATCAGCAGGGCCAGCCATAGACGGTCTTGTGGCTTCGCATTCGACAACAAGCGCCTCGCAGTGTCCAGATAGAGAAGTTGTCGTGGCGCGAACAGGTCTTGATAAGAACTAATGCGGCGCTTCAGTAAATCGCCTGATTTCGGGCCGCCGTGGATTTGGAGCTTTGCGGGATCGCCAAAGTCCAGGCTTGCGCTTTGGGCCTTAGCTTCATTGATAAGACGAAGATCATCCTTCCCGACGGACTTGAAGAATTGCTTGTGGAGAGGACAGTTGCCCACAACGACCAAAGGGACATAGCGCTCCGAAAAGGGCTCTTCGAGGATTTCTTTGTATTGTTCATTGCAGCGTCTGCATTGTCGAACGCCCTTTACGATCAGTGGGCGGTCTTTTTGAGTTCCGCACTTGTGGCGTGGGCTATGGTGAACGCCGTGGCATACAGAGCATATTTGCTCATTGTGATGATTGCCTTCCCGCAGGATGAGGTCATCAACGAATAGCGCCTCTCCGCATGAGCACGCTCTCCGAAGCCCGTAGAGGACAAATTGGATTTCAGCTTCCCGGTCGCAGGTGGGGCAAGCGGTCTTGTATAGGGGAAAGAGGTTCTCCCTTAATTGGTCGAAAAAGCCTTTGAAGGCGGATTCCTTATGCGCCAACGGAGACGAAGTGAGCGTCGCCATCGCTTGCAGGACGGGGACGGGGTCGATATCGGCGCCCAAGACATTTGCCCCCATCCTGATGGCCTCATGAAGGATTGTTCCTCCACCCATCATAGGGTCCAGAACGAGTTTGCCTTCCAACCCGCCCGGTTCATAATAGCCACGGTTAGCGGGATCAGGAACCAGTTGTTTGAGGATGTGGCGAAACGTTGTGCCGGAACGGCGAGCCCACCACTTGTGAAGGTAGGAGTTCGGCCGATAGAGGTGTTTGTTAAAGGACTCCAGCGTTGCGAGTTCATTGGCCGCGCTTTCCGGGAAAGACGAGTCAATCGGGGGCGTTCCCGTGTTCACTGCCGTGGCCCGCTCGCTCTTAAAGTCCAGCTCCGCTTGCATGGGCAAGACAGCAACCTTCTCTATGTTCCTCTTGGCCATGAGACTCCTAAGAAAGAGGGCAAAGGTAAAAGGTCAAAGGCGAAAGGGGAAGAACCAAAGAAGAAGAGAGATTCTTCGCTTCGCTCAGAATGACGTTACAGAGAGTTATCTCGCTCCATCTTTCTTTCACAATTAACCTCGCGCAGGAGGGGCCAGGCGCTCCTCATTATTTGAGTGACTCAGCACATTATAGCATAAGCGCACGGGAAACAAGGGGGAAAAGGGAGTCGACGAGAAATGATGAGTGATGAATGCGGAATGAAATCGCAAGAAGAAGAACTCTTTGTAACCGCCGATGAATGCGGATACCAGAAGAATGGGGAAACGGGGAGCAAAAGAGGAGATTCGCAGATTTCGCTGATTTGCACAGATTCAGGGAAGAAGAAACAAAAGGAAAAAGAGGAAGAAGAGTTGAATCACGAATGAAGAAGTCCATTGATTCAAACTGATTCACGCGGATTTCATGGAAAAGGAGAAATCACCACGGGGATTCAACATTTCGAACGGACAGGTTGAGAAGTCACCCTTTGAACACATTGGCCTTGTGCCAGGCGAGCAAATCGATATCCGGTAGAAACCGATGGGGCAAGAGGATTGGCCGGTCGTGGTAGCGTATTATTTGGTCATGGATTGGTTTGTCAGACAAGCTTATCAGATATTGGGATACATGGACGTGCATTTCGTTTGTGATTGTGACGAGTCCGGTGTCGAAGAGACGGTCAAATGTAGCGCTTAAGGAAGGAGATTGCGGCTGATGTATCCTTGTTGCCCCACATTCTTACCGCCGTCAATCCGCAACCAGCCGGACTATTTCCTGCCTTCTGAAAAGCTCGATGCAAGAAAGCGCTTGACAAGCCATCCGGCTCATGGTATGATGAGGTTAGTCAAATGACTAATATATGGGGCATTTGTCAAATTAATTATTCGGTTTGCGCACCGGGCTTATGCAGAGGAAAAAGGATGGCCAGAAAAACGATAGCTGAGATTCGGAAAGACGAAATCATCAAGGCCTTTTTCAAAGTTGTATCGGAAAAGGGAATCGCAAAGGCCACAATCCGCGAGGTAGCAACGGCCGCCGGATGCAATCGCGGGATACTGCATCACTATTTTGCAGGGAAGGAAGAAATCATAAAGGGCGCTGTAGACTATGTGATGACGATTTACAAAGCAGAACTGCTGGAAGGCTTGTCGGAATGCGATTCGGCCACAAGCCGCATCAAATATCTTGTTTCATGGTTCTTCGACCTTTGCCGATTCAATCTCGATTTCTCCCGCGCGTGGATGGAATTTGTGAATCTCTCAAAGTATGACCCGACCGTCTCGTCGACTATTCGAGATTGCTATGAGGAGGTGAAAGGAGTCTTTGCGAAAACCATACGCGAGGGAATAAGAAGCGGTGAGTTTCGAAAACTGAACCCAGTTGTGACGGCAAATGTGATAATGGCAAATCTGGAAGGCGCTACCCTGCTATGGGTAGTTGATGCTGAAAAAACGCCCGTAAAGAACATGGGAAAACAGATCGAGGACATGATTACAAAATACCTAGCGTCAGGTCAACTTAATTTTGTTGGTATCTGTAAGGGCACGGCGCGCCGTGCCCCTACGAAGAACTAAGCGCCAATACCCGCAAATCTTGTATTGACAGCACACTAGGAAACCAGGAGTCATAAGTAAATGCTTCCGACGGATGGCGCAGTTCTTATAGTGGGTGGCTATGGCGTTGTTGGAAAACAGGTCTGTGAGTTCTTGCGTGCACGACATCCTGCTCTGCCGCTGCTGATCGCAGGCCGAAACCCAACGAAAGCAGAAACGTTAGCCGAGAATCTGGGGAATGCGCAAGTAGCAAGGGTTAATGTCGAGCATCCGGGTACGCTAGCGGGATTCGACGGCAGACTCCGGGGAGTGGTGGCGGTCGTGAATGACCCACAGGATTATCTGCTTATCGATGCGGTAAGAGCAGGACTCCCGTTTGTCGATATCACTCGTTGGACTGCGCGGTTGCGACACTCCCTTCAACTCGTCTCCGACGAAGTTCTTTCCGCCCCAGTAATGTTTGCCTCATCATGGATGGCGGGAGTTGCGGCCATAACGGCAGTGGCCGCTGCACGCAAACTCGAGCGCGTAGATAGTGTTGACATCAATATTCTGTATTCCATGAAAGACAAAGCCGGCCCAAACTCGGTCGAGTATATGGACCGCCTTTCCATTCCCTACAATGTTATGATCAACGGGCGCGAGCAGAGCGTCTATCCCTTAACTGACCCACGTAAGGTAACCTTCCCAAGCGGCCATAGAGCAAAAGTGTACCGCTTCGACACACCCGATCAGATCACATTGCCAAGAATAACCGGAGCAAAGACAGTTGCAGCGCGCATGGCCTTCGACAGCAGCTTTGCAACCAAGTCTCTGGTTGCTTTGGTTCGTTCAGGCATTTGGAAGATGCTTGCGGGGGACAGTTTCACCGGGCTCAGGCGTTCTCTGCTATACAACCCGGGCGAAGGAGGCAGCCATGAGATCGTAGTTGAGTTGGAAGGAGTCGATGAGAATGGGAATTCTAAGCTCGTACGGGCGATGATAGTGGATCCTAATGGACAGACTCACCTGACGGCGCTCGGCGCAACAATGAATGTGGAGCGACTGCTCGGACTGGATGGCGCTGCGGCGCCTCCACCACGGGTTCTTTTTCCGGATTCAGGACCGAATTGGGAGAGTGTATCGCAGTTGCTTCGTGATTCCGGTGTATTTGTGAATATCGAGTGAAACAGAAACGCCGTTCGCCAAACATCAGAATGGCAGGAGAATTGAGAACATGTCATCTCTTAGATACATTGTGCCCATTTTCTCGGTTGTCGGATTTGGTGGCGCGGCATATCTGGTCTTCACTGGAACACTGAAGGCGGAAAAAATGGGGGTCTCCAAGAATGTCCTGAGGATGTTTGGGGCTGGCGAACTCCTCATGGCCATATGCTGGGCGGTGATACCACTCGGGCTGCGAGCCGGCGCCGTGTGGCCGCGGTATCTGGCTTTTCTCATTACAGGGATGTACCTGTGCAACTATCTTATTAGCTTGGCCATGTTTAAGAATATGGGCGATAAGCTGTTCAAATACTGGGGAACCGCTTCGGCGGTTATTCTGCCGCTCTATTGTATTTGGATCTAACTTCCACCCTTGGCAGACAACCAGGAGGTTTTGCACCATGTGGCTATTCAGATTTGGAGTCCCATTATTGGCGATTATCGGTTTCGGGCATGCTGTTTATGAGGTATTCACCGACAAGATAGATGTCGGGAAAATGGGTTTGACAAGACCCACCTTGAGAATGTTTGGCGTGGGCAATTTGGTCATGACTGTTTGCTGGATATTCATATTCTTCGGGCTGTGGATGGGCGATGAATGGCCGCGCTTTTTGGCAACATTCATCACAGGCATGTTTCTCTTCGACTACCTT
Organism: Candidatus Poribacteria bacterium; assembly: GCA_016215705.1. GTDB lineage: Bacteria > Abyssobacteria > SURF-5 > SURF-5 > SURF-5 > JACRIR01. The sequence goes on along the minus strand of JACRIR010000233.1, from coordinate 7,465 downwards.
GTGAGTCTGCCCTTGTACAAGAACATCGGTGACAACTTTTTCAAGTATTGGGCCGGCACAGCAGTGATCCTTCAGATCATTTATTGCATTTGGCTTTGAGCGTTATGGAGGACATCAGGAATGGAAAACAGAAAAGTCATTATCGTCGGAGCGGGGATCGGAGGCCTTGCGGCCGGATACTGGCTATGCCAGAGGGGTTATGAAGTCGAGATATTGGAGGCATCTGACCATCCGGGCGGGCGTATGCTCACGTTGGAGCGCAAGGGCGACCGGATCGACGTCGGGGCTCAATTCTACCATTCCGACTATCGCTACGCATACGAGTTGATGGACGCCGTGAACCTGAGCGGAGAGAAGAGAACAATCACGGGAAAATTTCAATTTCGTTTAGGCAACGGCTCAACCACCATTTATGATCATCGGGTTCCTTACATGAAGATGCTCGGGTTGCGCGGGAATCTGAAACTCTACGGGTTTATATTGAAGTACATATTCCTACGACATCGCTTTCCCATGTATCGCATCGTCGAAGACCATCCCGAATATGACAACGTTGAGATTCTGGACCTGTTCAAAGGACCTAAGGACAAGCCGTTGAGAGATTTTCTTGTGACCGTGATGAGTATGGGCGAGAATATGGGGTTACCGGAATGGATGAGCCTCTACCATTTTATCCACACATTCCGTCTCAGCACGTTCACCAACTTTATTGCCCTGACCCGCGGTACTGCATCGCTTCCCGAGGAGCTAGCCAAACGCCTGCCGGTGCAATATGACGCGCCCGTGCGGCAACTAGTGATGGATAAAGGCCGTGTCGTTGGAGTGCAGATGGAGCATGGCGGGACGGTTAAGAGAGCGGGCCACGTGGTTGTCGCTGTTGCGCCGTCATCTGCAGCGCGAATCATGCCCGATGAGCTTGAGGAGCAACGTCGTTTCTTTGACGCTGTCATTTACTCCCCATTTCCGATGCCTATTTTCTATTTAGATCGGCCTCTGCGTAAGGACATCTGGTGTTACTTCAATGACCCGGCGCTCAGGAAGACGTTTCAATTTGCAGTCAATGGACAGGCGAAGGTTCCAGAGATGGTACCGAGCGGGAAAGCAATACTGAGCGCCTGGTCGGGCTACCCGATGACGCTGGACCTTATTGATTTGCCGGATGATATGCTTATCCGAAGGGCGCAAGAAGATGTTGATCTCATGCTTCCAGGTTTTTCAGGATGGGTGGAAGAAGTCAAGGTGGTTCGACATCCATATGCGATAGCGCGTTATCCCGTAGGAGCATATCGCAAGGTTCTAGATTTTCAAAAAGAGGCCAGTAAGCTCAATGGCGTCTCTTTTGTGAGCGATTTATTCGGCGGTTGCTATCTGGAGGCCGCCATGTGGAGCGCGGCACGAGCAGTGAGCCGTGTCTGTGGATGGGGAGGTACGGCAAACATCTGACCATCTGAGCCCGTGCATGAGGAGGACACAGCATGCGTACAGCAAAGGACAACTTCTGGCTCGACACGCCCTACGAAGCCGGATCGCCTCTGGTCGGGGGACATGAAGCTGATGTCGCCATCATTGGTGGTGGATTCACCGGCTTGGCCTCGGCTCATTTTATGAAAAAGCGATTCCCCGAGAAAAGGATCATCGTGCTGGAGAGCGAGTTTATTGGGTATGGCTCTTCGGGGCGCAATACCGGTGTGGCGAGTGGAACGCTGGGCAATCTCGTATATCCCATCAAGAAGCTTCACGGGATAGAGAAAACATCCCTGGTTGCGAAGCTGGCGCTTCAATCCCTCTCGCTGGTTGAAGAATTGATCGAGGAACACAGAATCGAGTGCGATTTTGAGAAGGTCGGCCGTCTCGTATTTGCCGAAAATGAACGTGCCATCAAACTGCTCGAAAAAGAAGCGAAGACATACGGAGAGCTTGGATCGAATTGCACCCTTCTTGACAGGGGCGAAGCACGCAATCATTTCGGAGCGCTCAACGCACCTGCTGCCCTGCGAGGTCCCGACGAGGCGATTCTCAACCCGGCGAAGTTCGTCCGCGGGATGAAGAGGGTCGCCGAGTCGGTCGGGGTCGAAGTATATGAATATTCCCGCTGCACCCGTGTCGAGCCTGGGCCGACGATATCGCTGTACACGGCGCTTGCCAGTGTTCGAGCGGCGAACATCGTCATAGCAACAAATGCCTACCCCAATCCCCTTGGGCTCTTGAGGCATAAGGTGCTCCCCTTCTATGTCTATAACATCGTGACCGAGCCTCTGACCAAAGAGCAGATAGACGAACTCCACTGGCTGGGCCGCGAGATGGTGTGTGGCACGAAGAACTTTTTTGTTGCCACGCGTTTTACGGCAGACAACCGGCTCGTTTTCATCAGCAACAATGCCCTGTACTTCTATGACGTTGACCGGGACTACAGTCACCAACCCGCCCAGTATCAAAGCCATTACAAGCTCCTGACAGAAATGTTTCCCTTTCTCAAAGGCATTAAGATAACGCACAAGTGGGGGGGGCGTATTGGTGCGAGCTTCGATGCGCTGCCCTCTATCGGCTGTACGGGGAAACACCAAAACATTTACTACAGCATAGGCTATTACGGCCACGGCGTGGCCTTCAGCCAACTTGCGGGCAAGATGCTCGCTGAACTGATGGCGGGTGAGAAAATTGGGCTGACAGACCATTTCTTGATAAACAAGCCGGTATTTGGACTGCCTTCGGCAGGCATAACGTATCTGGGAGCCAATGGTTACAAGTTGTATATGAAAGTGTTAGACTGGCTGAATCAGAGGGGGAAATAGGAGAAAACTATTGATGTGGATATTCAGGCACGAGGTTCCTGTTCTCGGTATTTTGGGTTTTGGGGATGCAGCTTTTGATCTTTGCAGGCAAGGTAGACGCGAAGAAAATGGGCTTAACGCCGAGCACATAAAGATGTTTGACGTGCTCGCCGTGATTCAGACCCTCAGATGGATTCTGGTCATTGTCGGTTTGCGAATGGGCGCGGCACGAGCAGTGAGCCGTGTCTGTGGATGGGGAGGTACGGCATAATGAAAGCCATTGTCTCAATCGTTCGGTACGAAGACATATCCTCGGTTGCGAAGGCGATCGATCTGTGTGACGGGTTCAAGAACCTCAAGGCCACTTGTCGGGTTTTGTTGAAGCCGAATGTCGTCACGGCCGGCCGCGGTTTTATTCCGCCATTTGGAACCGTGACCACTACCAAGGTGATCGAGGGAACAATCCGAGCCCTGAAAGACTTCGGTGTTAGCGATATCAGCATCGGTGAAGGAACGGTGCTCGATGAACTCGGCGCGAACACAATGAAGGCTTTCAAATGGATACAGGTTGACCGCCTAGCTAAACGGTACGGGATTAAGTTGATCGATTTCAACGGGGGGCCACACAAAAAAATACAAAGCGAGGATGTTCCTATAAACATTGCGGAGGCGGCCCTGGACACGGACTTTTTCATAAATCTTCCGGTGCTCAAGACGCACAGCGACACAAGAGTTTCTTTGTCCGGCAAGAATCTCAAGGGATGTATGAGTATGGCGTCAAAGAAGTATTTCCACGGGCCCGACGAAACACTGCATTATCGTATCTCCCGGTTGATGGAGATGGTCCCTCAACATTTGGTCATCATCGACGGTATCTATGTGATGGACAAAGGCCCTGACGCTACCGTGGGCACTGCCTATCCGAGGGGAGTGCTGGTCGCCTCGACTGATTTCCTTGCGGCTGACGCCACCGGAGTGCGGCTGCTGGGGGGTGAGCCGACCGAGGCTGAGCACATTAGGCTCTATGCCGAGCGTCACGGCAGGATGAACATCATGAAACAGCCGGAGGCGATTGAAATTCGAGGAGAACGCGTGGAGGACCATGCTAAGTTTCTACCTTGGAAGGTCAAGCCTGGCTTTGATCTACTAGCTTCGGGGCACACTGGAATCGAGATCCGTGTCAACACAAGCACCATGTGTTCCGGCTGCGATGCGAACTTGAAAGGGCCAACCATGCTGCTAGCCGCTTTGTGCCGCAACAAGAATTTTCACGGGCTGCGGATTATTGCAGGAAAGAACCTCAGGGATGAACAGAATTCACCACGCACTATCCTGTTCGGGAATTGCCCCATCAAAGAAAACAAACATCTTGATAAGGCGAAGAGACTCGAGGGTTGTCCGCCGAAATTCTGGGACTCGTTGTTCTTCATGGCGAACCAAATACCGGGTTTCGGGGCGAGGATCGCTTTCTACTCCCGATTGGCCGCGTATCTGTCCAGGGCTGGAATGGGAATCGGAATACTGCCCCTGCCCAGATACGAGATATACAGGAAAAAACCGGATTACAACATTGGGCACTTTGAGGCATGATTTCTCGGTTGGTCATTAAGAACGCGTCTTGCATTTTTCGACAAGGAGGAACAACAAGATGAAATCGAAAGAAGAACTCAGGAAGTTGGACGTAAACTACTTATTTCACCCGACTGTCATTTTGGAGGAACACGAACAAAAAGGGCCCCGAATCATTGTTGAGGGAAACGGATTGCGCGTGAAGGACATTGATGGAAAAGAATACATCGATGCGTTTTCCAGCCTGTGGAACGTCGTGATAGGTCACGGGCAAAAGGCGGTAGCGCAGGCAATCATGGAGCAGTTAAATAAGCTCGAATACTTCTCTCCGTTCTACGGCTTCGCCATGCCACCAGCCATCGAGCTTGCAGCGAAGGTGATAAGCCTCATGCCGAAGGAGTGGAACATGGGGCGTGTCTTGTTCACATGTGGCGGTTCGGAGACCAACGACTCTAACATAAAAATCGCGCGTATGTACTGGTCCCTTAAGGGCAAGGATCAGAAGAAGAAGATCATTTCACGCAATTGTGCCTATCACGGCCTCACCATTGGTTCGATGGTGGCAACGGGCATCGAGTATTTCAAGATGCATTTCGAACCACTGGCGCCGGGGTTCCGGCATATCATGGCTCCTTATTGTTATCGCTGCGAACTCAATTTGACCTATCCGGAATGCGGTATCGCATGCGCCAAGGCGCTTGAGGAAATCATCCAGAAGGAAGGGCCTGATACTGTGGGCGCCTTTATTGGAGAGCCGGTCATGGGTACGGGTGGTACGATCCCTCCGCCGGACGAATACTGGCCGATGGTTCGCAAAATTTGCGATAAATACGATGTTCTTTTTATTGCCGATGAGGTTGTCACTGGTTTTGGGCGTACGGGGAAAATGTTCGGCTGTATGAACTGGAATGTGCGGCCCGATTTGATCTCCATAGCCAAGGGCATCACCAGCGGCTATTTCCCGCTTGGCGGCGCCATCATGAGTAACGAGGTTTACGAGACCATAAAGGGCGGTCTGGGAAGCATCATGCCGTTCCTCCACGGGTTTACCTACAACAACCATCCAGTAGGATGTGCGGCTGGATTAGCCAATCTGAAGATCATCGAGGAGCAGCATTTAATCCAAAATGCCACCAAGATGGGCGCATACCTGGCGGACCGCCTTAAGGGTCTGTACGACCATAAGTCAGTGGGGGATATCCGATCTATTGGCTTGATGGCTGCCGTAGAAATAGTGAAAGATAAGCAGACGAAGGAACAGATAGGAACAATGCCGATGGAAAGCACGCATCGGATCGAAGACCTGATGTGGGAGAAAGGAGTGTACGGCAGGGCCATGTTCGAAAACATCGCGGTTGCTCCACCGCTGACAGTGACAAAAACGGAAATAGATACTATCGTGGACGCTCTCGATTCATCGATAGCACAAATGGAAAGAGAAATGCTTTAGCGAAAGCACGAAACAGACCCGGATGTCTAGGTTTCAGCCAATGTCTTTTGTGTAAGCGAAAGGAGAGAGCGAGGAGATGATTGTTGGAGTGCCTAAAGAAATCAAGATTGCCAATCTCGGATTTTGGATTTCGGATTGGGACTGAAAAAGAAGAAACTGCATGGAATCTCGCGAGGCGCGGGACTTCCCCCGCTGAAACGGGGTCAGCCATGCCGATGAAGGCTGATGAACGCGGGGAGTTTGGTTCATGGTTTGTGGTTTATGGTTTATGACTGAGGAGCATGGGCTATGAACCACGGGGATCACGGGGAAAGGAAAGCGAAAGGCGAAAGGGGGAGGAAAGATAGGGGGAAAAGGGGAAATGGGGACCAAAAGCAAAGGGGGAAATCCCGGGAGGTGGGGATTCAGGAATTGTGATGATTGCGGGCAGGGAGAGAGTCAACCAAGCGAACATAAAAGCAGGCGAAAGGGGGCCGCGCGAAACGCGCGGGGTTCAGGGTCAATCGATTTTGGATTTTGGATCACTGCTGTCCAAAACAAAAAGCCTGAACCGCGGAGGGCGCGGAGGAGCGTAGCGCGGCGTAGCCGCAACCAACCAACACATATCGGGCGCGACGAATCGCGCCCCTACAAGACACCTCGGAAAATCGGGGACACGATGCGACATCGTGTCCCCGATTTTCTCCATTCATGTCTGTAGGGGCGCAATTCCTGGCGCCCTCGTGATTCCAGGTGAGGTGTCGTGAGAAATCAAGACAGAAATTCAAGAAATTGACAGTGAGCAATGCAGAGAAAAACGAAGAGAATCAATGCCCTCCGCGTCCTCAGCGTACTCTGCGGTTGATGATTTGTGCAAGCCATTTCTCCTTAGAAGAAGAGCCTCTTGGAACCGCCGATGGACGCCGATGAACGCGGATAAGGAGAAGGCGAAAGGGAGCCGCGCGAGGCGCGGGACTTCCGCCGCTGAAGCGGGGTCAGCCATGCCGATGAAGGCCGATGAACGCTGATGGAGATTGGTTCATGGGGAGGTCAGTCTGGAGGGAGAACACGTTCACGAGTTGTTTTACGTTGGTGGTTTTCGGAAGGCGAAGGCGGGTTTGAAGAGTGTGAGGACGGCGGGAAGAAGAGTGAGGGAGCCGAGGAAACTGGTGACCATGCTGAATGAGAGGAGTTCGCCCATGATGCGATGGCCGGTGAAATCGGAGGCGACGAGGACTGTGAAGCCGGCGGTGACCACGACGGCGTTGTAGAGAATGGCTTTTCCGCTGGTCATGAAGGTTTGGGCGCTGGCCTCGGCGAGGTCGGTGTTTCGGGCGGCTTCCTGCTGGAATTTGAATATGAGGTGGATGGCATAGTCGACTCCGATGCCCATTGCGATTGCGAACGCGGCCGAGTTGGCAAAGCCGATGGTAATGCCCAGAGTTCCCATGAGCCCGAAGTTGAGCAACGTGGCCATGGAGATGGGAATTATATTGTAGAGTCCGCCAATGAATGACCGGAACATGATCGCCGTCATGATGTAGATGACCAATATCGAGAAAAGGATGCTGCTGAGCATTCCTTTGACGGCAAGGTCGATGACTACGGCAGTCACGTAGGCATAGCCTGTGAGGTTGACTTTGACGGGCTCGTCCTTGAAGTTCTTCTCGATGAATCGCCCGATCCGGTCCGCCAG
>JACRIR010000232.1 GCA_016215705.1 Candidatus Poribacteria bacterium | reverse complement strand
CTCGTGCAACTCGCGCGTCACTGCGGCCATATACTTGGGGTAGATAGTTCCGAGGCGATGTTGACTGTCTGCCGAAACAAGCTGAGAGGGGCGAGGATTCCTTCCGAGAAAGCTGAGGTTCTTTTTGGTGACATAACGAGCCTGAAACTGGAGCGCACATTCGATTTGATAACCGCTCCCTTTCGCGTGTTTCAAAACCTGGAGACCGACGAGGAGATTGACGGCTTTTTTGAAACTGTCAGGTTGAGCCTCAAGGAGACAGGAACTTGCGTCCTGAATGTCTTCGATCCGTTCCTAAGCAAGGAAGACATGGCCACAAAATGGCTGTTCGAGGGCGAAATGCTTGTGTGGAGAATGCCTATTGAAGGAGGGCGCCTGGATTTTTGCGAGCGTCGGCTTCGGATTGACCGCGAACGGCAGATAATTTATCCTGAACTCATCTTCCGCCGGTATCGCGGCGAGGAATTGGAAGACGAGGCCGTTATGAAGATTCTCATGCGCTATTATTATGCGGAAGAATTCGAGGCCACAGTCACGCGCCATGGGTTTCGGATTTTGAATCGCTGGGGCGGATATGAGGGCGAGCCCTACGGTGAGGGATCGGAATTGGTGCTGGAGTTTTGCGTTGAATGATGAATGGTGAGTAGACGAAAAAACGACTGGCGCACGAAGCAATACGAAGATGGGCAGGCACGGGAAAATCGGAGACATGATGCCGCATCGTGGCCCCTATTTTCCGAAGAGGACTTTCGTCGACGAATGAAAATGGAGATTCTTCGCTTCGCTCAGAACGACAAGCTGCATCAAGCTTATCATTCCCGCTAAGTGTGTCCTCAACCTGATCGGGGAGCGGGAATCCATTCTCTTTTGCGGTTCTTGCATCTCAAATGGGTTCCTGTCTTCGCGTGACTGATGTGGAGCGTCAACTTCTCTGAGACTTAACCATAAACCATGAACCATGAACCATAAACCATGAACCGTCCTTCCGGAGAGACGACGATGAGCTATTCAAAGGACACATTAGACCGCATCTTTCACCCCGGATCGGTGGCGATAGTTGGCGCATCGGATAATCTGTTCAAGATGGGGCATAGATGCGTGCTCAGCCTTGTCGAGATAGGTTTCGAGGGACAGATTTATCCTATTAATAACAAGGTGGATTCCATTTGCGGGCTGCGGACATATCCGACACTAATGGGCGCGCCCGGCGACGTGGACCTTGTCATAATTGTTGTTCCCGCGACGTATGTGCCTGAGGCGCTCAGAGTGGCGGCGAAGAAACATGCAGCGGGCGCTGTCATTATTACCGCCGGTTTCAAGGAGATCGAGGACCGGACCGGGGCAGCGCTTCAGACCGAGATCACGCGAATCGCAGATGGCGCCGGAATCAAGATAATCGGGCCGAACACGTTTGGCATGGTCAACATTGGCGCGAAGCTCAACGCCTCGTTCACTCCGCCTTTTTCGCATCTCAAAAGCGGAACCATCAGCATGCTCGGGCAGAGCGGCGGTGTGTGCCACCTGGTTGGTTTTCAGGCGATTGACGAAGGCGTGGGCATGAACAAGATAGTCGGGCTCGGCAATCGGTGCAATCTGGGTTTTCCGGAATTGATTGACTACGTCGGCGATGATCCTGAGACCCGCACAATCATATTGTATCTCGAAGGCATCGAGGAGCCGCGCGCGTTCATGGAAGCAGCGAGAAGGGTGATGCGGCGCAAACCGATTGTGGGGCTGAAGGTCGGGCAATCAGACGCAGCCTCGCGGGCAGTGCAATCTCATACAGGCTCGCTCTCGGGGAAGTACGGCCTGTATTATTCAGCCTTCGAGCAAGCAGGCATTGTTCCCGCATACGATACCGTCGAGCTTCTCGACATAGCCAAGATACTCAATATAGCTCCGCGCCCTGGCGGCAACAAGGTGGCGGTCATGTCGTTCCAGGCCGGCCCCGGTATTATGCTCACGGACCTGTGTGTGAGTCACGGCCTCGAAATGGCGCAGTTTTCCGGCGAGACGGTCAACGGTCTGAAAGAACTCTGGCCCGACCTTACGATTCGCTGCAATCCCGTCGACCTCGCATTCGTGAGTGATATGGACGTGTTCGGCAAAGCTGCGAAGCTTGTGCTGGAGGATGCGAATGTAGACGCCGTTATCGTTTTCTATCTCGATGTGATGTCATTCTTCACCGCCGCGATATCAGAGCAGTTGATTCCGCTGGCAACGCAAGCAGCGAAGCCGATTGTCCTTTGCGTGAATTTTCCCGTGAAGCTGTCAACACCGGAGACAGAACAAGGGCTCGCGAGATTCCATGAAAATGGAATTGCGGTTTACCCGCTGCCTGAGCGAGCGGTCAAAGCGCTTAAGGGACTGGTGCGCAGGGCAGAGATTGAGCGCACATTTCGATAATTGCGAAAGTTGTTGCGGGAGAGCAGATATGCAGGGGCGCACGGCCGTGCGCCCCTACATGTGGGGAACCAATCTAGGCGATGAACATGCACGTAGAAAGACACCATGCGCCCCTGCATGTGGGGAACCAATCCTGTGAGAATTATTTGGCGACTGCAAGGGCGCAATGAATTGCGCCCCTACGGCCATATATTAGGACTTTGTAGGGGCGCGATTCATCGCGCCCAATCCGGTCATAGGCTGCGGTTCTGCTGCTGTGCGAATAAATTCGCACCTACAGGCTGACGCGCCATTTTGTAGGGGCGCCTTCATTCGCCGTTTCTTCTGGAAGTGACCTTCTCCTACACTTGCTCTGCGTAAACCTTGAACAGCACGCGGCCGAGCCCGCCATGTAATGCGCCGGTGTCGAGGCACTGGACGTTATTGAAAATGTATTTGTTCGGGTCTTGGCCGTTCACAATTGCCGAGAGCATCGCCCGTATGGCCGTGTTCAGCGGTGTGATCGCATCGGTGCAAATATTGGCTGCGGTCGTTTCGTCCTTGTTCAGCATGGTGGCGTTGAACACGAGTTTGTCGCCGGGTTTATAGAATGCGAAGCAGTTCGCAGCCTCGATGACCTCGGCGACGATCCTGTAACCCATGAGCGCCGCGCTGTTATCGAGCAGTTGTTGGATGCCCGGCGAAAGCTTGTCGAGTTCCTGGTCGCTGATGCCGATCATGCTCTTTGCCATTTCACGCGTTGCTTCTTCCATTGTCGTTTCCTCCGTGTTGCTGTTCTCGGGTCATTGAATCCGCATGTCTTATTTATCAGATTCAGCCTCGCTAGTCAAGTTGTAACATGAATTACGAATGCAAGACGAGTGGCGCGAATGAAACCCAGGGCGGTAAGACGAGCATGTTCGCTTCGCTGCTAAGAACCCCACGACTGTTTCGCTTAATTCGGGGACACGATGCCGCATCGTGTCCCCGAATTAAGCACCTGTCGCAGACAGGTCGGTTACTCAGAATGACGTCGATGGACGAATGCTTGGAAAAAGCTCTCTGTCGGTGTGTGGGATGAAGAGAGCGGCGTTGAGCCGGTTCATGAATTCGTTCTCTACGTTCAATTGAAGATAGGCGCTTTTGCTTCGAATGTATTCGACTTCCTCTCGAAGCTTGTACGACACGAGCATCATGCATGCGCCAATGCCGGCGCTGTTGCCTATGACCTTGAAACGTTCCAACGGAATGTCCGGCAGCATCCCAACGGCGATAGCGCTCTTCGGGTCGATATGTTCCCCGAAGCTGCCGGCGACAAAGAATGTGTCGAGGTCTTTGAATCTGACGCCGAGCCTCTCCGTTATCAGGCTGAGCGCTGTATACATGGCTCCCTTTGCTCTAATAAGATTGCCGATATCGAGTTCATCCACAAGGATGTCTTGAGAAGCCTCTCGCTCTTCCGCAAGCGCAACAGCGTACGCCTTCACGTCGCCACTTGTCATAATCCGGCGCGTCTGCTTGCCGTCGCTGATGCGTCCCCTCGGGTCGATCACGCCGGCAAGAAACAGTTCGGCTACAAGGTCAATCAGGCCCGATCCGCAGATGCCTCTGGCCGGGCCGCCACCGATTACCTCGATCACGGGCTCGAGAGTCCGCCTGTCGATGCGCACTCGCTCGATTGCGCCCTCACGCGCGGTCATCCCTGTCTTTGCGCCGCCGCCCTCGAGCGCCGGCCCTGCTGCGCCCGCGCATGCGACGAGCCAGTCGCGGTTGCCGAGCACGATCTCGGCATTGGTTCCCACGTCCGTCAAGAGCGAGACGCCGCTCTGGCGGTGCATTCCCGAGGCAAGAATGCCCGCCACCACGTCGCCGCCGAAATAGCTGCCCGTGTTCGGGAACACGTACACCGGTGCTTCGTGATGCGTGTTTATCATGAGTTCTTCGGCTTTGATCTGAAGGGGTTGATTGATCACAGGGATGTAGGGCTCGCGGCACAGGTGATAAGGACTAAGCCCCAACAGGAGGTGTGTCATCGTCGGATTGCCTGCAATGCTCACGGCGCAGATATCACTGGGGCGGAGCCTTTGCTTCTCGGCGAGTATTGTTATGGCCTCGTTGATGCAGGACACAATCAGGTCTTGAAGGGTTTGGAGGCCGCGCCGTTGTTGAGCAAAATGGATTCTGGAGAGGATATCCTCGCCGTGGATGACTTGAGGATTGTCCACGGCCAGTTTGCCGACGATCTCACCTTTGGTCATGTTTACCAGGTAGAGGCTGACTGTGGTGGTCCCGACGTCGACCGCGACGCCATAGCAGTCCACAGGGTTGTGGCCCGCGATGAGATCGATCAGTTCGAGCGATTCGTCTTTTTGCGCGACGACTGCTGTGACATGGTATGCGACTTCGCGCATGATGCTGCTTGCCCGCCGCACGAGGTCGAGAGGGACGGTTATCTCTACGGCCGTTTTGCCTGCTGGCAGAACGCCTTTCAGCGCCGACATGAGTCGGTCAATGTCTCCAGATGCATTCGTCAGGCTCGGAGCAGGGAGCGTGAGGGGATATTTTCTCGCCATCGGATCAAGGTCGGAGGGCGAGATGGGTAAAGGCGAATTCATTCGACCATCGGTTTAGCTTTCGAGCAAAGCCTTCAGCAGTTCGAGGCTTGAGGGCGCCCCTCCAATGCCCCAATTTGCGGCAGGCACTTCCTCGATAACACACCACGTGTAGGGCTGCAATTTCTCTTTCGGATAAGGCCTGGCTTCGATCTCGGCGACTACCTCGGTCACTCGAGTGATCATTTCGCTTTTCTTCTCTTCGGTCAGGACGCCCTCAAAGACTTTGATTTGGATCAGCGGCATGTTAATCTCCTTTTTTGACGCTTTTTTCAGAGGCAGCCGGCCCCTTTGTTTACTTAAACGGCTTGGTCGAATTTCAGTGAAATGCGCTCGATGCCGGTGGCGCGTCCCGTTGAGTCGTTCACTTCTACGAATACGCCGTGAAGCTGCGGATCGCCATCGGAGACTTCGTAGCGTGACGGAACGCCAATAACGAATTTCGTCAGCACCTGCCGGTTTTTCATTCCGATCACGCCGTCGTGCGGCCCTGTCATGCCAACGTCAGTTATGAATGCTGTTCCATTGGGCAGAATCCGTTCATCGGCAGTCTGCACGTGCGTATGCGAGCCGAGCACAGCCGACACTTTTCCGTCCAGATACCATCCCATCGCGATCTTCTCTGACGTGGCCTCCGCATGAATGTCGAGTATGACGACGGGCGTTTGTTCCCTCAGTTGTCTGGCGATTTCGACTCCTGCACGGAACGGGCAATCGTTCTTTTCCATGAATATCCGACCCACGAGATTGAATACCGCCGCGCGCCTGCCGTCGCCGATTTCATGAATCACGGTTCTCTTTCCAGGAGTTCCGGGAGGGAAATTGGCCGGGCGCACAACATTGTCGAGAGTGTCGATGTCCTTTATCAGTTCCGACCTCTTCCATGTGTGGTTGCCCATGGTGATGACCTGCGCCCCATAGGTCGTGATTTCGTGGAGAAGTTTTGAGGTGGCGCCGAGCCCGCCAGCGAGGTTCTCGCCGTTCACAATAGTCAAATCGGGCTGATACTGTTGCTTCAGGGCCGGCAAATGATCCCGCAGTATGCGGCGGCCAACCCCGCCAATTACGTCGCCAATAAAGAGGATGCGCAAAGGGAAGGCCTTTCTATGAAAAAAGAGCCCCTCCCCTGTGCGGGGAGGGGCCACCTTTCTCAAGGATTACTTAGCGTATTCGACTGCGCGAGTTTCACGGATGCACGTTATTTTGATCTGGCCGGGATACTCGAGCTCCTGTTCGACTTTCTTCGTTATGTCGCGCGCGAGCGCCGCCATTTCGGCGTCGCTCAGCTTTTCCGGCATGACTATCACGCGTATTTCGCGGCCCGCCTGGATGGCGTAGGTCTTCTCGACACCGACGAAGCTATCCGCTATGTGTTCGAGTTTCTCGAGCCTCTTGACGTAAGTCTCAAGAGTTTCGCGCCTGGCGCCGGGCCTTGCCGCTGAAACGGCGTCACCCGCCTGCGTCAGGATTGCAATCAACGAAGTCGGCGTTACATCGCTATGGTGGGCCTCGATTGCATTGACGATAAGGTCGCTCTCGCTGAACTTCTTGGCCAACTGCGCGCCAATGCGCGCGTGGCTGCCTTCGATTTCGTGGTCTACCGCCTTGCCGATATCATGGAGGAAGCCTGCGCGTTTGGCCTGCTGAACATTCAGGCCGAGTTCAGCGGCCATCACTCCGCAGATGAACGATACTTCTTTCGAGTGCTGGAGGACGTTCTGGCCGTAGCTTGTGCGGTACCTGAGGCGGCCAATCAACTTGATTTCTTCAGCATGCAGGCTGTGCACGCCGAGCTCGAGTGCGGCGTTTTCGCCTTCCTCGCGGATGGATGTGTCCATTTCCTCCTGGACTTTTGCGACGACCTCTTCGATGCGCGCCGGGTGGATGCGTCCGTCCGTTATCAGTCTTTCGAGCGCTATGCGGGCGATTTCTCTGCGAATCGGGTCGAAACCCGAAAGAATAACGGCCTCGGGCGTGTCATCGACGATGATGTCGATGCCCGTGGCGTTTTCAAGAGCCCTGATGTTGCGCCCTTCCCTTCCGATGATGCGGCCTTTCATTTCATCGCTGGGGAGGGAGACAACTGATACTGTAGATTCTACGACATAGTCAGCCGCGCACCGCTGGATTGCCGCGCAGATGATCTCCTTAGCCTTCTTCTCACCGGTCTCCTTCGTCTCATCTTCGATTCGCTTGATCTTCAGGGCGGCTTCATGCTTGACTTGCTCCTCGACTTGCGAGAGCAGAAACTTCCTGGCGTCAGCGGCAGTCAGACCCGACAGACTCTGAAGTTTCTCTCGCTGTTGATCGAGCAAGCCCTGGAGCTCTTCGCGCATGCGTGTAACCTTCTTGTCATGCGCTGCCGTCTCTTTTTCTCTGGCGACGAGGTCGGCTTCTTTTCTTTCGAGAAGCTCTACCTTTTTGTCAAGGTTTTCTTCTCTTTGAATCAGGCGCTTCTCAATCTCAAGAACCTCTTGTTTGCGCTTCCAAATCTCCTTCTCGAATTCTGTCCGCATCTTGAGGCGCTCGTCCTTTATCTCAAGGAGCGCCTCCTTAATTATCGAATTCGCCTCCTTCTGTGCGCTTGCAGTAATCTTCTCGGCAGCTTTTTTCGCCGAATTCAATCGGCGTCTTCCCATCAGAACCCATATGCCAATGCCTAAGCCCGCTAAAATGACTCCCAGACCAATCCCTAAAAGAAGGAACAGCCAAAGGTCGCCACTTGAGAGGCGATTCATAAAATCTGTCATCACTGTTTTCCTTCACCCCCCGAAATATGTAAACGGAGCGACGCCCGATCAGCGGACCCTTCGCTCCTGCCCCGGAAAATGGACAGCCATTCAGGACTTCCATAGTCCTTGTGGATTCAATAGGTTGTCCCAATTGGCTACCCCTTCTTCAAAAGACTCCACAATGTACAAAAGTGTCGTCGCCAGTCACACGTTAGCTAGCATAATTATAAGGTCGTGATACACCAAAAGTCAAGCAAAAATAACGGAGGCGCATTCGCAAGCGCCCGATGCAACCGGTGAAGTCTCAATGTGTTAAGAAGCTCGACCGCGCCGATGTGTTTCCAACAACCATAATGCGCTGCAAAAAGTGACAATGAGGCCCGGTTATGATATCATTATCTTTTGTATGAGACCGGACAGGAAAAGAATTCACAGTTTTGAGCAAGACGGATTTCAACATGGCAGAAGAGCAGCAGTCCTCCGATAACCCGCTCTTGAGACGATTTCCCTTTAATCCCCAACACGTGCTGTCTTTGGTGCTG
>JACRIR010000231.1 GCA_016215705.1 Candidatus Poribacteria bacterium | reverse complement strand
TGCGGTTCACATCGGATATTGGCGCGCAGTCCGGTGTTCCCGAGCAGGGCTCGTCGGCGCCCATGGCGTAATCTACCGTAGTAATGACCGACACGTCCACCCCTGCTTCATCCATGTCCGCGATGAGGAGTTCGCCGGTCGGGTCAGTCAGTTGGTCATCTGCGCCTCTTACGAGATCGTCGGGGTCGCCGAATTCGCCGGTATACTTTGCGAGACTCGCCGAGATAATCCGTCCGAGTCCGGTCTTAAAAGCCTTCGGTCTCCAGTTGTCATCGTTTAAGTGAACGTGCGCATCGACTATCATCGAAAAAACTCCTTTCGTCTCAGAGTCGCTGTCCCATTCCTCGGACAACCTTAGCAAGCCGTTCCGGATAGTCCGTCATTATTCCGTCAACGCCCATTTCCAACAGCCTGCGAATGTCCGCTTCTTCGTTTATCGTCCAGGCGTGGACCTCGATGCCGAGGCGGTGGGCGGCTTCCACCAATGCCGGCGTCAACACCGGAATGTCGTAATACTCCTCGGGAATCTGGAGCGCGTCTCCCAGTGGATCATAATCACGCCATTTGTCCTGGTGCAGCCGCTGGAGGAATTCGAGCGCCTCGCTCGAACAAAAATTAGTCGGAATGTCCGCGTCGAGTTGACGTATCCTCTCCATTATGAAATCGTGTTCAGAAGCCAACAGCGTTATTTCCGCATGGCCGAGTTCCTTGAGCAGCTCGAAGGTTGCCCGCTCGATCCTCGGTTCATTCTGTTTCACTTCGATATTAAACGGGATATCCGGGAACCGATCTATGACCTCGCGCAGAGTCGGCACTCGAATTCCCTTGCTCCGGAATGGAAACGTCTTGCCCTTATCGGGCGTGAACCGATAGCCCGCATCCAATTGCTTCAAATCCGCAAGGGTTATGGACGAGACCGGCCCTGCGCCGTTCGTCGTGCTTTCGAGCATTTGATCGTGCATGACGACAATGTGTCCATCGCGGGTCGCATAGACGTCCATCTCGAGAATATCTGCGCCCGCCTCGACGGCCATCTCGAAGGCGGTCAGCGTGTTTTCGGGCGCGTTGCCGCTCGAGCCTCGGTGTCCGAACATCCTTGGCTTCGGCCCACTAAAGAATCTTGTTTTCATGAAGTGTATCGCTCCTGCTCCTTTGGCGCAGCCTTCCTTTCGGATTCCATCCCGGTTCTGCAAATTCGGGCGTGTTCATATCGCGTGTATTCTATTCGGGAGGAGAGTCGATAGTCAACGAAGAACTGTTCCGGCGGAGACTGTTCACGGGGTGTTGCCCAAATGAATCCCTGTGAGTTTCCTACCACATGGGGGCATGATTGTCGGAGGATTCACGGGTCTTTGTCATTCCTGCGAAAGCGGGAATCCATGTTTCTCGCAGCCAGGATATCTGGGCGACACACCGTTCAGATATGTCCCCTCTTCCTGAGCGCTTCTATGCGGGAACGGATCGATTTCTGTGCCTCTTCCGGGCTGAGGGCCGGGTCATAGAACTCGTTGAACATCTTACAAGGAAGCTCATCACACCGGCCGCAGTGCTCAAGCTGCCTCTGGTTCACACAGCAATCGTACAGAGGACAAGTTTCGACTCCCGCATGAGCTGTCCAGAAAGGCTTGCCCTTCACGCCGCCACACCCGGCGCACGATTTCCCGAGCTGTTCGCAAGAGCCGCAGTCTAACCCGCATGCCGCCGCCAAATTCTTGTCAGTCATTTCGATACCTCCATCCTGAAGCAACCAAACCGCTGTCACGTTTGTGTGCTCCTTCGCCTTTCGCCTACTATGCCCAGCGCATTCGGGCAGACCTTTCGGCACTCGTAACACTTCTTGAGGATGTAGCCCTTCTCCGTTTTATAATTCGACAGCGGCCTGCACAGTTGCTGATTTACTGTCACGCCGTCGAGCGCTTGCGCCGGGCACGAATCAAGACAAAGTATGCAGTCCGCCATGCATGCTTCGTATGTCGCAATCGGATCCGGCTCCAGTTCTGCGGCCACCAACACAGCGCCGATCTGGATCATATTCCCGTAGTCTCCGTTGATGAGGAGCGTGTTTTTCCCGAGTACTCCCAGGCCGGCGAGATAGCCCGCGTGTTTCATTGACAATATCGCCCTGCCGTATGAGCGGTCGGCTTCCCAGTGTAAATAGGGGTCATCCGACGGGATGGGAACGTTCGCAATGCCCATTGCTTCCAGTTTCAGAGATATCTCTATGATAAGCCAGTCAACTTCCTGTGTCAGCATGGTGTTCACGAAGGTGTAGGGAATGCAGTTATCGGCGAAAAGCGATTGCGAAGGCAACTTTTTCGCAAACACGATCACCGATTTGCAGGAGCTCCAAATGTCAGTTGGGTGAAATCCCTCAGGGGCTCCGCCGAATCTCTCCACGGGCGCGACGCCACAAAGGTCGGCGCCGAGAGCCTTAACAGTTTCTTTCACAAGTTTCGAGTCAATCATCGAAATCCCCTTTCTCATGACCTTATGGCATCCGTGTTCGCATGGTTCAGGCGCTCTCTGTCTCGAGTCTGCGGTAATGATAACATGCGCCGCAATAAAGACCGCATACACCCAGCAATCTATTGTCCATCACGAAAGAGATACTTTCCTTTATCGGCTTTTTTGATCTCTCCGGGCCGCGAGCCGGAAAAAACAAGCAAACAGAGAGAACTGCAAAGAGGCATTCTTTTCTCTCAAGTCCTGAAGACTCTCATGAGGGCATCGGGCCTCAGTTTGAGGATTTGCGATATTTCGACGCACTCTCCGTAGCCGCAATTATTGCATATTTCCTGCTGACCGTAGTCGCGGCAACACGTATATACCCTTCCGTTCAAGAACAACTCGAGCGATGCAATGGGCCTTTTCCAGTCGTTCTTGCGAATTGCTTCAAGCGCCGAATAGGAAATCTCAAACGGGAGTCCTTCATGCTTGAGTTTTATGAGTGAGTCGATTACCCTGCTTTTCTCGTCCGGGGAAAGCCCATGGTCTTCTACGTGATAGTCGTCCCCTGTGAAGAAATTGATCAAAATACCTCTGACCTTCCCGATTTCTGCGATGTCTCTCGCAAACTCCTCAAGAATCAAATGGTTTCGTTTTGTGATGGTGATGGTAACATAAATACGGCGGCTGGGAGAATCCTCGATATTCTTCATGATGGCCCTGAAAGATTCGCCGCGAATTTCATCGTGCACTTCGGGGACGCCGTCGATACTGATATAGTACAGACAATCTTTGCGGGTTAGCGGATGCGTTCCGTTGGTCGCCACGAACACGTCAAAGAACCCGATGTCTTTTGCCAGGCTGATCAGGTCGCCGAGCGTATGTCCCGTGTCTTTCCATAGGTGTGGTTCGCCGCCGGAAAAGTAAACGTATCGGTTTCCGCGAGAGAAGGCTTCTTGCATCGCTGCTGCGGCCTCATCATATGCGCAATGCACTTGCCCCTTATTCTTTCCCAGGCAATGGACACAGTTCAGATTGCACTTGTCCGTCAGGATGATCCCTATCATGTATGGGATTCGCTTCCTGAGAACCAGAGTCCTGACTGCGTAATCCACGTGGCTGATCAATTCTTTAAGTCTCATTTTGCTAAAGGATAACCTCGTTCGGCCACGGTGTTGCCCGGCACCTTCCCCACAGCCTATTGATGTAGTTCAGAGAATATTCATTTTGTATCCGATGAATCCAGTATGCGCCGGCTTCGGTTATGACATATCCGTGTCCGTTTTTCTCCGCCATAGAAAGCGCCCGTGGGATAAGCATGAGTCTGCCGAATACTTCTTCAAGTTCTTGTTCAAACAAGACGGAAAACTCTTCATTCGGAATGCGCATTTCATAGACTCGCCAATACAACCAATAGGCCATTTCTATTCGTTTGGGGACTTCCATTACAAGGGCCACAGGGCGCCCGTGACTTAAAGCCTCCACGTATTCATTTACGGAGAATGTGTTGACATAGAAGTGGTCGCCGATCATTGACGCGGCGCTGGGGCCAAAACCGAGGTAATGGTGTCGGGTTATGGAACTGAACTTCTTTCTACTCGGTTTCAGAAATGACCAAACTGCGCATCGCTCAAATCCGGACTCGCGTGATCTGATGGCGATGAGATCAAACATGGTTCGAATGAGGGCTTCATCAGGGCGTCTTATTCCCCTGATTCCTTGCTCCATTCCCATCTCGCTATAAGGAAATCCGAAAATCGGGTACGTTGATATCTGGTCTATTCCGGCCCCCAACATTCTCGTCAGGTCTTCGTCGAGTTGTTCCAGAGTCTGGCCGGGAAGCACAAACATCAGATCGACATTTACTGACCTGAAGCCCATGGAAACCGCTCGCCGGACGGACTCCAAGGCCGTCTTTCCGTCATGGTTTCTGCCGAGCCTCTTGAGAAGATCATCATTCGTTGATTCTACTCCGATGGATATAAGTGTTACGCCCGTCTGCTTCAAAGCTCTAAGGCAATCTTCTTCCATATGGGAAGGGTGAAATTCGACACATATATCGCAATCATCGAGCGCAAAAGAAGCTTTCATGTGTTGGATGATCCGAACCAGTCCCGGAACGTTGATTGTCGGAGTTCCCCCACCTATGTAAAGCGACACGTATTTCTGCGAGGGAACGTTCTTTGCGTAAAGGTTGATCTCTTTGTGGACCGATTTCTCATATTCCGCGTACTTATCCGTGTCGTACTTTTCCCGGTTGTACGGACAAAACGGGCAAAGCTTTTCGCAAAAAGGTACATGCAGGTACAGGCCGGGATTCTTCATCTTTCCCGGATATGGAGCAGGCATCTTCTTCATGAGAAACCTGCGCCATTGCCCCGTAATGGCTTTATGCAGAACCGGTTTCCAAATCTTCTTCATCACTTCGATTCACGAAAGACGACCGGAGAATCCGGTCGCACGTTGATGCAACCAGACACTGATTCAGAGTTTTCTTTCGCATTGTCGGTTACTTGGCGCCACGACTTATCGCGTAGCGATTTGCTATGGATTGCCGGCAAATTCGTATGCCGCCAGGCACCATTCGGCTTCGATATCGAACCATCCGCCGAAGACCCACTCTTTGCCAAAATCTTTGAGGTCCAGCTTGGAGCCGTCCATGTACGTATGAACTTGCTCGGCGCCTTTTCGGATGGCTTCCCGGCGCTCTGGCTCCGGGAGCCGGAGCGCATAAGTCTGCGTGCCACCCGCGAAACCGAAGATGATGCCTGATTCAGGGTGAACGAGCGCCGGCGCTCCATATACCACGCAACGGCAGTCCGTCGTCAGCTTGACGGTGATTTCATCCCAGATGCGCGCCACGATCTCAGGATGTGTTCCGAGATCGTAGTAGGGATTCTGGATGTCCTCCGGCGCTGCGCTTGGTTGAGAATGGCCCTTCGAACCGCTGCGGAGATATCGCAGGATGCCTCCGTTCGCCTGGTGTTCGAGGTTCACTTTCGGGACTCGAGCAGTCATTTTAGAAAGCCTCCTCGGTGTTGTCGCCCGAATGAATCGATGTCAATTCCCCCAGCATCATTCTCCTACTGATGGTTCTATATTCGTTCAAATACGATCTGCCGCAGCCCCCACTCAATTTCTGATTTGCCGCTCTTCTTCATGCTGAGAGTCCTCAAAGCGTCCTCCAGTTTGGTAATTGCGGAAAAGGAGTAGTTCGAGCGGACAAAAGGCTGATGTTTCCACGTTTGCATGTTGAGGCAAAACATCGTTGCGGCGTCATCATACGATACCCGCAAACGGCCCACTTGACTTATTCGCCGTCCCATCGTTTCGCTATCTCGCAGACGATCAAGTTCCCGACCAACATACAACTCTGCGGATTGGTCTTGCAGCATAGCCTCCACAATACTGAGATACAGGGCGAAGTCGTCGTTTTGTGTGTGAATCCACTCCACCTCCTCAATTAGAAGGAGGCCTCCCTGTTTCAATTGTGTCATCCACCGGCTTAGGAGAGCCCGGGGATGCTTCAAATGACTCAACAGGAATCGGCAATATAAGAGGTCGCCCTGTTCCATGGGAAAGGGAACAGATGAGACGTCATGGAACAAGAACGAAACGCCGCCCTGCGCAGATTGTCGAGCAAGCGAGAGGAAATGTTCGGAGTTATCTAAGCCGATTGTGCGTGCGCACCGAAGTGTTTCTGCGAGGAGGCGCGTAGTGTGTCCGGGTCCACATCCCAAGTCCGCCAAGATATCAGGCTTTTCGATAACCGTATCGAGAACAAAGCTTCTCGTGGTCCCGGCAAAAACATCTGCGACCAACTTCAGGCGCTGCGCCGCCGCGTCGGAATCGCCAAATAGGTATTGCATCGGTCACCTCGGATTTCGCAGACGCCGTTCTGAGCGAAGCGATGGTCTTTCTATTCGCGGTGATTGAGGACCTCAAACAGGGTTATTCTATCATGCTCCGATAGGAATGCAAAGCAAGCCTGTCAACACCGGAAAGCAGGGGAGACAACAGGTATCAAGAAGTGGTGATTACAGGACAACGCCAAATTTACCGCAAAGAGTCGCAGACCCTTTGCGGTTTGGTTTCCCTTTTATCTCTATTCTTTTCTCAAGATAATTGCCGCCGTGTTTGCGCCGCCGGCAAGCGTGCCGCCAAATCCGGGGCCGGGGAAGGTCCACGCACTCGCGAGATAAAGGCCCGGCACCGGCGTGTCCGGCCTCGGCCTGAATATTGAGTGTCCCGACGGAGTGGAGGCGTAACCATAGACTGCTCCGCATGGATTGCCCGTGTAACGCCTCATAGTGTGGGGGGTGCCGACCTCGATCACCTCGATCCGATCACGAATATCCGGTATGACCTCCGAAAACTTGTCAACCAGCAACTCTGTAACCTCGGCCTTCTTCTTGCGATACTCCTCATGTGGCAGGTCGCACCACTGTTTCCCATCGGCCAGAATTGCGATTTCAATTATGGATCTGCCGGGCGGGGTGTCGCCCGGGTTAACGGCTGTATTGTTTGCCATCACACAAGCGACATTCGAGTAATCCCCCTTAAGCATCCGGTCGAATTGTCCCTCGGCATCGTAGTCCATGTTCATGAAGTATTCGTCGTCTTCAAACCCGATTTCCTTTGGTGTTCCCTTTACGCCGATGTATGCCTGAATGATCGAAATTGACAGTTCAGTGTTCTGCACTTGTTCCATATATGAGGGGTCGACCAACGAAGTGTCAATGAGCTTACCAAAAGTGACCGGCGCCGGGGCGTTGCTCACGATGATCGGCGCCTTAAACTTTTCTCCATTTGCCGTTTCGACTCCCGAGCAGCGACCGTTTTCAACAAGTATCCGGGAGACCTCCGTTTTTGTGAGTACTTTGCCGCCGCGCTCTTCGACAATGCCGGCAAGAGCCTGGCTCAGCGCGTAGCCTCCACCCTGAATATAGTAGGCTCCTCCCGTGAAGAAGCTCAACCACATCTGAAGATATAGGAACGCCGACACCCGCTTCGGAGGAAGTCCCACATAGGGCCAGAGCTGACAGAATACCGCCGAAAGTTTCTCATTGCTCACATGGTCGGACACGAGGTCATGCAGTGTTGCGACCATATATTTCGAGAGGGTGGGGTATTTCTCAGCGAAGTCCGACTGCGGCGGCTCTCCGGGAACGACGGCCCTTAGCAACGCCGCCATTTCATTTGCGAATGTTTCGACAGTCTTGAAGAGAGAATTGATGGCGACGGCTTCTTGCGGAAACTGAGCGCAAAGCTTCTGCCTGAACAATTCCTTGTCCGCAGGGACCGTTATCTCGAAATCAGGGAAGCTCGAGCGATACATTATGTCAAGGCGTTTAACCCGTATTCGATCCCACACTCCGATTTCCTCCAGAATTCGGCGGCTCGGGGCTCCTTCGTCCATCGCGCCGGTCACATGGAGCGCAACGTCAAAGTGGTATTTGATATCGTGGCCGGCTTTCCGTTTGAATTGATGCGCATATCCCCCAACCTTCTTGTGCTTTTCAAGTATAAGCACCTTCTTCCCGTTCTTGGAGAGCAATCCTGCGCAGCTTAGCCCTCCCAAACCCGAACCAACAACAATTACGTCCCATTGCTGCCTCTGATTTTCGTGGGTCATTTTCTGATCCTCCTACCAGGAAACGGGAACAAAAGCGCCAAGAGTGTCCACATAACAAACCCTAAACCCTAAACCATGAACCATGAACCATGAACCCTTTTCGCCTATCTCTGGGGCGCGCGCGCCTTGTGTATGCAGTAGCTGCCCGCCAACGTTATTACGATAAGCAAGAGAAAGGCGCTCTGATAAGAGGAACTGACGTCGTACATTCTGCCGACTATTATAGGTCCTATCGCAGCCCCTAGAATGGAGAAGAGCGTCATCACCCCGAAGATGGGTCCGAAATGCGCCAGTCCGTGGCAGTTGGCCACGACAAGGGGAGTGAGCGTGAGTGGCCCGCCTTGCGGAAACCCGTAGATGAACGCAAAGAGCCAGAGCATCCACCAATTCGAGGCAAACATAAGCACGCCAATTCCGGCAGCGGTCATGATGCAGCTTGCGACGAAAGTGGGGCGCGCTCCCCATCGGTCGGCAGACAGCCCGGACCCGAGTTTTCCCAGTGTCATGAAGCCCATCGACAATCCTATGGCTATGCTCGCCGCCATTTCTGAATGGCCGATATCAGTGAGATAGGGCACGCCGTGTTCTCCTACGGAGTTGGCCATGAAATTAATGAGGAACATGTTTCCTGCTATGAACCAGAAAGTCGGGGTGCGAAACGCTTCCTGCAGGGTTTGACCCGCAATGGGTTCGGTTGCCCTTTGCGCCGGCTCGTTGCCGTCGGGCAAGAGGTTCATATCGGAGGGGCGCGTCCGTATGATAAGAAGAATCAGCGGAACCGTTACCAGGATCATTGCAACTCCCAGGATAACGTATGATTCCCGCCAGCCGAATGCCTGTATCAGGTACGTATTCACGGGATTCATAATCATGCCGCCGAGACTGGTCCCGGTAAAAGACAGACCCATTGCAAGACCTCGTTTCCGCTCGAACCAGTTAGCAATCACGAGAGAAACAGGGATTGACGTCGAAGCGGATAATCCAAGTCCCACTATGGCGAAAAGCGCATAGAAATGCGAGAGTTGCGTGGCGCCGCCGAGCAGTCCCATTCCTGCGCCGCAAAGCAGCGCCCCAACCAACATGGTCTTGCTTGCCCCAATCTTATCAAGCATTTTGCCAACGAAAGGGGCTCCCAGCGCCATTGCGAGCGCTCCAATACCGAGCGCCCCGGCAAATGTCGCGCGGCTCCATCCCATGCTTTCGGACACTGGCTTGAAGAAGACACCGAATGTGTTTATAATGACGCCGTGAAGCGAGAAGAGAATAAGGAAATTTGCCATGACAATGAACCAGCCATAGAAAAACGTGGCGCGGCGCTGCATTTAACCTCCCGATGATTGT
This sequence comes from Candidatus Poribacteria bacterium, assembly GCA_016215705.1. Taxonomy (GTDB): domain Bacteria; phylum Abyssobacteria; class SURF-5; order SURF-5; family SURF-5; genus JACRIR01. The sequence continues at coordinate 4,353 of JACRIR010000231.1, read as the reverse complement.
CTATGGAACTCTTAAGTCCGTGGGTAATATAGAGCCTTCATGATACAAGCTTGAATTTGAATAGTCAATAGACAGAGAATGAGGGCGAAAGTCAGAGGCCAAAGATCGAGTTGACAGGGAGAAGAGAGATTCTTCGCTTCGCTCAGAGTGACCGTGACGAGTCAGATCATTCTCAGTAAGTCTATCATATTGTTGATCAAGTATAGGCCATAGATGACCAAACGCAAATATAGGCTGAACTACGGACATGAAGAAGTCGACGTGGATGCGCCACTCGGACGTGAGCCGAAATTCCTCACGCCGAGTTCGCCGGCAGTGGCCAATGACACTTCACACATCATAAAGTGCGCACTCGATAATCCCATAGATTCTCCTCCGCTGACCGATGTGGTGTCAGGCGCAAAGAGGGTCGCCATCGTCGCCTCCGATAGCACGCGCGCGACCTCGAGCCATCTGTTCCTGCCGCACATCATCGAGGAGTTGAACGCGGCGGGAATCCCGGACCGGAATATCACAATCGTGATCGCGTTGGGTATCCATCGACCTCAAACCAAAGAGGAACATCGTGGTCTGTTGGGTGATCAACTCTACCGTCGTTTTGCCCCCATCGACCATGACTCGCGCAACAGGGACAACCTCGTTTCGTACGGCAAGACGAGCAGAGGAACAGAGGTCGCTGTCAACCGTACGGTGGCGGAAGCTGACAGGATCGTGCTCACCGGCGCCGTAAGCCCGCATTATTTCGCAGGATTTGGCGGAGGCCGGAAAAGTATCATGCCGGGAGTATGTTCGCTCGAAGCCAGCCTGCAGAGCCACCTGCTGGTATTCAATCCGCCGCCCGGACGCGGCCGCAATCCCAATGCCCGGGTCGCCCGACTCGCCGGCAATCCCGTGCATGAAGATATGCTCGAGGCCGCTGGAATGGTTGGCCCCCATTTCATGCTAAATAGCATAGTGACTCCCGAAAAAGAGTTGGCGGCCGTTTTTGCGGGCAATTTCATAAAGGCCCATGAGGCCGCATGCTTTCATTACATCAAAAATTTCAGCATAGTTGTTCCGGAGCAAGCCGATCTGACCGTTGTGAGTTGTGGGGGATATCCCAAAGATATCAATTTCATACAGGCTCATAAGGCGATTCACAGCGCGCACTCGGTCACTAAGCCCGGAGGTTGGATGATTGTGCTTGCCGAGTGTGCGGACGGCTTCGGCCACCCGGGGTTCATCGACTGGTTCAGGTTCGACGACGCCATCGAGTTCGAACAAGAACTCCGCGCAAACTATCATATTTATGGGCAGACGGCATACGCGGCTTTCGAGAAAGCCATGTCGGTCAACATCGCTTTAATTTCAAGATTAGACCCCTTGGACGTACAGCGGATGAAGATGCGGCCCGCTGCCTCGTTTGAGGAAGCATATCGAGCGGCGACGGCAAATTTGCCTAACGACTTCACAACGTATATAATCCCTGCCGCATCGAGCACCCTTTTCCTGCCCGAAAACGAACGCTCGAGGTCGCTGGCGTCTATTGGGAGGAGTGTTGGAGAATAGAATCCAGCGCTTCATTGCCCAAGTTTTCACTGCAAAGGGCTGCCTGAATATCCTCCTTGATAAGGGGGACCAAGTCGGCCTTCGATAAAGGGGTACGACTGACTCCCCCTTTGAAAAACGGGGCAGGGGGATTTTTTGATTTCCGTGTGATACGGCGAACATATGCAAGTGTGGATTATTAATGGAGTTTTCTGAGTGACTGAAGAAAGATTTCACAAAATAGAACTTGACCGGAATCAGGCCCGCATTACGATGGACGCGGCATATCTGCCGGTAATCGGTCAGAAGGACTATGTGCTGCTTTCCTACTATGTGGAACTCCTTAATGAAGTCGCCATCCTGGGGCCGCTCGATTCTCTCGATGTCACCGTCCTCCTCTACGGTAACCCCACCGACGAGGAAATGACGGAAGTCGAGCGACAGATGAAGAAAGATTGGGATAGTTTGGCGCTTCACCAGGATGAGTTGATGCACGTGGGCATGCTGTCAGGTGTTCTCGATCTCGCGTGGCTCTCGGGATGCATTGTATTGGCCGTCTTGAAGCCTCTGGTCCTTCCTCTCGCATTGCCTTACATGGTCTTTAATATTTTGCAGACGTATGCTCGCATAAAGAAGCTGGCGGTCGCAGAGAAATTCAAAGAGTGCGCGCGCGAAATAGCAAACAGCATGCGCGTGGTTCGCGGAACCGATGAGGCAGTAGCGGCAAGGGTCAATCCCATTGTCGAACTCTTCGATAAGATTGACGGCAGCACGCAGGATGTTTACCTCAGACTTGCGGCTAAGGCCGACGAGCAAAAACTCAAAGCGGCCCAGCGCTATTATTACGCTCAGTTCGAAGACAGCAAGCCGCGCCGCGGCCTCTTGCAAGCGGCACTCTCATTCCTCAAGATCATGTTTACGGATGAAGACGCCCGTCGCATACGAATCCCCGGCCGGACCGCTCGCAAGACCCCGTTGCTGAAACAGAGTCGGCAGCGGCGCTCAATCGAGTTCGTTGTTTTGCCGACAAGGGAATCGTATGAGATTTACCTCGCTGATGAATTCTCCGACGGAGAATGGTTTCCGCCGTCGCTCATACCGCCGGCGCTTCATCCCATCGCGCACACGGTTAGCGAGGGGGAAGTCGAGATCACGAACGTTATCCGCGTGCCCGAAGAACTCGACGTCGAGAAAATCAGGGCAAAGCTTTCACAGAGTCTTTACATAACTGCATATTCGAGGAGCAAGTTTCAGGCAATGAAGCTCGGGCAGCTTATCTCATTCGAGAAGCGCCAGATTCCCATCGCACTCGTCGTTATCGGAGTGCTCGATATGGTGTTCGGCCTTTTCAAGGGGTCTTTTTTCGTTTCGCCGATTCTCCTTTTTGGCGCGGCCACATTTGGCGCGAGCCTGCTCCTGAGTCGCAGCGTAAAGAGACATTTCTCCGATATCGCCCGGGGATTCGACAAGATATTCGAGGACTTCTCGCATCCCTCTCTCGTGAAGGACCAGAAGCTTGCCGAACTCAATGAGTTGGTAAAAGATTCCTCGAATCTTTTCGATGCTTACACGGAGACGTTCCACAAAGCGCTCCATTTCGGTTGGAATGGGATAGCGGATATCTACCAATCCAAGGCCGTGTTCCACCAGAGGGAGTTCAAAGAGCCCGGTGAGTGTATTATGAGACTTGAAAGATGAATGCAAATATCGGGGACACCATGCCGCATCGCAAGAATCGGGGACACGATGGGGAAATATGGGGACACCATGCCTCATGGTGTCCCCATATTTCCCGCCCCATACCTCATGGTGTCCCCAATATTTGCAGCACGAGGCTTAGAAGATGACCCAACTATTTGACAAATACCCGCACATCAAAGAACTGAACAGCTTCAAACGCTACTCCGACCTCGAGGCTGGAATCATTGCCCTCCGTCAAAAGCTTTCCGTTGAGGAGGTCGCCCGCTCAAAGATGGGTCGCCCGATCTATGCGATAAGCGCCGGGCCCGCCAGGTCGAATCACACAATCCTTCTCACTGCGGCCAATCACGGTCGAGAAGATGCGCCGCCATTGGCCCTTCTGTGGATGGCGCGCCGGCTCGTTCAACCGGGTGAGGCGTTGGCGGACATTCTTGGGAAGGTGCGTTTCGTCCTGCTTCCGTGCCTCGATCCGGACGGCTACGACTGCCGGGGCGTGAAATGTGTAGACCCGATCGGCAACACGGAAATTCGCGAGGAGTATTCCGAAAGTACATGGGAAGACGTCAATGCCGTCTGGTGCAGGCCCGATGAGTTTCTCCCGTCGGAGACACGTGCGCTTAAGAAGTATCTATTGGAGATTCGCGCCTCTCTTTCTCTCGATTTGCACGAAACGCTTTTCTTCAGGCCCGGCGTCAGGTTCCAACTGCCCCAGCAATGGCGGTTCCTGCCGAACAATTTCGAGGTTACAGTTATTGAGTTTATCCCCGACTTGAAGCGTGAACTGGGCGAAATTGTCGGCGCCAGCATCATCGAGAACTTGAAGCGTAACTACTATGTCCCTCGAAAAGTGAGTAACATCGGGCGGCTCCTGAGAAAGATTTTTGTGCCGATACCACAGACAATAACAAAGGGGGAGGGGAGAGAAGTATCGGGTCCTCTCTTGACTGAGTTCAGGAAGGGAAGGATGGTGCTGAGTGATTGGCTCACGCTTTCGCTGGGAATCCCTTCGTATACCTTCGAGTCTTTTTTCTCGCCGCTCGATTATCGTGTGGGCGCCCACATTGCCGGGGCGGAAGGCGCAATCCTTGCCTTCGTGGGGACTATTCCTCCAAAGGAGTCGTTCCG
>JACRIR010000008.1 GCA_016215705.1 Candidatus Poribacteria bacterium | reverse complement strand
GAGCGCAGTAATGAAATCTATCTTCAGGAGTTTGCACGCCCTGATGGCGTTTCTGTCATCAGTGGCAACCACAGCCCCCTTCTTCTTCAACGCAAGCGCTATCGCCTCTGCCTCGCCCGGATCGATGGTGAAATCACTCATTAGCTTCTGTATGAGTTTCCGGTCATCCACCGTCCGCACGCGGATACTGCCGCTATCAATCAGAGCGGCTACTTGTAACGTCTCCGGACTTCCTTTAATCAAGACTTCTTCTATCACCTTCTCCGGCACGAAGGCATGCTCCGGAAAATTACAAATAAACACTTCCAGCATTTCTGCCCTCGCGAGCAGGATCAGCGTCGATGAGTCAAAGATCACCATATGATAATTATATGACAACCGTCAGACATTGTCAACAGCACGCCCACTATGAGGCCCGACATCGAGGACATTGTACATCTTTCTATAAGGGAGGGTTACTTCTTTGTGCCTCCGCGCCTTCGTGGTGAATTTCCTTTTCTTCTTCTTTTCTCAGTGTTCCCCTGGTTGAAGCCGCCTCTCCTTCTTTCTTGTTCCCGTTTCCCCGTTTAACCGTTTCCCCTTTTCCCCCACGTGCAGACGAAAATGCGGGGGGCAGGTCGACACATCGACAAAACCTGACTGCGTCCATGCCTATATTATGTGTACACAATAGTTGACACATAACCGGAATCATGCTAAACTGTCGGTGGAGGTGCCAGAATGCAAGTGACCGGAGTGCGAGAATTCAGGAATCGAGCGCCGGAGCTTCTTGGCGGCAAAGAGTTGGTTTTTGTCACCCGTCATGGGAAACTCGCGAGCATCGTCGTTCCAATGAAAGAGCCGCAAGCTCTTCCGGTGGATTTGAGACAGGAACTATTAGAGCGACTCGGAGAAGCCGTTTCCACCAACTTACGGAAGGCCGGCGTCACTGAAAAGCGAGTCCTGCGTGACTTCAAAACCTGGCGGGAAAAGAATAGAAAGCGTCGTCGCCGACGCTAACGTCATCCTATCGGCCATCATCGGGAAGGCCTCGCTCAAAGTCTTTACTCGATCGGCCGTTCATGTCGTCTCCGCAGCCGTCACACTCGAAGAGGTATGGGAATACCTCCCGACAATGTCGGCGGCCTATGGAATCGCCCGCGAGGTTCTGGAGGCGCAATTCCGGCTCCTGGCGATCGCGGAATACAAGCTCAGCCAGTACAGGAGATTCATTCCTACTGCATCCCGCTTGATCGGCAAGCGTGACCCTGATGACGTCGAGCTGCCGGCGTTGGCGCTCTACTTGGGCATTCCCCTCTGGACGAATGACAAGGACTTCGACGGCGCCGGCGTCGAATGTTATTCGACAGCCAGGCTTCTGAAGACGCTCGGACTCTAAGAGACCGGAGAAAATTCACGGCCACGGCGGACGTCAAGAAGATACTCGCGTATTTGAAGGAGGAGGGACATGCATAAGGGATTTGAGATTATAATCGAGCCGAATGGAGAGGGAGGCTTTTATGCGCGTATTCCCGGTATTCCTTCAATATTTACAGGCGGTCTGACCGAGTTGGAGGCATTGAAGAACGCAAAAGCCGCTATCAAACAATACATAGAAGTCTGTGAAGCTGACGGCCTTCCGGCGCCTCAGCCCAAGAGCGGCAAGTTTAACGTCCGTGTTCCAAAGAACCTGCACCGAGAGCTTGCCAGAAAGGCAGCCGAAGAAGGTGTGAGCCTCAATCAACTTGTGGTATACATTCTAGGCAGAGGCATCGGGAAAACCAAGGCAGGGTAAGAAAACAAGGCGCCTTGGGAAACACAGTAGACGCGTCTCCATGGCGGCATGAGTCCGACAATTCAAGGAGGAGGAACAATGTCCAACGCCAATGTTCGGTGGGGCTGGCTCAGGTTCATGTACGGTTACACTATTGCCGGCGCCGGTGGATTCGGCCTGGGAATGCTGTTCACTCCCGACATCATGAAGTCCCTCTTTGCAATGCCTGATCGAGACCCTGTGATTTTCGGGATCGCTGGCAGCGTTTACGCCTCATTCGGAATATTGTCCATACTGGGTCTGCGTTCCCCTCTCAAATATGTTCCTGTTTTGGTCTTGCAGCTCTCTTACAAGTCGATATGGTTCCTTACTGTTTTCCTTCCTCTTTTGCTTGCGGGAAAGATACAGTTTTACGGAATCCTGTTTGCAGTAACGTTTGCGACATACATCGTCGGCGACCTCATCGCTATACCCTTTTCATATGTTTTTGGGCGACAGTCGGATCAGATTGACCCGATCCGGACATTGGGCCCTGTTTTGAAATAAGCGCCTACTCCAAACCTCCTCGATGGTTGACACTCTTCTTCTTGATTCGTGCGAATCTGTTGGTTGCCTTTCTTTTCCCCGTGCTCCCCGTGGTTCACGATTTCCTCTTCTCCTTTTCTTCTTCCTTTTCTTCGCCCTCTGTGGCTTACCCAAGAGCTTGTACTCGTTCAGTTCGTGTAATTCGCGTAATTCGTGTTCCCAGTCCGTTCCTTTTGGCTTTCTCTTCTTGCACTTTAGACACTTTAGCTCACTTTAGACACTCCGAACTACTTCCTGTCATTCGTGTTCCATCTTTTGCCCAAAAAATTAACAAAAAGTTCGTTGACCAACTTTCCCCTGTCCCGTTATCATAAAGATATCAAAGCGCACACTGGCCCTGGACCAAAAGGTAAAAGGGAGAAAGGACTCACCATGAAAATCACAAAGCCGTCCATCCGGGTCCTCACGCCTGCGTGGCCGTCCCGCACTCCGCGATTCACGTCATTCGTGTTCCAGTTCTCTTCTGAAAATAATCTCTCAGTGAACTCTGGGTCCTTTATGGCTCAAGAAATTCGTTTCAGACGACTGATCTGTAAAGATTTTCAGACGAAACACGATTCCTTGTGTCATTTGCGTCACTTGTGTCATATTTCTCCAAAAACCCGCGCCAATCTGTCCATCCTGGCCCTCCGGAAGCCTCTGCCAACACTCTATTTCCATACTCCCTTTCGCCTTTGCCCCTTCGCCTTTCGCCTGCTTGTTCTTTGTGTCATGCTTGTGTCATGCTTGTGTCATTTGTGTCATCTCCCTGTGCGACAATGGCTTACAAAGTAAATACGGAGAAAACACCAATGAATCTGTCCCCTTTATTGCGCATTTGCCACATTTGCGTCTCCTCTTCTTCTTTTCAATCCAAAATCCAAAATCTAGAATCCAAAATCGGGAGTGGCGTAAGCCGCCATTTACCTATCACCTATATTCTCTTTACTAGCGAACTAATGACAATCATGCGTCACGCGCCGAAACATGCGTTACAGCCTTATGCGACAACGACTTACAAAGGAAAATCGTGTTCTTTTGCCCTTTGCGATCTCTCTTTTCGCTTCATCGTTTATCGTTGCCTGTCGGCCCCTTTCGCCCTGCATTCTATCGGTGTTCATGCGCGCTCATCGGCGTGGCTGAGCCTTGCGAATTCCCGCGCCTCGCGGGATTCCCGTTCAGTTCCTTCCAATCCGAAATCGAATGTCTCCACTTTCGATTCTCGACTTTCGATTTTCTGCCTTGTGCCCCTTTCGCTTTTCGCCCTTCGCCTTTCGCCTCCGTTTCTGGCCGACTTGACAGACAGAACCCCTTATGGTAGAGTCTTCGGCAAATACTGAAAATACAGAAAATACGGAACAACGCGCGTAATATGGAGGTGAAAGTTGAAATGATAAGACGCACAAAAGACGCCCCGCAAACAGCCGGAACGGAAGGGGACTCAGCGCCAACGCCTTGCTGCAAAATCGAAGCGCTCGTCACGCTCGACGCCAGAGGGCAGATACTCTTACCAAAAGAGATCAGAGACAAAGCGGGGTTGAAGTCAGGCGACAAGCTTGCACTAATCGCTTGCGAGTCGGGCGACAGAATCTCCCGGCTCACGCTCGTCAAGGCCGACCAATTCGCGGAGTCCGCCCGCGAAATGCTCGGACCAATAGCGCAAATGCTGACCGAATGAACGAAGACATGGGTTTTCGCTTTTGCTCGACTGATACTCACGAGCCTATATTCGTAATTCGTCTCGCGCCTTGCGCGATTCGTGACATTCGTGTTCCAAGAGTTGGACTATGAGGAGGTTCGAACAATGGGTTGGGTTACAATCGACAAAGACAAATGCAGCGAGTGCGGCATATGCGCGCTCAGGTGTCCGTTCTCCTTCTCAAAACAGGACAGCGTGGTAACCGCGCATGCTGACGAGAACAGTTGCAGCCTCTGCGGCCATTGCGTGTCTCTTTGCCCGGAAGGAGCAATCGTCCACCATAAGATGGACATGAGCAATTTCGTCGAGATTGGCGACAATGCGACCTTCGAGACGGATGCGTTCATTCGCTTCATCCGCGCAAGAAGAAGCCACCGCCACTTCAAAGACAAAGATATCCCGAGGGAAATCCTGGAAAAACTTATCGACGTTTGCCGTTATGCTCCGACTGGCGGCAACGCCCAAACCGTCCGGGCTATCGTCGCCCAGAACCCGAAGAAGCGACAAAAGCTATCGGACTTGACGGTCGATTTCTTCATCCAAATGGGCGAGGGCGCCGAGAAAACGCTAGAGGAAATGAAGGGCAGGGAAACGGAATCGATTGCGAGCCTGGAAACAATGCAGATTCTGGCCAATTACAAGAACCGCTTGAGCATGGCTCGCGCTGCGGGTTACGACCCCGTCTTCTACAAAGCGCCTGCCGTTGTTATTTTCCATTCACATTCACAGACCCGCACGCCCAAAGACGACTGCGTCATTGCCTCGACAACCATGAGTCTGACGGCCCGGACCATGGGATTGGAGGCCACCTACATCGGCCTCTTCGAGATGGCCGCCAAGATGTATCAGCCCGTGTCCGAAGAGTTGAAGCTGCCGCCCGGACACGAAGTCTACAGCGTCGTCATCATGGGCTACCCGAAACTCGCTTATCTCAGAACCGTCGATAGGAACCCGATCAAGACAAGATGGGAATAGGAAGGCGAAAGGCCAAGAAGAGGTTTGTGTGTTTGGCAGTTTGGAGTTTGAACTCCCAGACTGTCAAACCGGCAAACTGTCAAACTTAGAGAGATGTCTCTCTGCCGGAAAGGAGTCTGGCAAATGAACATGGTTCGGAATAAATGGGGTTTCAGCTCGCGGAAGACTTTCTTCCTCATCCTCGTGTTGGGAATCGCGATAGGTCTCGCCGGTTGTGTCACCGGCCAACATGCGCGCCGACAAGCTGATTTGTCGAAAGAAAAGGTAAGCGCTCCCGGACGGTATTCAGGATACAGCTTCCCGAAATATAGGGATGTACAGACCACTTCGTTCTATCTGACCATGCGAGACGGCGTCAAGATCGCCGTCGACCTTCATTTGCCGAAGGGACTACCCGACAGCGAGAAAATTCCCACCATCCTCTACCAGACTCGCTACATCCGCTCTCTTGAATACAAATGGCCGTTCTCCCTCAAGCGCGCGCCGACAGAGGTGGCGAAATCCATACGATTCTTCGTGTCGTATGGTTATGCGTGGGTAAGTATTGATGCGCGAGGGTCTGCCGCATCGTTCGGCAGCAGGCCGTACGAGCTCCCGGCGGATGAGGTGAAGGACGGCGGAGAAATCGTGAACTGGATCATTCGCCAGCCATGGTCTGACGGAAAAGTCGGCAGTTTTGGCACTTCCTATACAGGCTCGACGAGCGAATTCTTACTGGTCAATAACCATCCCGCCGTCAAGGCCGTTGCCCCGCGATTTTCATTTTTTGACGTGTATAACGACATCGGGTTTCCCGGAGGGATACACCAGACGTGGTTCACGGAAACATGGGCGGCCGGCAATCACGCGATTGACACGAACACCATCACCGCCAAATACGGCCCGAAGGTGCGCATGATGGTGAAAGGGATCAAACCGGTCGATGATGACAAAGACGGATCGCTCCTTGCCGCAGCCATCCGCGACCACGCAAACAATAACGATGTTCACAAAGAGGCGCTCGGGGTCACGTTCCGCGACGACGTCAGCCCCTCCGGCGTAGGCACTGCCGACATGATGAGTTCATCCTCGTTTGTTGACAAGTTGGAGTCCTCGGGCGCCGCCATCTATTTCTATTCCGGTTGGTATGATGGAGCGTATCAACGCGCGGCCATAGAAAAATACCTGACTCTCGAGAATTCAAAAAAACTTATCATCGGCCCGTGGGATCACGGCGGAAGGCATGGAATCAGTCCGTGGGGAACTTCTCACAAGCCTGAATTCAACCACAACCTTGAAATGTTGCGGTTCTTCGACTACCACCTTAAGGGCATCCGGAATGGCATCATGGAGGAGAAGCCCATCTACTATTTCACAATGGGCGAGGAAAAATGGAAATCCGCCGACACGTGGCCGCTTCCAAATCAACAACTCCGAACTCTGTACTTCTCGTCTGACGCAGGACTTTCAGAAACCAAACCCTCCGACGACGCTGGACACGACACATACATCGTGGACTATTCGGCCGGAACGGGGGACATCGCGCACTGGAATTCCTTGACCGGACCCCGCGGAGACGTCGTATGGGGATACCCCAATAGAACCGAGGACGACGGAAAGCTCCTGCGCTATACCGGCGCTCCGCTGGGCGAGGATATGGAAGTGACGGGTCACCCCATCGTCAAACTATTCGTGACCTCCACGGCTGATGATGGAAACTTCTTTGTGTACCTCGAGGACGTTGACCCGGCGGGTCACGTCACCTACGTCACAGAAGGCGAACTTCGGGCGCTCCACCGCAAGGTGAGCGACGAAAAGCCTCCCTATTGGATACCCGACCCTTATCACACATTCAAGAAAAAGGACGCAGAGCCGCTTGTACCCGGTGAAGTGGCGGAACTCACGTTCGATTTGCTGCCCACTTCCTATTTATTCAAGAAAGGTCATTCCATGCGCGTCGCGATTGCCGGGGCGGACAAGGACCACTTCGCGTTGCTGAAAACCGATCCGCCTCCGACACTGGAATTTCAGAGAAACGCGGCCCACGCTTCCGCCATAGATTTGCCCATTATTCCGCGGTAGCAAGAACAGGCGAAAGGCGAAAGGAGTAAGGCGAAAGGAACAGGAAGAAGGGGGGCTTGTGTCCGAATCCGCAGATTTCGCAACGCAGATGAGGTAGTGCGGGTTCTCCGTACTACTCCTTTTCAAAAACGTGAATTCCTGTCGTGATTTTCAAAAACATATCTTCATAATTCGTTGTTCTTAAATGGATTTCCGCTTTCGCGGGGATGACACTGAGGAGTCTGTGTTCGTGTAATTTGTGTAATTCGTGTTCCAAAGAAAGTCTTCCTCTTCTTCTTGGATTTGATTCGTATAATTCGTCTCGGGCCTTGCGTGATTCCTGACATTCGTGATCCAAAGTTTTTTCTTTCTTTTGATTGGTTGCGGCTTCGCTGCGCCGTGTACTCCACGGTGAAGATCAAGGTTCTTTGTTTGCAGTTTCAAGTTCGTGTCTGAATTCGTATAATTTGCGTTCCAGAAATTCCTTCTTTGTGACTTTGTGACTTTGTGGTAGAATTCATTTGTGTCATTCGTTTCCAATTCGTGTGATTCGTAATCCGACCTCTTCTTTGTATTGAGAAAACGGAGTAAATCCAAATGGAAAAGCTAAATCTTCGCAACATCGACGACGTCAAGGCGATTGAGGCGGTCCCCCTCAGCGAGCGCGTGAGGGCAAAAAGCACATACGAGCTTATCAGTGCCGGCGCAAAACAGAATCCCGACGCCGTGGCGCTCTATTTCCTAATGTCGGGCGAGATGTGGGAAACGCCGATGGAAATTCCCTACCGCCAGTTCCTTGGCCGTATCACGCAAACTGCCAACCTCTTTTGTGACCTTGGAATCGGTCCGCGCGACGTCGTGACGTATATCCTCCCGAATCTGCCGCATACCCATTTTGCGCTGTGGGGCGCCGAAGCCGCCGGCATCGCGAACCCGATCAATCCGCTGCTCGAGCCGGCCCAAATCCGCGACATCATGAATTCGGCGCAGACGAAGGTCCTCATCGCGCTCGGCGAGTATCCGGGCTCGGACATCTGGACGAAAGTGGAAAAGATTCGCAAGGACATACCCACCCTCAAGGCAATCGTTCGCGTGATGGGGCCTTCTGATGAGACAAATGGCATTTATGGTTACGACGAGGTCATCGACAAATATAATCCGAACAAACTCGATTCGGGCCGACAATTCGCGCCCGACGAAGTTTGCTCGCTGTATCATACCGGCGGCACGACCGGCACGCCGAAACTCGCAATGCGGATTCACATGAACGAAATGTATTCGGCGATGGTGTGCGCGGTCGCGCTGGAACTGACACAGGGTACCACAATGATGTTCGGCCTCCCCCTCTTCCATGCAAATGCGCCGCTCTTGACCGGCCTCGCGCCGTTCTCGGTCGGCGCGTCGGTCGTGATGCTCAGCCCCACCGGCTACCGCGACCCGGGCATCATCAAGAACTTCTTCAAAATCGCCGAGAAATACCGCGTGAACTCCTTCATGGCCGTGCCGACGGTTCTCTCGATGCTGCTCGATGTCCCCACCGACGGCATCGATCTCTCTTCGCTCCAATACGCGATGTGCGGCGCTGCGCCGCTGTCGGTGCAAGTGTTTCGCGCGTTCGAGGAGCGCACAGGTCTCAAGCTGCTTGAGGGCTACGGGCTGACGGAGGGCACAGTTGTCTCGTCGTGCAATCCGCGTGACGGCGTTCGCAAGGTGGGCTCAGTCGGCCTGCGAATCCCCTACCAGGAGATGAAGACCGTCATTCTCGACGAGAAGGGCAATTACGTGCGCGACTGCAAGACCGACGAGATCGGAGTAGTCGTGGTTCGCGGCCCAAACGTCTTCAAAGGATACGCCGACGAGGCTCACAACAAAGGCGTGTGGGTTCAGGGCGACTGGCTGAACACCGGCGACATGGGCCGCATGGACGAAGACCACTACCTCTGGCTTACAGGCCGGAAGAAGGAACTAATCATTCGCGGCGGTCACAATATCGACCCGGCTATAATCGAAGAAGTCCTTTATAAGATAGACGGCGTCGCGCTTGCTGCAGCCGTCGGCCGACCCGACAAACATGCTGGCGAAGTGCCGGTGGCGTACGTGATGCCAAAGCCGGGCGCAAATCTCGATCCTGCCCAGGTCGAGAAGTATTGCCGCGAACACATCGCCGAGCGAGCGGCACTGCCGAAGAGAGTCAACGTCATCCCATCGATGCCCATGACGGCTATCGGCAAGATTTTCAAGCCCGCTCTTCGCTACGACGCCATCAAAGAAGCCTTCGAGACCGAACTCAAGACTCTCGCCGACATCGCCGACTCAATCGAGGTCTCGGTCAAAGAACACAAAGTCCACGGCACCCTCGCGCTCGTGACCGCCAAGCCCCGCGCCGGCGTCTCCGGCCAAACCCTGCGCGACCGCATCAACTCAGTGCTCGGACATTATACGGTCCACTATGAAGTGGGGATTGTATAAGACATAGGAATCCGCAGATTCCGCAGATTTGCACAGCGCGGCATAGCCGCAACCAAAGAAGAAAAAGTTTGGATCACGAATTGGACGAATTACACGAATGAACTCCTGACCTTTGTGGTTAGCTTCTTCTTCTTTTCCTTTTTTCTTGATCGGCGTGTATCTGCATTCATCGGCGGTTCCCTCCTTTCGCTTTTCTTAGCGCTCTTCGTGGATCAACCTTTTCGGCACGAAAGTCGGTTATTATTCCACCGCGTTTGACAACGGCTGAGACATGTGCTACACTTATGGCCAGGAGTAAAGCTCTTCGTAAGTGAGTTGATCGCATTGTTTGCTCAAGTCCGCAAGAGTTGCTGCTAGCTCTTGCGGGCTTTTTTCTTGTGAGGGGACATTACTTCAATTTAGATTAAGGAGGTGACAATACTTATGCCAGAAGGAACAGTGAAGTGGTTTAATGACCAAAAAGGTTATGGCTTCATAACTCAGGACGGCGGACCGGATGTGTTCGTACACCATCAGTCGATTCAGGGAGGCGGCTTCAAGACGCTCTCCGAGAACGACCGCGTTCGCTTCGAGACGGCCACCGGGCCGAAAGGTCTGAAGGCAGAGAACGTGGAGAAAATCTAAAGGTTCTCCATAGACTAATGCGCACAAGTCCCCGCGTCTGTGCGATCAGACGTGGGGCTTTTGTTTTCATAAGCCGTCACACTGTACTACTAAATTTCAAATTGCGAATTCCTGACATGATTTCCATAACGCAGTCATTGCGATCCCGCCCGAAGCGGGATGCAGGCCCGAGCAAAGCAATCTCAACATCGGCGGTGGGATTAACCTTTGAGACCGTCTTTTCGATTACCTTGCAGTTTCTTCGCTTCTCTCCGTGATGCCCTCCGTGGCTCAATCTTGTCAACCCGAAAGACGATTCTCTTCCAGCGCATTTGACAACCGCAATGGTATGTGGTATACTTCCGCGTAGGAGTAAAGCTCTTCGTAAGTGAGTTGATCGCGCTGTTTGCTCAAGTCCGCAAGAGTTGCTGCTAGCTCTTGCGGACTTTTTTCTTGTGAGGGGACATTACTTCAATTTAGACCAAGGAGGTGACAATACTAATGCCGGAAGGAACAGTGAAGTGGTTTAATGACCAAAAAGGTTATGGCTTCATAACTCAAGACGGCGGACCGGATGTGTTCGTACACCATCAGTCGATTCAGGGAAGCGGTTTCAAGACGCTCTCCGAAAACGATCGCGTTCGCTTCGAGACGGTCAACGGGCCGAAAGGTCTGAAGGCAGAGAACGTGGAGAAACTCTAAGCTCTCCATAGACTAATGCGCACAAGCCCCCGCGTCTGTTTAATCAGATGCGGGGCTTTTGTTTTATGATGCCTCCTTGTGGCTGCGATGTGCGCCGCCTGATTCTGCCCGCTGCAGCAGCCAGACGGCGCCGATTACCTGCGTTAGCAAATCTACCCCGAACACCCGAAATCCGAGCTCTTTCGCCAATGTGACCGCCACCGCACCCTTCCCGCATCCGAGGTCCAGCACCTTCGCTTTCCGTGCGGGGAGCTTGAACGGCCTGAGCATATTGACCACAATCCCCGGCGAACCACCAAGTTCCCATATGTCAGCAAGAAGCTCGGGCATGAAATGCAGAAGCTCGGGCGTGGTCTCGAGAGAATCGGCGATTTGTTGTTGTGTGTGCTCGTTCATTATGAATCCACCTTTGGCCTCCGCCGTAGGATCAGCAAGTTGTTGGCTCCCGTTTCGCCTATTATCTCATACCACATGGGCAATAAGAAAGGGATGCCATTGTCGAAGATAATGGCAGTTACCGGGTCCTCGCCGAACGCCGCATCGGATGCGGGGTATGCACGCGGAAATGTCCGACCCAATCGACAAAGCTCGTGCGGAAACCCGAATCCGAGCATGACCGGCCACCGGCAGACCTGATGGACTGGAATTTCAAGCGTGCCGCCGGCCGCGGCATCGAAATGAAGTTGGAATAGACTCGGAGTTGCCAACCGTCAGCGAAAACAGATAAACTGAATGCGGTTCGCCCACATGGTTTCTGAGAAAATGCGCCGGATGTGAAAGGAAAAATATGAAGCATCTCTTGAGCGAAGGCCGTATCGGATCGTTGACCACACGCAACCGCATCGTCATGGCCGCAATGCATCTCGGCTATGCCGAGGACGGATACGTGACGGAACGGTTTGTCCGTTACTATGAGGAGTGCGCAAAAGGCGAGGCCGGCCTGCTCTTCCTCGGAGGATTCAAGATGCACCGGCTCGGAGGCGGAGGAATCGGCTTTCTGAGCATCGAGGACGACAAGTATATTCCCAGCATGAAAAAGATGAATGCGCGCCTCCATTCGCACGGCGCGAAGACCGCCGCCCAACTCTTTCACGGCGGGAGATACGCCTTTTCGTTCATGATGGACGGTGAACAACCGGTCTCCGCGTCGGCCATCCCCTCGAAACTGACCCGCGAAACCCCGCGCGCTCTGTCGATTCCCGAAATTCACGAAACGATTGAGCATTTCGCCGCCGCTGCGCGCAGAGCGCGCGAGGCCGATTTCGATGCCGTTGAAGTGATGGGCTCCACCGGCTATCTCATCGCTCAATTCCTCTCGCCGGTCTCCAACACGCGCGATGACGAGTACGGCGGCTCTCTCGAGAACCGCGCTCGATTCGGAATAGAGGTCATCCGGACCGTCAAACGAGCGTGCGGGAATGATTATCCCGTTGTCGTGCGCCATTCCGGCGCCGAGCTTATGGACGGCGGAAACACGATTGAAGAATCAGTCAAGATCGCAAAGCTTTTCGAGGAAGCGGGCGCTGATGCGATAAGCATTCAGGTGGGCTGGCACGAATCCAGAGTCCCCACTGTCGCCGCCTCGGTTCCGCGCGGCGCGTTCGTATTCCTGGCTCGCTTTATGCGCCCTCATTTGAGTGTTCCCGTCGTAACGTGCAACCGTATCAACGATCCCCTTCTTGCGGAACAAATCCTGGCCGACGGCAGCGCCGATTTCATCGCAATGGCGCGCGCTCTCAACGCTGACCCCTATTTCGCGAAGAAGGTGCGCGAGGGACGTTTCGATGAAATCATCCCGTGTACCGGTTGCAACGAAGGCTGTCTCGATACGATTTTCGGCGGACAGCCCTCCACATGCATGAATAATCCCACCAGAGGCCGCGAGAACGAACTCGCGCTGGTAAAGTCTGCAAACCCTCGGAAGATCATGCTGGTTGGAGGCGGGCCAGGAGGATTGGAAGCGGCTCGAGTGCTTGCTCAGAGGGGCCATCGCGTCACCCTCTTCGAGAAAAGCAAGCGCCTCGGCGGCCGACTTGCGCTGAGCGCGATTCCGCCGGGCCGCGAGGAGTTCGGAAACACCGTTCGCTATCTGGACAGCGCCGCGCGCCGAGCCGGCGTGGAAATCATATGCGGAATCGAGATGACCCCGGAAAAGGCAAGAAAGGAGAAGCCCGACGTTCTTGTGCTTGCGACCGGCGGCATCACGCGCATCCCCAACGTTCCCGGGATCGACAACGACAAAGTTATCCTCGCCGACGAAGCGCTCACCGGCGGGAAGCCGCTTGGCCGAAAGGTGGTGGTTATCGGAGCCGGAGGCGTCGCCTGCGAGGTCGCCATCTTCGTCGCGCGCGAGGGCCGCATCACACCGGAGACCGCTCTGTTTCTTATTGAAAACAACGTGCTGCCGGCGGAGAGAACGCTGGACCTCGCCCACAAAGGCCCGCATCAAGTAACGCTCGTGCGGCGCGGCTCGAAGGTCGGTGACTCCCTCGGTCGCAGCACGCGTTGGCTCACGCTTCAGGAACTCAAGAATCTCGGCGTGCGAACCATAACTGACGCGCGATACGTCAGGGTCACAGACGAAGGTCTGCTCATATCACTTGACGGACAGCAGCAAATGCTCGAAGCCGACACGATAATTATCGCCGCAGGCTATGAAGCCGACCCCCGCCTCAAAGAAAGATGGGCAGGCGCGGCGCCGGAGATACATATCCTCGGCGACGCGCACATCCCACAAAAAGGCATCGATGCCATTTACGAAGCCACTATTCTCGGGCGCAAGATATGACCGCGCCGCGAGATGTCAACCTGTTTGTGGTCTGTCACGTGGCTTTTTTTTGTTTTTTCCCCGCTACCGCCGGAATGATTCAGATAGTGAGAGGCTGACTGTCATGCCAAGACTTGTGAAGCAAAGGTCCATAAAGACAGGCGCACCGCCCGGCACTCTCATTCATATCGGGAGACGGAAAGCGGGCGAAGTAAAGATACGGATAATGAGTTACGACGAGAACGATTTCGAGGAAACGCAAGTCAGGACGATTGACGAATGCGTTCGCTTCAAGGATGCGCCGCACGTGACATGGATTGACGTCGAGGGAATTCATCAAATCGAGATTTTTGAGAAGATCGGCTCTTGTTACGGAGTCCATCCTCTGGTTCTGGAAGATATTTTGAACACGGACCAGCGCCCCAAAATGGACGAATATGAAGATTACGCTTATGTTGTCGTGAAGATGCTCTCTCTCGATCAAAAGAGCGGCGCCGTAAATGTCGAGCAGGTAAGCCTGATTCTCGGACGAAGTTTCGTCATCTCTTTCCAGGAGGCCGAAGGAGGCGATGTGTTCGACCCGGTCAGGGAGCGTATCAGAAAACAAAAAGGCCGAATAAGGTCGTTGGGCGCGGATTATCTGGTATACAGCCTGCTCGACGTAATCGTTGACAACTATTTCGTCATTCTGGAAAAGCTCGGCGAACAAATAGAGTCTCTCGAGGATGACCTGATTGCCAACCCGACGACCAAAGCGTTGACAACGGTTCATAATTTGAAGCGGGAAATGATATTCCTGCGCAGGTCGGTTTGGCCTTTGCGGGAAGTGATAGACAGACTGGAAAGCCTGGAATCGTCATTGATCAACGAGCCCACCCGCATATTTCTAAGAGACGTCTATGATCACACCATCCACATTATTGACACGATAGAAACCTTCCGCGAGATGCTCTCCGGCATGCTCGATATCTATCTCTCCAGCATGAGCAACAAGATGAACGAAATAATGAAGGTGCTGACTATCATTGCCACGATATTCATGCCCTTATCCTTCATAGCCGGCGTTTACGGAATGAATTTCAAACACATGCCTGAGCTTGAATGGCGGTGGGGATATTTCGGCGCGCTTCTCATCATGCTCCTCACATGCCTGGCCATGTTGATGTATTTCAAGAGGAAGAAATGGTTGTAGAGACATCCCTTCATCTACGAAGTTTACGAAGGACGGCAGATAAATAGCCCTTGCATTTGGGCCCTGATTTCTTCTCCCATTCACGCCGTTTGTTCCCGTTCGTGCGTCGGGCGTTCCGACTTCTTTTCCTTGCGACCTTTGCGTCTTTGCGGTCTGATCCTTCCCTTTCGCCTTTGCCCTTTCACCTTTCCCTTCTGTGGTTGGCATTCTTGTTGCTCTTAATCCTCTCGAACCTCGCCTAATGACTCACCTGGCTGGCACTTGGTTCCGGGAATTGAAAGCTGAGAAAACCCCATGAATTCAAGTGATTTCCGCCAAAACACCGCATCCTTCAGCAAAGATTTCTCTCCCGTCGAAGGCAAGAATCTCTCCACGAATGTGCCTATTTCGGAAGCAGGTTGCTTCAGCAATGAGCAGGACCAAAGAAGTAGCGGATCACGAATCACACGGATGCCAACAAATAGCGCAAATGAAGGTAACAAAGGAAAAGAGAGGAGAAGAAACATATCCGGAACAACCGATTCTCGCGGTTTTCACAAATTCAGATTTCAACAGGAAACTGATTTCTTACTGACCGTTGGTTTTGCGGATTACATGGATGACTGATACAAAACGTGCGCAATCGTGGATTTCACAGATTCCTTTGCGGTCTTGCGCCTATGCAGCGAGAAATTGCGGCCACGAATGGAGATTCTTCGCTTCGCTCAGAATGACGGCCTGGCGTGAAAAGGGAAAGAGAGGATAAGCATGTTAAGAAAATTATGTTGGTTGTTTGTCTTAGGGGTTGTTATAGTAGGCGTGGCTGTGCCGGTTGCGGCACAGGAACAGGAAGTGGCGCCGACTATCGAGGTCGCCGCGGCGGCCCCGGCAGCGCGGCAGGCTGATCCCTCCGGCGCGAACACGGGCGCTATCACGGATGTTCCTGCCGCCGAAGCAGGGTCGCCCACCATTCAAGAGTTGGGAAGCGCCGTGGGACACAACAAAGTCGCCATTAACATGATGTGGACCCTTATCACCGGGTTTCTGGTGATGTTCATGCAGGCAGGATTTGCGATGGTGGAAACGGGCTTCACCCGCGCGAAGAATGCCGCCCATACGATGGCCATGAACATGATGATCTATCCGCTAGGTATGCTCGGATTCTACATCTGCGGGTTCGCGTTCATGTTCGGAGGCGTTGGCGCCCTTGCGTCGCTGGGAGGCTATGCCGGTCTGGATCATGAGTTGACGATAAGCCTCTTCGGAAAAGAGTTCGGGCTACTCGGGATGAAGGGCTTTTTCTTATCCGGAGGCGGTTATGACGTGGCGATATTCACGATGTTCCTCTTCCAAATGGTGTTCATGGACACTACAGCGACAATTCCGACCGGCGCGATGGCGGAGCGCTGGAAATACCTTTCTTTTTTCATATACGGCTTGCTTGTGGGGACGGTCATCTATCCGATCTACGGCAACTGGGTATGGGGTGGCGGCTGGCTTTCGGCCATGGGCAGAAACTTCGGACTCGGCCATGGGCACGTGGACTTCGCCGGCTCGTCGGTCGTCCACATGACAGGGGGTGTGATTGGTCTCGTGGGCGCTTGGCTCCTCGGCCCACGGCATGGCAAATACAATAAGGACGGCACGCCGAATCCCATCCTCGGCCACAACATTCCGATGGCAGTCATTGGGACATTCATCCTCGCGTTCGGATGGTTCGGCTTCAATCCCGGCTCGACTCTGGCTGGAACCGATCTTCGCATCGCGGTCGTCGCCACCAATACCATGCTCGCGTCTGCGACTGGGGCAGTGGCGGCCACCTTGTGGGTATGGCTCATTCGCTTCAAGAAACCGGACCCCAGCATGATGTGCAACGGGATGCTTGCCGGGCTGGTGGCGATCACCGCGCCCTGCGCGTTTGTCAACTCCGTCAGCGCCTGCATCATCGGCCTCGTCGCGGGAGTTCTGGTCGTCGAAGGATTCCTCTTCATTGAAAGAAAGCTCAAGATAGACGATCCGGTCGGCGCCATCGCGGTTCATGGAATGAACGGCGCTTGGGGCTGTCTTGCCCTCGGGCTTTTTGCAGACGGCACATACGGCGACGGCTGGAACGGAGTTGCGGGAACCGTGAAAGGACTCTTCTACGGTGACGCCTCGCAATTCCTCGCCCAGTGCATAGGCGTAATCGCGAACGTCGTCTATGTGGGGTTGATATCGCTGATCATCTTCAAAGTGATTGACATGGTGGTGGGCAACCGGGTTGACGAGGAAACGGAAGTCGATGGTCTGGATATTCCCGAGATGGGAGTGCCCGGCTTCAGCGGAGTTCTCCTCGATAAGGCGTCGGAAACACCAACGTCCAATTGACGGGCCCCATACGACCGCCGGTTGGCAAGAGTGAAATGGCGGGAATGCCGGAGATATCGAACGCGCAAAAGAAAGGACAAACACGATGAAGAAGATAGAGGCAATCATTAAGCCGTTCAAACTCGACGAGGTAAGAGACGCCCTCGCGGCTGTCGGTGTCAAGGGAATGACCGTCGAAGAAGTCAAAGGCTTCGGGCGACAGAAGGGCCACAAGGAACTCTACCGGGGCGCCGAATATGAAATAGCGTTCGTGCCCAAGGTGAAGATCGAGGTTGTGGTCCCCGACAGAGAGCTGGAAAAAGTCATGGAGACGATAGTGTCGACGGCGCGCACCGGCCGCCTCGGCGACGGCAAGGTCTTCGTCACATCTGTAGAAGAAGTCATGAGGATTCGCACCGCCGAGCGCGGCGAGGTTGCAATCTGAAAAATTAGGATCACGAATCACACTAATATGGACGAATGACACGGAATAGAGGCAAATCAACGAAAGGAGAGAATATCAAGGGACCCCGGAGCTTGGAGAGTCTGGCTGGATTCTTAGTTGTTCCGAGAAAAGCATGCACTACGAGGCGTAGTCAATAGAATGGAGAGGATGAAATGAAGAAGGCACAGTTCTTGGCAGCAGTTCTTACGGCCGGGGCGCTCTTACTCTTGTTAGGTGTTGATATGGCGGTCGCAACGCCCTCAACAACCTACTGGACTCCGGCAACGACCGACATTCAGCCCTTTGGCGTCCTGCACATCGGTGTCGACAACTATTTCACTGTCTTCCAAAACGATGGAGACTCCCTGCCAACGGACTCCGGTTTGACTATAGGGATATTACCCTTTGACAAATTCCGGATGGAAATAGGAGTAGACGTCATTGAACCCACTGATGACCCCGTCTCCTTTAATGCCAAAGTGGGAACACCCGAGGGCTCGCTGTTCAACGGGTCGCCAGCGCTTAACCTCGGGATTTTCAATGTAGGAACCGAAAAAGATGTCACAGACCAGAATATTGTCTACGGATTGGTCGGAAAAACAATCCCATATTTGGGACGAGTGCACATCGGACCCTATATAGGTAATGAAGACTCTCTGGTCGACGGCGACGGAAACGAGGAAAACGAGGGCTTCATGGTCGGGTTCGACAGAGCGTTTATGCCCACCACGGATATGCAGGGCAACGAGTACAGCAAGCTCATCTTTGCCGCTGATTATGCCAGCGGGGAAAACTCTATCGGTGGTGGAGGCGTCGGCCTCTACTATTTCTTTACAAAAGACATAAGCCTTTTGACTGGTCCCGTGTGG
>JACRIR010000230.1 GCA_016215705.1 Candidatus Poribacteria bacterium | reverse complement strand
TATCCCATGAGCGGTTCTCCTTTCTATCTAGTTATATAACTAGATAACATAAAAGGAGAGAAATGTCAAGGAAAATCGTGACGCTGAGGGAAATTAGTCAGCAGAATGGAAATGAAATATAGTAAAAGGCCAAACACGAGGCCGCATCTCTTTGAGATGCGGCCACCCCCCTAGTTCTGAAAGCCCAGCTATTCCGGCCTTTTATTGCTAGTTGAGGAGAAAACCCCTCAGAGACTTGCTGCCACTGTGATGACGCAAACGCATCAAGGCCTTGCTCTCGATCTGCGACACACGCTGGCGCGACAACTTCAGGTATTCCGCTATTTCCGACTGCGTGTGCTCCGTGCCATCCTGCAGACCGTACCTGAGCCTGATCACTTCTTGCTCGCGCTCATCCAGTGTTTCCTTCATAACGGACTCGAGTTCGTCGCGGAAAAAGTGCTTGTCGACGATATCCGACGTCGAAGGTGAATGCGTGTCACCCAGAATCTCGCCAAGCGTGCAATCGCCGTTGTCACCGTCAACGGGGAAATCGAGCGAAATGGAGCGCTGCGGAATCCGAGCCATCGAGCGCACTTTCTCGCTCTCGATCCCTGCGTCTCGCGCTATCTCGGCGATGGTTGGCTTGCGGCCCAGGTCCCTAGTCAGTTTTCGGCTTGACCGGTCGACCTTTTTCAAGGCCGGTATAACATTCACGGGAATTCGAACAGTGCGGACCTGGTTCGATATCGTTCGGGTTATCGCCGCCTGTATCCATTTGGAGGCATATGTGCTGAACTTGAATCCCATCCGGTAGTCAAAGCCGTCAACAGCTTTCATGAGCCCCATGTTCCCGGCCTGAATAAGGTCGAGCAAAGGCATGCCACATGACGAGAATTTCTTGGCGATACTGACGACAAGCCTCAAATTGGCTGATACGAGCTCTTTCTTGGCCTTCGTAATTGTCGCCTTATCCTTTTTCTTGGTTGCTTGCTCAATCTTTTTGGCAAGTCTAATGACTTCCTGGTCCGACAGCAGCGGAATCTTACCTATATCCTTGAAGTAAAGGCGCAGCAAATCCTCCCCGGCAGAGCGCTCTTCCGGGAGTTGTTCGGCTTCTTCTTCGGCCGATGCCTCGTCTTCATCTGCTTCATCACTAAGCGCTGCTTCTACCTCATCGCTTTCTACCTTCGCAAAATGGAAATCAGCGCTGCTCTCTTCCGTCGCTCCTTCGGGAGTGTGAATATCCGCAATATCGTCTTTTTCGACCACGGCAATGCTCGAGTCGCCAAAATCAGAATGATGCTCAAAGGTCTCGTTAAACTCTCCCCTGAAGCTCCTGGAATGTCCCAGGTCGGACTGAGCATGTCCTTCGGACCTCTTGGTGTTTGCTCTGGGCTGACTCTTCCTGTACACCTTCTTCACTGATTTCATCTGACGAGCCTCCGGTTTAGTTTGCCTGTTTTCTGTGTCCATTTGTCTATGTTTAGTAGCTTTCTGGTTCAGATTTCAGACTACTAGACTAAATTGGTCTAGTTAGTCTACCGTAATAATACCATACGACCCGCTATCTGTCAAGAGGATTTTGCTTTTTTCAAAAATAATTTATTATTATCGTAACTTATTGTATTTACACTAGTTATGACATTTCAAGGCAAAACCTAGAGGCATAAGAAGAAATAATAATAGATGGAATCACTCTAATTTGTCCCAAAAGACCCCGTTTCCGGGGGAGCATCCTCTGCTGCGCTATTCACTCTCTTTTGGAGTTCTGTCGCGACTTTCATACACGAACATCAGAGAGCTAACCTACAAGGGCGCAATGAATTGTGTCCGTAGAGGCGCGAATGAAGAAAAACGGGGACACGATGCGACTTCGTGTCCCCGTTTTTCTGAGACGCAAATCCTCGCGCCCGACATGTGCTGTTTAGTTGTAGCGGAACGGCAACGTTCGCTCGCACATGCGAATGAACGTTGATTCTTTTTCAGGACATGGACGGCAGCCCGCGCCAAATGGTCAAGTGCGGGACAGATTCGATAAGTGGAATTCCGGCGCAGACACATGTCATTTGATGATGTGAGTTCGTTCGTGTGGGCGTTAGCCTATGATGACTGTTAGTAAACCGCTTGACTTTTTAGGGTTTTTAGGTTATAAATGGAGTGCTTTGGATGTCTGTGGCGCCGTGCACCACAAGATTAGTGGCGCCAGGCCATAGGAGGTTGAGAAGCAGTGGGGGCGTAGTTCAGTTGGTTAGAACGCCTGCCTGTCACGCAGGAGGTCGCGAGTTCGAGTCTCGTCGCTCCCGCCGTTAAGTTGTTATATGGAAATATGTCAGCAGTGTACGTTTAGGGGTATCCATTATGTGTCCTGTTTGTGCGGGGATTATTTTCAGTTTGGTCGCAGTGTCTGCAGTAATCAGTCTGCTGAGTAAGAACGTAAGTAGGATTTGGCGCCGGGCCGAGCAAAGCCCGGAGTAGCAAATCAAGTGGCCTTGAGCGCCGAGGCCACGGTCTCTCCGATTTTCGCAGGACTCTCGCAGACTGCTATACCTGCCGCCGTCATGGCTGTGATCTTCTCTGCTGCGGTTCCTTTGCCACCCGCAATTATCGCTCCCGCATGCCCCATCCGTTTTCCAGGGGGCGCCGTACGACCCGCAATGAAACCTACGACCGGCTTCGTCATGCTCGCCCTCACAAAAGCTGCGGCTTCTTCCTCGGCAGTTCCACCAATCTCGCCGATGATGACCACGGCGCACGTCTCCGCATCGGCCTGAAACAGCCGTAAGAGGTCGATGAAAGCGCTCCCTATTACGGGGTCTCCGCCGATTCCTATGCAGGTAGATTGCCCGATTCCGCGGCGAGTCAATTGATCGACCGCCTCGTAGGTGAGTGTGCCGCTGCGCGATATGACGCCGACGTTGCCCGGCTTATGAATGAATCCCGGCATGATGCCGACCTTGCATTTGCCGGGGGTAATCACTCCGGGGCAGTTTGGTCCCACGAGACGAGTGGACCTTCCTGCCAGGTACCGCTTCACGCGCACCATGTCGATCGTCGGGATGCCTTCCGTAATGCAAACGACCAGCGGCAAACCTGAATCGGCGGCCTCCAAGATAGCGTCGGCCGCGAAAGCGGGAGGCACAAAGATCATGGAGGCGTTTGCGCCGGTCTCCCGGACGGCGCGTTCGACCGTGTCGAAAACCGGAACTTCTTCCTGTTTGGTTCCCCCTTTTCCGGGAGTGACGCCCGCGACCACTCGCGTCCCGTATTCAATGCACTGTTTTGTATGGAAAGCCCCTTCTTTCCCCGTGATTCCTTGTACGAGAAGGCGGGTTTTGTCGTCAACCAGAATGCTCATTGTGTGCCTCCACCAGTCTTGTGCGTCATAGGATTATTTACCGAAACGGGATGTCTTTGATGGTTTTGGAGGAAATTGGGAACACGATGTTGCATCATGTCCTCAATTTTCTCTGCTGCGGCTTCGTGTTCCCGATTCTCCGCACTAGCGCGCGGCCGCGACGGCTTTCCGCGCGGCGTCGTCGAGGGTTTCTGCAACCATGAATTTCAGGCCTGATTTCTGAAGAATCTCTCTTGCTTCTTTTGAGTTCGTGCCTTCGAGTCTGACCACAATTGGCACGCGCACCTCGACTTCCTTGAGGGCCTCGACAATTCCGTTGGCGACGCGATCGCATCGGACGATCCCGCCGAATATGTTAATGAGAACGGCGCGAAGGTTTGGATCGGAGGTCAGGATACGGAAAGCGTTCGATACCCGCTCGGAACTGGCCGCGCCGCCGACGTCGAGGAAATTCGCCGGCATGAGGCCATGCAGCTTGATTATGTCCATCGTCGCCATAGCCAGGCCCGCGCCATTGACCATACAGCCGACCGAACCGTCGAGCTTGATATAGCTCAGATCATGCTTCGACGCCTCGACCTCGAGGGCGTCCTCTTCGTTGGTGTCACGGAGCGCGCGGAGGTCTTCGTGCCTGAAAAGGGCGTTGTCGTCAAGATTGATCTTCGCATCCATTGCGAGCGCATCACCATTCTCAGTGATGGCAAGCGGATTCACTTCTGCGAGGGAACAATCTGATTGAACAAATACGTTGTACAGGCCCGAGATGATCCGACCAACCTTTCCAATAAGCTCCTTTGTGAGATTAAGTCCATAGCACAGTTTGCGAATCTGAAACGGCTGCAACCCGACAGCGGGATCGACCCCGACCTTGAGAATCTTCTCGGGTGTATTGGCAGCGACTTCCTCAATATCCATTCCGCCGGCCTCGCTGGCCATGACCACCGGACTGGCGGAAGCACGGTCTATCACGATCCCAAGATACAGTTCGCGCGCGATTTTGCCTTCTTCCTCGACGAGAACACGTTTTACTAGGCGTCCTGCGGGTCCGGTCTGATGCGTCACGAGGTTCATGCCGATGATCGAGCGGGCAGCCTTCTCAGCATCCTCCGGCAAATTGGCGAGCTTGATGCCGCCTCCTTTGCCGCGGCCGCCTGCATGAATCTGGGCCTTGACAACCACGGGACAGCCTAGTTCCTCTGCTATCTTGCGAGCTTCTTCGGGATTGTCGGTCGCCCGACCACGCGGCACGGGCACTCCGAATTTCTTCAGGAGGTCCTTCGCCTGATACTCATGGATTTTCATGTCAATACCTCACCGTGTGAAAGGAACGAATCGTGCGGCATGGGGTGTATGCCGATGAATCCGACACCGAGCACAATTACTCTACCAAATGAGGCGCATTGTGTCAAAAGAATTTCTGCAAACAGTGAGAGATGCAAGGCATTTGGGAATCGCCATGCCATACCGCAAGTCCTTCAGGCCATATGTCAATAGGGCCGGGAAAGAATGAAGGTTGGTCAAATTTATGCGATTCATACCGGAATTTTCGTCTCTGTTTTGCTTGACAACCAAGCCAAAATTGTGTATCGTAATGTCAAATTGAAACAGAGATTGTCATCTTCACTGGCGGGATAGCTCAGATGGTAGAGCAGAGGACTGAAAATCCTTGTGTCCACAGTTCGATTCTGTGTCCCGCCACCATAATTGGTTAGATGTATGATGCGCCCGCCCTTGAAGACTTGCAGCAAATAGAGCCCCGATGATACAGTTGTCCTGATTCTCGGAACCCTATCGGTTGGTTTGAGCGAAACGACAATGAAAAAATCAAGAGTCGCTATTGAAAAGCTGGCCGGCAGTCCCCCCCTCGCTGTCAATAAGCTTCTCGCAAGATTTCCCGAAATTGTCCGGCGACTGCATGACTGCAAGAAAGTGTTTATCAAAATAAACGCCGTTTATTTTCACCCCCATCTTCATACGTCGCTCCCATTGATTGAGTCGGTCGTAGAGTACGTGAGGAGCATCGACTCAAAGAAAGAAATCTTTCTCGTTGAGAATTGTTCTCAGGGCAACTTCACGCGCCTTTGTTTCACAACCATCGGCCTCGATGGTCTCGCCCGACGCCTGCGGCTCCGGTGTCTTTTTCTGGACGAAGAGAAATCGGTGAGAGTGACGATAGGGGAGGGAGAGCGAGAAGAGAAGATAAGGTTTCCGAAGATACTCTACGATAACCTGATAGTGGAACGCAAGAATAGCATCTACGTGAATATGCCGGTCCTGAAGGCTCACTGCCAGACGCAGATGACCGCCGGCATCAAGAACCAAATGGGCCTCCTCTATGATATTGACAAGGCGAAGAACCATAATCGCCACCTGCATCAAAAGCTGGTAAACATCCTGAAGTTTATCAGGCCTGACTTCACCCTTGTGGATGCGCTTAAGGTTCTTGCCAGAGGGCCGATGCCGCCAGGCAGGTTCGCCAAGGACCTCTTGCACGAAAAGGATGTCATTGTGGGAGGTGAAGACGTTGTCGCTGTCGATGCCGTTTGCGCCAGGATTCTCGGTCATGAACCCGTCGAGATAAAGCATGTGGCTCTCGCGGCGGAACAGGGCCTGGGTGTCGCTGACCTTAACAGTATCGAGATAGAGGGAGAAATGCCTCCCTGTTCCGAGAAAATCCCGTGGGAACTGAATACGCATTTCCCGGACAGCCTCCGTGTAGTTGTCGGAAAGGGAGGGGCATGCTATGAGGGGTGTCTCGGTCACCTCGAACAAGTCATCGAACTACTGGTAAATGAGAAATACTCTCCCAATGATTTCAGCAGTCTGCCTCTGACAATTGTGACGGGTAAGGGTTTTGAGGCGGGTCAGATTGAGAACCTCGTGGAACCCGTTATCCTGCTCGGAGAATGCGCCTGCAAGGAATTGCACGAGACCCTGAAGAACAAATACCTTCAAGTCGACGCGCTTAACACGTGCGGCCGGTGCGATAACATAGTGGCTTGCGTCGCACGCAATATGAATGTTGATGTGTTCGACCTTTCACCCCTCAGCCGGCTTGAAGTGTACCGCCAATTCCTGACGGGCCGCCTGAAGGGTCTGCGGTATACCATCCCTCGGTAAAACTGCCTTCTCGAAATTTTTCTTGACCTATTGCGTCATTTTCCCATATATTATTAGTCGTCAGGGTTTGACGCTTTGCTGAACAGGGAAGGCGCAGCCCCAGAGACCACCGGACGGATTCAAATGTCCCATTCTTTCTCCCCGAAAGACACACGGGTGCGACCCGGAAATCGGTAGCGCCCTCCGGGTGGTCGCCTTCTTTCAGCTCAGGCAGAGACAATAACACAACAGAATGGAGGAGAGAAAATGGCCGGTATTGTTTCTTACGGAGGTTACATCCCAAGACTGAGGCTGCAGCGTATGGCCATCTTTCAGAGCATGGGATGGTTTGCCCCGGCAATCATGGCGGTTGCCCAGGGCGAAAGGTCAATGTGCAACTGGGATGAAGATTCGCTGACTATGGCGGTCGCCGCCGCGCGTGATTGCCTGACCGGAATGGACAAAAGCAAGGTGGATGCGCTGTACGGGTGCTCGACAACATTCCCGTTTGCCGACCGGCAGAATTCAGGAATCATAGCCACTGCCCTGAATCTGAATGAGAACCTGTTGACCGCCGACTTTACGGCGTCGCAGAAGGTTTCCACAACCGGTTTCGTGGCCGCTCTTGACGCGATAAGGGGTGGCGAGAAGAGATCGGCCCTCGTTGTTGCTGCCGACAAGCGCGAGACGAAGTCGGCCTATTTCCATGAGATGTGGTTCGGCGACGGAGCAGCGTCACTCCTGCTGGGAACAGAAAACGTGATCGCGGAGTGCCTGGGCTCGTATTCGCTCTCGCGCGATTTCGTCGACCACTATCGTGGCTCGCTGAACAAGTACGACTACAACTGGGAAGAGAGATGGGTCCGTGACGAGGGCTACTCGAAGATAATCCCTGAAGTTGTCAACGGTGTCCTGAAGAAATGCAACGTCTCCATCGGTGATTTGTCGAAGTTCGTGTTTCCGTGTTTCTTCAAGCGCGAGCATCAAGTGATCGCGAAGGGCCTGGGCGTGAAGCCGACACAACTCGTCGACAATATGCACGAAGTCTGCGGCGAAACCGGCGCGGCCCATGCGCTCG
Source organism: Candidatus Poribacteria bacterium (assembly GCA_016215705.1). GTDB lineage: Bacteria > Abyssobacteria > SURF-5 > SURF-5 > SURF-5 > JACRIR01. The sequence continues at coordinate 3,606 of JACRIR010000230.1, read as the reverse complement.
TCATGTTTATCTCGGCGCTCGAGGAAGCCAATCCGGGCGACAAGATTCTGGTCGCCAGCTTCGGCCAGGGCTCAGATGCGCTCCTGTTTGAAGTCACCGAGAACATCAAGAAATTGCCCGCTCGCGTGGGAATCAAGGGCTCGCTCGCCAATCGGAAAGAAGTTGATACATATCCGAAGTTCCTCAAATTCAGAGATTTGATGCAGACCGAAATGGGAATACGCGGCGAGGCGCCGACCCAGACGGCTCTGACCACGCTGTATCGAAACCGCAAGTTCATACTCGGGTTCGTCGGCGGCGAATGCAGGAAGTGCGGCACGCGGCAAATCCCAAGCAAAGACGTTTGCGTCAATCCGGACTGCGGCTCTGTCAAGTCGCAAGAGCCGGCCGAGTTTGCCGATACGCCTGCCATCATCAAGACTTTCACGGCGGACATGCTCTCGGTATCCGTCGACCCGCCGAATATGTACGGCATGGTCCAATTCGATGGCGGCGGAAGAATACTTGCCGATTTCAGTGACTGCGAGATGAGCGACCTGAAAGTCGGCAGGAGGATGAAGATGGAGTTCCGCAAAAGGGTGTACGACAAGGAACGCGGTTTTCATGGATACTTCTGGAAAGCAATCCCACAGGCGGAAGCATAGAGCAGGATGAACAATGGTTCTCCGCCCTCATTCTGAGCCCTTCACTGTTATCCTGAGCGGAGCGAAGGATATCGATGGCGGCGGAAACATAGAGGAGAATGAACGATGGCTACCGGAATCAAAGACAAGGTCGCAATCATAGGAATGGGTTGCACGCGATTCGGCGAACGATGGGACGTCGGGTCCGAAGAACTCATGGTCGAGGCGTTCCAGGAATGTATCCAGGACGCCGGTATTGAGAAAAAAGACATTCAGGCAGCATGGCTCGGCACGTGCATGGACGAAGTGAACGTTGGCAAGAGCGCGCTTCCTCTCTCGCTGTCTTTGCGTCTCGACAAGATTGCGTGCACGCGCGTCGAGAACTTCTGCGCCAGCGGCACCGAATCGTTGCGTGGCGCAGTCTACGCGGTCGCATCGGGCGCATACGATATCTGTCTCGCTATGGGCGCCGAGAAACTGAAGGACACCGGCTACGGCGGACTGCCGGCCGGCGGCTCGAGTTCCGGCACGCTTAACTGGTTGTGGCTGCCTGCGATTACCGCGCCCGGCTCGTTCGCTCAACTCGCCAGCGCGTATGCCGCAAAGTACAAGATTTCGGATGACGACCTGAAACTTGCGCTCGCCCACGTGTCGGCCAAAAGCCACGCGAACGGCGCGCTCAACCCGAAAGCTCATTTGAGGAAACCGGTCAGCGTCGAGCAAATACTGGCTGCGCCGATTATCGCGCATCCGCTCGGCCTGTTCGACTGCTGTGGAGTGAGTGACGGCGCTGCATGCGCAATCGTAACAACTCCGAAAATAGCAAAAGACCTCGGGAAGAAGGACTTCGTCACTATCAAAGCGCTGCAACTCGCGCTGAGCAGTGGCGAGGAACTCGGATTCAACTCATGGGACGGCGACCATTTTGTGACCACATCGAAGGCGAGTCTCAAAGCGTACGAAGAGGCAGGCGTCAAAGACCCGCGCAAAGAAATTTCGATGATGGAAGTGCACGACTGCTTCTCCATCACCGAATTCGTGACGATGGAAGACCTGCACATCTCGCCGCGCGGCGGCGCTCTCAAGGACGTGATGGACGGCTTCTACAATCTCGACGGCGGAGTGCCGTGTCAGGTTGACGGCGGCCTCAAGTGCTTCGGGCATCCGATTGGCGCTTCCGGCCTGCGGATGGTCTACGAAATGTATCTGCAACTTCACGGACGGGCCGACAAACGCCAACTGAAAGACCCGAAAATCGGCCTTACTCACAATCTGGGCGGCTTCCCGTTCATGAACGTGTGCAGCATCGCCATCGTCGGCAAATACGGCGTGTAATCTGCTGATTTCCCCCTTTCGCAAAGGGGGATTAAGAGGGATTTGACAGGGCAGGGGGGCGTCGGAGACGCCACCTCCGTCATTCTGAGCGCAGCGAAGAATCTCATGTGGGGGCACGGCGCGCCGTGCCCCTACAATTTGTCTTCGTGGCCTTCGTGGATGATCTTCTGCATGATTCGCACATACACTCACATCCAACTCAACGAAGAAGTCCAGGCCATCGGCGGCCACTACTCGCTCGAGAAAGAAGTCCGCTTACCATACAATGGCCGCGAAGTCCTATACATCGTTGGCACAGGTATCATCGATTCCTCATGCTGCGGCATGGGCGGCTGTCATTACGCCGTCGTACCCGGCTACATCCTTAAATGGAAATCGGGCGTCAACCCGGATAAACTCCCAGTCACCGAAGTCGAACCCATCCGCGACGAAAAATCTCGCCGTGAAATCACCGAACTCATCAAGAAAACCGAACTCGTCCAGGTCGTCGATTTCCACTAAAGTATCGGATCACGGATCGCATCTCAATGGTTTGCACGAACGTGTCGCCTCACAGTTTGAGAGAAAGTGTCAGACATTGCGTAGTTTCTAGGCACTTGACTCATTGGTGAAACTGTGATATAACAACGCTACCTCGGAAACTGGCATCCGAGTTGGCATATAGCACGTCGCGCGGGATTCGATATGCTACTATTCTCGAAAGATCCTAAGCACTCTCTCCGGGGAGAAGGCTTTCCCGGTATGAGTTTCACCCCACGTTTTACAACCACGGACGTCGTTGGGCACAGCAGAAGGGGCTAACTGTGTCTCTTGTGCCAGCCGCAAGGGGGGGGTCTCACATATCGATGGTTGCCGCCTCAACAACCAACGACAAAGGAAGGGGGCAATGCTCTTTCGGAGACAGGAGAGATGAGAGACGACGGGAATGAATCTCTTGGTTAACGTGGTGATATCCATGTGTAGAAAGGGGCGTTGTATGATGTCGAAAAGGAATGGACTCATTATTCTGGTCGCACTCTTCGTCATCTTGAGCATCACATCAGCAGCCTTCGCTGAGGTTCCGCGTACAATGAATTACGTCGGGAGACTGCTGTATCAAGGTCAGCCTCCACCGAATCCAGGTCCTTGGCAAATCCAATTCTCCATATATTCGGCCCAACAAGGCGGACCGCCGATGTGGTCAGAAGTTCAGCAAGTCACAACTCAGAGAGATGGTTCCTTTAGGGTTATATTGGGCACGGTTAATCCGATAATGATTGACCCGGCTTTTTACGGTGACCTATTTCTTGGGATCATGCTTTCGGGTCGTCCGGAGATGCTTCCACGGACCAAACTGACCACGGTTCCCTATGCCGAAATGTCACGAAAGGCCGAAGAAGCAATAAAGGCAAAGGAAGCCGACAAAGCCATTCAGGCTGATAAGGCCACCCAGGCCGACAAAGCTATTCAGGCCGACAAAGCCACCCAGGCTGACAAAGCCGTGCAGGCCGACAAGGCTACCGAAGCTGATAAGGCTGCTCAAGCCGACGACGTGCTTGACAAACAAATCAATCCGAAGAGCGTGACGATTTCCAAGGATGATGGCACCAAAAAAGAGGTTATTGATAAAGAAGGTAAGTGGGTTGGCGATGCGACCGGCCTGCAAGGC
>JACRIR010000227.1 GCA_016215705.1 Candidatus Poribacteria bacterium | reverse complement strand
GGGTTGTGAAGGGGGCCTCCTTGGAGGACCGCCGCTCGAAAACGGAGACGACGAGATACAGAAGACACCCATGATCCACTACCTAAACGACGCGGCGGACCGCCTCAAGATGCTGTCCGCCCGCCTCGACGCCCCGACCCGGAGTTAGCACATGGACACGAATGGCCTTGCAGCGAAGGTGTTCGGCGGAAAGGAGTTGAATGACCAGCTGGCACGGGAGTGCCTTGCCTTCTGTGGTGCAGACGGGTCGCGTTTCTCGCTGTCCCGTCCCATCAAGGATGAAGCCGGTCTAACTGCCGTATTTTTGTCCGCCGATGGCGACCGAATCAAGATCGTTAGCAGGGACGACAACATTGTCGTTCTCCACCACTTCCAGAACCTGCCTCCCGACACCGAGATGCGGAAGATGTTTGAGTGGGAGCATGACACTCTCGTCGAGAAATTGGACCTCGCCGAGAAGATGAATAAAAAGCTCGAGTGCCATGACAACGCGCTGGACTGGTATGCCATTCTCATCGACTCGTTCTCATCCTACCTCGACGAAATCGCCAACTACTCCGAAATCGTCGGGGAGACCCACGGCCTTGTCGAATTCCTTCACCAGAGGATCTCCGAGTTCTCGGGGAAGCTGGCGAGCCTTCGGCTTCGGATGACCGAGGACTTGCACGATGAGACTCCATACGACCTGACAACGGAAGACGTGGACGAATGCCCCGAAAACTTCAGGCCACTGATAGCGAAGGCGTATCAGGACAACCCAGCCGTCCTACGGGGCAAGGAGCTGGTGGCCACTTGCACCTCTCGAATGAACGAGTTGTCCGGGCTCTTGGACGGGCTCTTCAGGGTGATTGAATCGTTGACCGCTGTTCACACGGAGGACCAGAACCTGAAACTCCAACGGTTCACGGCGCTCTTGGGCGTCGTCGTGGGTTTCACCGCCCTCACGGCTCTCAACCAATACCTGAGCAGCGAGAACCTCGGGTTCAAAGTGCAGCTCTCAATGGGCGTGATCATCACCCTTGCCTTTATCCCCATCGCGCTCGCTGGGCTGGGTTATTGGTGGATGAGCACAAGAGTCGAAACGAGGGGCAAGTGTTTGAGGTACCGAGAGGTTCGAGAGCACCTCATGTCGCTGTTCACGCTCAACGCAAACAACGTCGGCGAGATACTGTTCAACAGAAGCACGGGTTCCGCCGAAGACTCGACGTGGCACGAGATCTACGGCTTCGACGCCAACAAATTTGACGACAAGATCCGCGAAATTGAAGCCGCCGAGCAGGCGGCGAGGAAAGCGTTCCTCGAAGCTTTCGGGAAACTGTCCAAGGCTTGGCGGGAGAGGGAGCGCGAGTACAGCATTCCGGCGGTCCTCGAGAAGATCCCGAAGAAGCCCAAGAAACCCTTGGAACTATTCAGGTCGTTTGTGGATTTCGTAGAGCTCAACGAAACCACCAACATGTTGTTCTTGGACTGCGCCCCGGACAAGTTCCCATTCCCGGACATCTACGTTGCCATCGCCCTGTGCGGGATCAGTCTTGAGATGGATGCTGCACCGTTCGCTCCGAATGAGATCGAACTGTACTTGCAGGAACGGGTCGAGGAGTTGTTGGGGGATATTGACTATGAGATTGACGAAGGCAAGTATGGGAGACAAAAAAAGAAGGATCTCTGGGATGCTCTGAAGACCGTTTGTCGAACGGTGCCCGCTTTGAAGCGGATCGAGGTCAAGAACATCAAGGCCGCCATGAATGACGAGGACGTCGAGGAAACAGAACTGGAGGGGAAGCTAGTCGAGGAGTTATACGCAGGGAATATTCGTCCGGAAACCGTTTTGGAAGGCTTGGGCGAATTACGGCTGTCCACGATGATGCGAGAAGTGAAACAGCTATTGGCAAAACCGACGGGCAATCCCGAAACGAGACTGGCTGAGTGACAATGTCGGGTTGGCACACACGGGCAGGGCAACAAGCAGCCTCGTGAAACGGAACCGCCACACGAAACGCCAGACCCGGATGATCAGCGCCGTGGTCACTGAACGGCTGGTCGAACCGCTGCTATCTCCACTTCCACACGAGCAGAAGCGTCACGAGCACGCCAAGGACGAACGCCACGAGGACGAAACACCCGATTGCCCGCCCGACCTTCCGCTCAATCCCCGACACGGTAGTCGGAATGCCGGTCTTGTGGGCAATCCTGCTGCGAAGCCCCGAAAGACCTATCGCACGCTTCCACGAAAAAGAGATGGGTGCGGCTCTTTTAGAACGACGCTCATCAGCACGTGAAACCCTCACTTGACCAGGTGTAAATGTCTCCCGTCGCCGTTTCGCCGGATGTTCGATTGTCCCGTCGAGGGGATCGGGGCACCATAACGGGCCGCGTGATT
>JACRIR010000226.1 GCA_016215705.1 Candidatus Poribacteria bacterium | reverse complement strand
CGTTGTTCATGGAACGCGCATTCCGTCGCCAACCAGGCCACCTGGCCCACGGGGGCCGGTGTTCTTTCAGTTGACTGTGGTAGTTATACCACGGGCGGATGGGCCGGTCAACGACCTTTTTGTTAACAAAAAGGACCAAAGTCGGAACACGAATCAAACGAATGGGATACGAACGAAAAGAATTGTAAGCCACAGAGGTCTAAGAGATCCGTGTGTGCCCGTCGTTTGAAGATTCTTTCTGAAGATGGACAAAATGGACGGAGTGGACGACATGGACGAAATGGACGAAGTGGACGAGGTGGACGAGGTGGAAGGAAGAAGATCATCGTTGGAGGGAGCCGGTTGCGCTGTGAGAATTTCGACAAGGCGCAGACAGGTTATCAGTCATTAAGTTGAGGCGAGAAACACGGCGCAGGAGGCGCGTTGGAGGGAACTACCCTTCGTGTTTCTTCAGGCAGGTGGTATAATCTGCGGGAGCGCTTTGGTTTCTGAGGCGCTTGATATCCAGCAGTTCCGGGCGCATCCGGAACTGCCCATAGTGTGGCTGGGCCGCCGACCAAACTGGCCGAATGAATTCGGCCCCACAGAAGTAAATCCAGGAAATTACGACAGAAATACAAGATTTTGACAGTGAGTAGTACAGTGTACTGGAGCTTTCTATGAGCATGATGATGAGAATCAAAGACATTCATAAGAAGATGCAGGACCCGATCGTTGCTCAATGGGCTATTGACAGACTCTCGGACAAGAGGGGCTGGGCGCCGGACATCGAGGAGTTTGAGAGAATGGTCTTTGATGATGAGACGATTCAGCGTCTCGTTTGCATTGACGACCACGCCATTCTGTCTGGAGTACTCCTTTACGTATCGCTGGAGCGCCTGAGGATTGCAGCGCCGCTTATTGCCGAACAATGGCCGCATTGGACAGGAACCCTCGCCGGCACTTCGATGATTGCGCTCGCAGAGATTGCCCCGGAAAGGGCGGAATCTCTTCTCAATAAATGCATTGAGTCAGTCTATGCGCGTCACGATACCGACAAATTGCTCGGCGTCTTTCAAGCTCTGCTGAAATCCAAGGACGCGCGTTGGAAGGCGCCTGCATCCAGAGTGATTGATGCTGTCCGGGCAAGAAAAAACCCGCTTGTTCATGATCTGTTGCTGCCAACTATGATTGCGGTCGCTTCGGTCCATGCCCTGCCTGTGTTCAGCGATCTACTGGCAGAATTGATGACTGGTCCTTTTGAAACAGAGTCAATCGATGGTACGCTGCAACCGGTCTATCGCGTCACCTTTGACCGTCTTCCGTTCTTCGAGATGCTTACGGAAAGTGGGTCCGGTTCGACGCATCAGTCGTTTGGATCACTTTCGAGGTTTTTCTGCGATGAAGCGCCTTTGGATCAACTGGACCGCGCCATTCGCCTTGCAAGCAGAGAAAAGATCAGAGCGGCGTCGGAATTGCTGAGCGCTGTGCCCGAACCGAGACGGAGGCCCTTGCAGTCAGCGCTGGTGTCAGTATACAAGAACAAGGAACGAGAGATCAGACAAGGAAACCAGGACATAATCGCTCAATTCATGCTCGCCGTGACTGCGGCCTGTTATGTGCGCGAAGCGTTCGACTGGTCGCAATTATCACTGAGCGAGTTGTTCGACGTGGCGTCTTGGGACATCAGGTCCTTTCCCGGCAATGGGTATGACGAGATCATCGCCAACATCAAGAGATTCCCGAAGGGCGCCATCGTTTCGCACATGAACAATTGCCTTCCGAAGACATCGAACACATATGGCGAAGCTCATCTTGTCCGGATAATGGGCGCCCTTGGATGGAACGACTTCGTTCCGACGCTTGTGAATCTTCTTTGCAATGACAAAGCGGACTTCGTTTGCGAAGAGGCCGACAAATCGCTGTGCAAGATGGGACCTGCCGCGGAAACGGAGATTATCGCGCGTTGGAAAGAACTCGATGACTCGCAGCGAATATACGGCATGAGAATTCTTGGCAAGGTGGGGGGAGAGAGAACTGTTCGGTTTCTGGTCAATGCATATCCTGAGATGAGAAACGCCGATTTGGACCCGTGGTGCGACATGGCAATGTGCGTGCCTGATATCCGGCTCGTCGAAGTCCTCGAGCCTGACGTCAGACGGAAACATCCTGTCATAGACGAGGCATTCACCGTTCTGTGCGCGCTACTGGATGTGTTCCATCCTTCACTAATTTCTGCGCGAGCAAGGGTGGAAGAGAATCGCGAGTATGTGCGACAAAGGACGGAAGCGGGGCCATTCGACGACGTGTTTGAAGAGAATATACGCATTGAACTCCGATGCCCCCTGTGCGGTGACCTCAATATCTACGACGTGAAGGAAGTTTATGTTGACCCCAAACGACAAGGCGCGGCGCCTTTCATCTCGGAGGAGATAACGTGCTCATCATGCGGGAAACAACCGGAAGCGGAATTTGAGCTGACAGAAAAATCGTTCGCCGTGCTTTCCGCAGAAGCAATGAGGATCACTGGCGCAATAATGAAGGATAAAGAAGTGGAGAGCCCGATTAAGTTTGTGGAGTCGCGACTGGTTGACGGACGCCCGATGTTCTTCCGGGAAATCATTGAATATCATCGTCGGGCGCTGGAAGAGGACCCCGGCAGCGTCGTCGATCTCATCGCCTTGGGAAATACCTACTTGAATGTCAGGCGGACAAGGAAGGCTGAAGAATGCTACCGCAGGTGTTTCGATTTGGACAAAACTTGCCCTGAAGCCGCCGTATCGCTCGCCAAGATCCACATGGAGAGAGGTGAGATGGATTGCGCCTTCGATATCATGAATGAATCACTACGACGCAAGGATGCGTGGCGCTACTACCGGCTTGATCGCATAACACCGAAAGAATTCGTTAAACATTTTGTGGAAGTTTACAACCGGATTCGCGACAGACTGCACATCGAGAATCTCCCGCAGCAGCAAATATCCTTCTTCTCAAAAGAAACCCGTCGAGATGTCGGGCGCAACGACCCGTGCCCGTGCGGCAGCGGCAAGAAATACAAGAAGTGCTGTCTGGGGAAAGGGCGATAATTCCAGCGCTGCCCGGAGGACGCTTTTCAACCGAGAGCCGAGAAGTGTTTCTGGATGCGGGCGTGGTTGTTGAGGCCGTAGTCGTAAAGCGTGCAGATTGGGTGCGCCAGTTCATTGAAAGTGGTAGCTTAAGTCCGCTTGCTTCGTGGAGCACTCAGCGTCCCGGAGGTAAACCTCGAATGTTGCGGTTCCGCCGGGGAAAATTGTTCGGGGCTTGAGGACCGCTTCTCCGGCGCCGACCGGGCGGTTAAGGAAGTCGCGAAGCTCGACATGGATCATAACCCCCGAAGCGGGAAACGAGGAGTTGTTGCTGACGGCGCCCGTGACTCTTACACCTTTGCTTACTTTGAGGCCAGTGGAATACGGCAAGTTTTCCCAGGACCAGGAATCAACCGTCAGTTTGCCAAGGGCGATTCTCCTCTTGGCGCAGTTGGTCAAGGGAGGCGCTTCGTCAGACGTTTTTGGGGGCTGTTGTCCGGCAGCTTTAGGCACGTGTTTCGGGAGATCGGGATTGGTGATAACCAGGGTGGAGCCGGAATGCTGTGGCTCATCGGGGAGATCGGAGGCAGGGTCCGCTTTTTCGGCCGGGGGCGTGTTTGGGCAATTATCCTTAACGGACTGTTCCCATGTGGAAAGAAGTCTGCTGTTATTGCCGCAATCGCGGGATGCCAGCACGACGTCCCCTGCGCCGAGTTGCGCGATTTTGATCTTGCAAGCTTTCGCGTCGAAATACTTTATTCTGTAAGAGCTATTGTCGCTGCTGAGGATGATGCAATCGAGCCGCTTGCCGTTTTTCAAGGACAACTGGTCTGAGCGCGCGACAGCGCTGAAAAGGAAGATAGTCGCGAAAGCAACAGAGAGAAGCAGGTTTCGGCGCATAGCCTTTTCACCCCCAAAGATTACTCTGACGTTATTATAGATACATTCTACAGTATCCCTCTCAAAAGTCAAGACTGCGTCATTTACTTGTCAGAAGAGGCTGACGGTGACATAGTCAAAATTATTCTGGATGCGCTTTGTTGCGATTGAAGGGGCAGATCGTCAGGCAGTGTAAGGGTGGAAACGAACGAAAGGAGGAACACCATGCGGTATAGAGCATTCTTTTGTGCAATTGCTTTCACGGTGATGATGTGGTGTGGCGTGGCGGCGGCTCAAGATGGACAGGGTGATTGGTACGACGACACCGGAATTTACCTCGTTCACGATGTTGACCGCCATTTCTACGACGCGCGCGTGGATTTGCTCGAAAAGAGCTACGCCGAAGCCGCTGAGGAGATACGAACTGCGGCGGGTTTCATAAAAATGAAGGCAAACCGATCCTCGGAGGAGGCCGAAAAAGACCTTATGGCTTCGTACGAGGAACTGAAGAAGTTGGCCGACAAAGTGCAAAGAGGCTCGGTCGATTCCGTTGAAGAGCTCAATACCGCTTTTGCCCATGCGCACACCGCGCTCGCAATGAACAACTATATGCAGGGCGAGGCAGCCTGGAAAATGAAGGACCAGAAGAATGCCGGCAGCTCCATGCGAGCCGCCGCAATGCATCTGGAACGAGCGGTGGCCTGGACTGAATACGAAGGCGAGAAGATCATGCTCGATGCGGCGAAGGCGGCGGCGACTATGGCCGAGAAGATGCTCAAGAAGGATACGGTTGCATCTGGAGAGGTGGACAAAGCGATCAAGGACCTCGGCAAGGCCATTGAGAGACTTAGCAAGAAGGAGGGGCAAGAAGGACAATAGCCTAAGTAGGGTGTTGCCTGATTCTTGTTGCAAAGCTCCTCCTTTGAAAAGGGGGGATTCAAGAAAGTCGCAGAAGACATTGGGAACAAGAGTCTTAAATCCCCCCTTACCCCCCTTTGCAAGGGGGGGAACATTGCAGTATCAATGCTATGTTATTTAGGAAGTGTCATGCTAGTGTGCTGAGTCATAAAAACGTAATCAGTTCCATGGGCCAAAATCTCAGCAAAATCGGACAAAACCGCATGTAACTTCATAAACGAATTAATGACTCAGGACACTAGTATCAAGTCAAGTTAATTTTGTTGGTATCTGTAGGGGCACGGCGCGCCGTGCCCCTACGAAGAACCAAGCGCCAATACCCGCAAATTTTGTATTGACAGCACACTAGGGGCTAAAGCACAGTATCGGGAGCACGAGGAACAAGAGCCCGGCCGGGTGTTTCGGCTGGTGACGGCCTGTTGCCCAGATGAAGCTGCGCTTCATAGTGTTGCCAGGATTGTCATTCTGAGGAGCGAAGCGACGAAGAATCTCTCGTTTTCCTGCAAATTTGCGACCTATAACAGAGATTCTTCGCTTCGCTCAGAATGACAAATGGATGGCTCAGAATGACAAATGGATGGCTCAGGATGACAATGAATGGCTCAGAATGACAAATGGATGGCTCAGAATGACAAATGGATGGCTCAGAGGAGCGGTTTTATTACGCTTCGATGGACTACCTGAACGATGACGAGCGGGCGGAGATGCTGGAGCAGTGCTGGAAATACGACAGGAAACTGATCCACGAGAAATACCTCGACCTTGCCAAAAGGCTCAAAGAACGCCGCGCCGACGGAATCTGTCTGGTCTCGGTGTAGGGGCACGCAACGCGGCGTGGCCGTGACCAAAACCGAGAAAAGTCCCGGAACACAAATGTCACGAATCGCGCAAGGCGCGAGACAAATTGCACGAACAAAAAGAAGAAGATTTGGATCACGAATGCCACGAATTATGCGAATTATTCAGGAAACATAAATTTGGCGGGCGCGACAGAGAAATCGCTAAACTTTTATGTCGAATGTCAGAGTCTGACCTCCTGCCGCGAAGAGAGCAGTCAACGATATCGTTCCTTGGGCGTTCGCGGTGATCAGGTGAGGCGCATCGGCGCCAATACGCGCGGCCACGGAAGCATGAGGAGCGAATTCCGATATCCGCAAGAGAACGTTCCCTTCCCCTGTTGCGGCAAACTTGACGTTTCCGCCGCTTACCGTATAGTTTCGCACGCTGACCCCCGGAGATGAGAAGAAGAATTCCTTATTGTCACGGCAGGCCATGGTTTCCCTGAGCGAAGGCTTGATCGAATAAACACTCCCGCCAAAGGGGACATTGGTCACGGACGTTTCCACGGGCAAGAATCGGCAGCCGAACCGGATGCCGCTGTCGAGCTCGACGTCGAATAGCTCTTCGATCCCCATTAACGGGAGGAGCGCGCCCCAGGGATAGAAACGGTCGGAACCATTAGAACCGGGCGAAGACGGGATAGGCACGTCACAGCCCTCTCCAGTGATGGCGTTGTAGTTCTCGTGGCAGTGACCTTTGAGATTCCATTCCTGCATGAACAGGGTCACGCTGCGGAGCGCGAGGTCAAAGGCGACGTCGTCGAACCGGTATGCCTTCAGTCCAAGATAGACAAGGTAATTCACTGAGGCCCAGATGCGGCCTCTCCAGTAGAGTTGATCCCGGAACGCAGGATCGTTCTTGCTGATGGCCGGTATCACGAACTCGCCCCAAAATTCGATCTCGTTCAGGAGATGACGGCGCACGAGTTGCTTTGCTCGTTCGTGATCGGGGATGCCCGCAAGCAGCGGATAAAATGCTGTCGGTCCGAGGCGGGCAGAAAAACGGCCGTTCCAGAACCTATCCATGTAAGCTTGCGTCTGCTCGTTCCAGAGAGCGGCATTGATCCTGTCGCTGAGCGCAGAGTGTTCGGCATCAAATGTTCTTTTGTCATCGGCGTATCCGAGCGCATCAGCGATTCGCGACAGAAACATCGCGTCGGCCGCATAGAGCGAGTTCAGGCCGACATCAGAGAGGTTCATTGTGCCGAGGGCCGGATCGTAGGATGCTTCATCATAGAGCGGGCTATTATCCATTCCCGATTCACATGCCGCCGCAAACAGGGTACCGGCGTCATTACCGGGGTCGCGGACGCCGGCGTTCGAGCCCCATTCAAGCAGGCCGTCGGCGTTGCCGTCCCGGTGGGTCTTCCACCACTGGTGCCACCTCTTCAGGCGAGGATACGCCCATGCGAGAAAATCGTTGTTCCCGAACCTGCGGTATAATTTCCACGCCGCAAGCGCGCCGATAGGCGGCTGACTGCGATCTCCGGATTTGAATGTGGACACGATGTAGTTTGTGGGAAAGCCCTCCTCAGTCAGCGCGTGATCATCGAGTACGACGCGAAGGTTGGCTTCGGCAAGACGCCGGTCATTTACGGACTGAAGGATTGCATGAAAGAAGCTGTCCCATAGGCCAGTGAGCGGACCGCGAACGGACTTATCGAATCCTATCCTGACCATGTAATTATCTACCCAGGAACGACTGACCGGCGCATAAGGAATCCCATGTAGTTGGTCCCACACGGTCATCCAGCCCATGACGGAGGAAACTGCGCGGTAACATCCATCGAAAGGTCCTCCGTGGATTTCCGCCGATTCTTGTTCGAGAGACCGCTTGGCCTCAGAGATATTTGTTGCGATTTGGACGAGACCCGGCAACTTGTCCGACGTTTCCCGGGGAATCTTCTCCTCCCACGAGGAGATTCTTAATGGAATCCTTGCCAGGAAACCAAGAGCCGCGATTCCGGCTCTTCCTCCGGCCGCGTTCAATGTTTTCCGTTCGACAAGAGATTGTGCGAGTTCTTCTTCCGAATGGTAGACGCCACTTGCCACTGGTTTTCCGGGGCAGTGAACCGAACTGAAATTCTGCTCCGCCGCCACCTTGATTGCGCCACCAGTCTCAGAGGGAAAAGAGATAACGTCTTCGCTGTCGAGTTCAACCTTGCCATCGAGGTCCCATGCCCTCAGAACTTCCACGATGACGAGGGTGGATGGGTCCGCAACCGAAAGAGGCGTGACGAGGCATGACAGGGCGCCGTTATGGGCGACGGCGTATTCAATCCGAAACATGAAGCCGGCGAAGCTCAGGTCGGCCGATGCATAAGAGCAGTCGGGCGAGTGAGCGCCAGTTCGCAGCACGTTTCCGACGTCTCCAAGATGCTCGAGGAAATAGAGCTTTGAAGTATATGAGTGTGACTCCGGGCAGAAGACGGAAATGCGAATCTCATATAACTCGGGAAAACGCACTATACGGTTCAGTCCAAGAGGGTCATAGGTGTTCCAGCAAGGTCTATCCTGATGCATGGCAATGCGCGCCTCCGGCACACACGCTGGATGGGAAACCACGGTCACAATTCTAATCCGGTGAATGAGAAATTGGGCGATTCATGATATTATATTAGTGTGAAACCTGGAGTAAAATCAAGAACAAAGAAAGATTTCGAAGGATTCCTTCAAAAGCGGGAACGATGAGAACGGGCGAGGATTATTTGACATCGAAGATAGAGAAAACAGTTGAATTGGCTCAGACGGAGGGCGTCGAGACTGCGTTTCGGTTTTGTCTCTCATATCTCGGCTTCAGGCTTTTCGGAAGGCGGCTGCTGTCGATCGAGGATATATGCTATCAGAAATGGCGTCGGCGGAACACGCCTACTGAAGCGGATTTTGAGAGGATGCGGGCGGAAGTCAAGCGGTTCGATTATTCTCCGCTCATTAGTGTGGTAATGCCGGTTTTTGATGTTGACGCCGCGTTCTTGAGACGCGCGGTTGAATCCGTAGAACGGCAGATTTATCCGAACTGGGAATTGTGCATCGCTGACGACGGCTCGACGCGATCAGAAACCAAAGCTGAACTAGAAAGGCTTTCACAGGTCAGTGACAGAATAAGGATCAGGTTCCTCGAAGGCAATACCGGCATTTCGTGCGCCTCGAATGCAGCCATCGAGCTCGCGGGCGGTGAGTTTATTGCGCTGCTCGACCATGATGACGAGCTTTCCCCTGACGCCTTGTTCGAGAACGTAAAGCTGTTGAACTCCCACCGCGACACCGACATGATTTATTCCGACGAGGACAAGCTCGACGAGCGCGGCCGCCACGTCGAGGTGTTTCTCAAGCCGGATTGGTCACCTGAACTGCTCCTGTCCAATATGTACACGTGCCATCTCGGCGTCTACAGAAAGAGCGTCATAGACGTGATCGGCGGTTTTCGGGAAGGTTTCGAGGGAGCGCAGGATTACGACCTTGTGTTACGACTGACGGAGCGCACGGGCAGAATCCGCCATATCCCCAGAATTCTTTATCATTGGAGACACTCGCCTGGTTCGACGGCCTCCAGCTATTCGGGTCGCGGCGCGGGGCACAGCGGAATGAAAGCTCCCGCCGAATGCTCACTAAAGGCGTTGCGTGAGGCGATGCAGCGAAGAGGTATAGATGGGCGCGTGGAGCCGGGGCTTTTCGAGGGAAGCTACAGGGTGAGACCAATGGTGAAGGACAATCCTTTGGTCACCATAATCATTCCGACACGCGACAATTTGAGTCTTCTGGAGAAGTGCATCCGGTCTGTTGATGAGAATGATTATCGGAACTTCGAGGTTATCGTCGTCAATAATCGCAGTGAGAAACCCGAGACCATCGAATTCCTCGGAAGGCTCGCCTCTCAAAAGAATACGCAGGTTATCGCATATGACAAGCCTTATGATTTCTCCGCCATCAATAATCTGGCGGCCAATCGAGCGCGAGGTTCGCACCTGCTCCTTCTGAATAGCGACACGGAGGCGGTCCGGCCGGATTGGCTTACAGCCATGCTCGAGGTTGCCCAGATTCCCGGCGTGGCCGTTGTCGGCTCAAAACTGTTATATCCGGACGACACGGTCCAGCACGCGGGAATAGTTCTCTGGCATTGCGGTGTCGCCGGACATTTGCACAGCCGGCTCCATCGCGATAACCACGGCTATTTTGGCATGGCGGACGCAATGCGCAATTGCTCGGCGGTGACCGCCGCCTGCATGCTCATCAAGAAGAGCATTTTCGACGAGCTCGGGGGGCTCGATCCGGAGTTGCCGATCGCTTATCAGGAAGTGGCATTCTGCCTGCGCGCGTGGGAGTGCGGATACAGGACAGTCTACACGCCATTTTCGCTTCTTTACCACATCGAGAGCGCGGTCACCGGACCGCGGGTGGATAAACCTGACTCGCGGGTTTTCCAGCGCAAATGGGAGAACCGGTGTCCGTCGG
This sequence comes from Candidatus Poribacteria bacterium, assembly GCA_016215705.1. Lineage (GTDB taxonomy): Bacteria > Abyssobacteria > SURF-5 > SURF-5 > SURF-5 > JACRIR01. Next base: position 10,221 of record JACRIR010000226.1, on the reverse strand, counting down.
ACCCCTTCTACAATCCGAATTTTCCGCGCGGCAGTCTTAATTTCAGGCTTCGATAGAATTATGAGCGGTCTTGCCTTTTCTTATGCACAACTATATAATTGCTTAAGCGCCATCCTAGAAGGAGGTTTTTCAATGGCAATGCTTGAAATGAAACTCGATGGGGTTATGTACGACGTGCTCAAGAGGCCCATCGTTATACTAAGGTACGGCGAGCGGATACTGCCCATTCTGGTGGGAAACGCGGAAGCATTCGCGATAGCGAACGGCATGGAAAAGATCGACATGCCGCGCCCGATGACGCACGACCTGATAACGTTCATTTTGAAGGGTTTTCAGACAAGTCTCCAGAGCATCCAGGTGTACAAGCTTGAGGGGGGCACGTTCTATGCCTATCTGATCCTCACTCAGGAGGAAAACGGATCAGCAGACACGAACATTATCAAGATCGACTGCCGCCCGAGTGATGCGATTGCGATTGCAGTCAGGATGTCGAGCCCGATATACGTTGAAGAAGAAGTGCTTCGCGTGGCAGGCCAGGACAGTATGCCACAAGAGGACGCCGAAGGAGGAGAGGAAGGGGAAGGAGAGAGTGGAGAGGAGGACTTTCTGGAGTAGAAGATGAGTTCGCGCGCAGCGAGGTTAGCCACTGCGATTGTTCCTCATAATTCGGGGACACGATGCCACATCGTGTCCCCGAATTATGAGAAAAGGCGAGAGCCACAGGCCCTCGCCTGAAAATGACAATGCAGGTGGAACACCGTTAGTGTTACTTTTTCGCTTTTTTCTTTGCAGCCTTGCCCGAGGCCTTTTTGGTTTTCTTCGCGCTCTTTTTCGCTTTTGCAGGTTTGGCTTTTGTTTTCTTTGTCGGCGGGCTTCCCTCGATGGCCCTCGGCGCGCACACGTGAGAGCTGCTGACGGCTACGCGCCCGCAGGTTTCGCAGACATAGCGAAGCTTCTCGACTTTCGGAAAACAGACGTGCCTTGGGTCCACTGATTCGGCGCCGCAAAATTCGCACACATATTGCTCATCCGCGGGCGAGCACAGGTGACCCTTTTGGCTTGAGACCCTGCCGCATGTGGTGCATGTGTAGACCTTGTCGCCTTCAATCGCCATAGTAGAATCCTTTCTTTTCGATCCCTACCCTGCCGCGCGAGTTCCGATTTCACTCGCCTATGTTCTTGAAACAACTCTGACACAGAGATATGAGGATGTAAAATGAGGAGAGGCGAACAAACTCGCACTTACAGAATTACCGGGCAGTCTCTAATATGGCATTTATCAGAAGCGATGGCTGTTTGGAATGGCCGAAGGCATGAAATGGGGTGAAATGGATGGGCGATGCGGGCGATTAATGGTTTATCTCAGGGATTAACAGCCAGGCGCACGTTGCGGGCCTCAAGCAGTGTGCCCGTGGCGCGCAGGAGATTTGTCTGTGAGAGCACGTAGTCCACGGTGGCGCGGAGCTCGTCGGCCTCAGCGGCGGCCAATTCGTCCTCGAACTGGAGCACATCGTGAGCGGTGGACACGCCGACTTCAAATTTTTTCTTCTCGGCCAGCAGGCTTTCTCTTCTGAATTGGGTAATGTCCCTTGTGGCCTGAACTCGTTCCCAGTTTGTTCCAACGCCCCGGAGCGCGTTTCGAGCGTCCTGGATGATGACCTGGCGCAGGTTCCGGATGCTCGCGTCGATCTGGCTTACTTGCAGGTTTGCCGATTTGTACTGGCCTCGCTCGAAGTGAGTTCCCCACGGCAGCTCGAACGTAAACCCAAGAACCCACTGGAGGTGATCTCCCGAGAAAAGGTCGTCGGTGGCAGGGTCTATCCCTTTGTGCGGGGGCGGAGGCAGGGGAAGCCCCAAAGAGGCGAGAGAGAATACGGAACTGTCGAAGCCGTCGTCAAGGCCCATGAGCCCGATTGAAGCGTTCAGGTCAAGAGCGGGAAGGAGTTGGTTCTTTGTGAATCGAACGTTCAACTCGGCCGCTTCCTGTTGTTTGAGAAGTTGTTTCAATTCCGGCCTTTTTGTGAGCGCAGCAGTTATCTCCCGGCCTTCAACATATTCCTGAGGGGGAAGGACGACCGGGGAGTCAGTGGGAACGATCTCCAGGTCCCATATGAACTTGTCGGGTAACAGGTTTGTCACACGTATCAATTGGTCTTCGGCATCTTCAACCTGGCTCCGTGCGACTATTACCTCTTCCTCACGCACGGCCACACCGGTTTCAGATTGAAGCACAGCGAGCGGAGGTATCACGCCGACCTCAAGGCGAATCCTGTTCTCATCGAGCAGATTCTGCGCAAGCTCCAGCGAGCGCATTTTTGCCTGCAGATTTTCACGGGCGAACACGAGTTCCCAGTAGGCCGACTCGACATCGAACAAGGTTGTAAGGATTGTCAGCTCGAGTTCGTAGACCGACGCCTCCCTGGTTTTCTCGGCAGCGCGAATGCCGGTGGTATTCACGTCGACGCCGAAATTCTTGAGAAGCGGCTGTGTGACAGTGAGGGCGGTTGTAAACCTCTGTTCCCCATTTGCCTCGAAGAAGTCGGTAATAGTCGAGAACGGTGTATGTTCACTCGAAATCGAGGCTTCGTAAGCAAGCCCGGTTGCTATGGCGCCCGTGAGCCCGCCCGACAAGAGCCACTGTTCGGTCTTGACCGATGTCAGGCCACCGGCGGAAACCGACACGTTTGCGGAAAGAGGGTCAACCCGGTTTATATATGTGGCATTGAAGAAGATGTGTGGGTCGAACAGTCCTTTCTGGGTCTGAACGTCAGCGTCGCTGATTGCGGGCACATAGTTCTCAACCCCGATATCGAGGTTGTTCTTCATGGCGACCGAGATGCAATCCTCGAGTGAAAGCGGCAGCGCGGCTCTTCCTGTGCCGACCTCGGCCTGGAGCGGCTCGGCTATTGCGACACCGGTCGTCAACAGGAAGAAGGAGGCGAAAGGCAAAGAGAGAAGAGCAAAAGAGAGGGCAGCGCATGCGCGCCGGCAAAGAGACAGCAAACGATTGTACATGGCGGGGATTTTTCTCATGGATACCCTAAAGCGTCTCATCGACGACGATATTGTTTTCTTTCAGGAGGTTGCCTGTCGCGGCGGCAAGAGCTATGAGCGCTTTTCTGTAGTCTATCTTCGCGGCGATCTCGCGCCTCCGGGCGTCCGCAAGCTCCTCCTCGAATTGTAGAACGAGGTGGCTCGTCGAGACTCCGACCTCGAGCTTCTTCCGCTCCGCCTTAAGGCTTTCCTCCCCCAACTCGGTGGCCTTGCGGGTTACCGATATCCGTTTAAGACCGGTCTCGATGTCCCGGACGGCCTTGTTGACCTCAACGATTATGGAAAGCCTCAGATTTGCAGTCTCTTTTTCCGATTGAAGCTTTTCAAGCTGCGCTTTTTTGTAGTTTCCTTTGGCCTCGCGGTTTCCTATCGGATACTCTGCGGTCCCGCCTGCAAGCCAACTGGGCGAGGTTCCCCTCTCGATGTCATCGAAAGCGTTGTGGAGCTCCGCGTCCACCGCCCGGAACTCGTATTCACTGGTGAGGTCTACACTCGGGAGAAGTTGGTTGCGGGTAAACCGTTCGTTTATCGCATCGCTTTCTATCTGGAGCAGCGAGCTTTTGTAGTCGGGCCTATTTTCCATCGCCAGGTTCAACTCGGTGAGGAGGTCGACTTGTCTCTCGATTGTCGAAGGCTCGTCCGCAGGCACAATGCGCAGTTTCCAGTCTTCGGTATCCTTCGGCAGGTTGAGCAGCCGTTTCAGATTGTCCTCGGCGTCTTTCACCTGGCTGCGGGCCACAATTACATCTCCCTCGCGCTGCGCCACGCCCGTATCGGCCTGGAGCACCTCGAGCCTGGCCATTGTGCCTACCTCGAGGCGTATGCGGTTTTCCTTGAGAAGGTCCCGGGCCAATCCGAGCGAGCTTTCGGCCACTTTGAGGTTTTCAATGGTTAGAAAGAGGTCCCAATAGGCCGACTCGACTTCGGCAACCGTGTCCATGACGCTTTTGCGAAAATCTTCGACGCTTATGTCCCTGGCAGTTCGGGCAATCCGGATATCGGCCAGGTTTGCGTCGAAACCGAAATCCTTAAGGAGCGGCTGCGTCAGCTTGAAATTGAGGTCGAGATCGTATTGTGAAGGATTGCGAACGTTGCCAAAGAATTCGTCCCCGATGACAAGCGGATCGGGGTCAATGAACGTGTTGTTCTGTGTGAATTGCGACTGTGAACGATCGAAGAATATTTCGTACTCGGTTCCGCTCGTGAGTGTTCCCGAGAAAGTGAGCGAGAGGTCTTTTGTTATGGTTTCGGTTTCGGCAGCGTTGCTTGCGAGTCCTTCCCTCGTGGTCTGCGGGACTTGTTCGTCCGAGTATGAGAAATCCAACTTTATCGTCGGATCGAACGTCCCTTGAGCGCTTAAGAGCTCAGCGTCTCTGATCGCGGGGTTGTACTGCTCCACGGCGATGTCGAGATTGGCCGCCAACGCCCGCATCACCACGTCGCGCAAGCCCAGGGTCACACTTTTTTCGATGACGCCGGTCTCCTGTGCGGTCGGTGGAGGGGACTCCTCTTCGGCCCTGGCAATCGCGGCACATCCGAAAAGCAAGAATATCGCGACGCCAAGGCAAGACAACAGTCTGAAGCAAGTCGGCATTCGCATAGCGCCTCCCTACGGGAAATTTCGGAAAAAGGGCTTCGGAAAAGTCGGTGTATTATATACCTAGGGCCTCGAGAATTCAAACGGATTGTCAAGGGCGTGTGTGTGACATAAGAATTGGTCAAGGAGGGGGGAAAGGGGAAAGGGCAAAGCGGGCCGCCACGGGGAGGGCCGGGGATGGATTGAAGAAAAATTCAGGAGACCCCCTTGACAGATTTGACGCAGTGTGTTAAAATAGCAATTGACGCGATGCGTTATAGAATAGAATCGAGACCGCAAAGGAGGTGAATGCACTTGGCAACGAAGAAAGTCGTGAAGAAGGCCGTAAAGGCCGACCGCGCGAAGGGCAACGGGAGATTCGACGCCGCCGGCGTCTTGAGGCGTCCGTTGCTTATGTCCGTCGGAGCGCTCTCGCTCGCGGAGGATCAATTTTCCGATCTTATCAGTTCGCTGACAAAGAGAGGAGAAAAGACCCGCAAGGCCGGTCGGAAATACTTCAAGAAACTGATCGAGAACGGCTCGGACATTTTCAAGAAGGCGGAAAAGAAGGCCGAAAAGAAGACCGACAGGCCCGTGAAGGCCGAGAAGAAGGGAGAGCCTAAGGAAGAATGGCTTCTCCGCGTTCTCCATCTGTTCAACATACCGACACGCGAGGATATTGCTGCCCTCGACAAGAAGGTGGACGCTTTACTGAAGAAAGTAGCTTGAGTTCAAGCCCGTAGCGAGCGGTTGTTCTTCCCCCCATCAATCGCTCTGTGCTAGAAAGGCGCGACTGCTTTGGTCGCGCCTTTCCGTTTTTTATGTTTCTCAACACATATCTTCTATGTGAACCTGAACGGGCAAGCTGTCTGAGGTCGGCTTGTTACATAAGTGACGCATTAGTAAGCAGTTATGTCCATATCTCGCCTGATGGTGAACCTTGCGATTTTAACCCTGAAATGACATTATTATCAAGGGGGAACGTGTGAGGGTTTCCCAGCCGATAAGGAGGGAAAACAATGGAAAAGGAAAACATGATGAGAGGAATAGACGTGGCAACGCTGTTCCTGGTAGTTCTGGGCGCCCTGAACTGGGGATTCGTGGGGATCTTTTCCTTCGACCTGGTCGCTGCGATATTTGGCGCTATGAGCGTATTGAGCAGGATCGCGTATACGCTGATTGGTGTGGCAGCCATTTATCAACTGTCCCAGTTCAAGCTCTTTCGCGAGAGATTCACCCACGCTGGAGCCCATTGAGACAGCGCCAGAGAGTTGAGCGTTGCTAAAGCCTGTGCGAGAAGGAGCTTGCACAGGCTTTTTGTTTCTTAGCAGTGAGGTTCCTGAATCCTGTGACGCATTTTGTAGGGGCGACCCGGCGGGTCGCCCCTGCGGAGGTTGCAGGGATTTTGCGGGGTGTTAGGGCACGGTGCGCCGTGCCCCTACAGTTGATGCACAATTACGGGATATTCTCTCAGGAGTCTTTTCCGGCTTTCAGCGCTTCTTCCACATAACAGCGCATGGGTTGGGTAAACGTGTTTTCCCCGCACTGGTTACAGGAGATGCACGTGGCCTTTGAGAGGTCGCCCTGCTTCCAGCGATTGACGAGATGAGGCTCGCGTATGAACGGCCTGCTGAGGGAAACCATATCGGCAGCGCCGTCGGAGAGAATTCTATCTATCACTTTCGGAGAGCGCACTCCGCCGACCAGTATCAGAGGAACACCGACAGCTTTTCTTAGCGCCTCTGCATAGGGTCGCAGATAGGCCTCTTTCTCTTCCTTGTTTATGCCTTTGCGGCTCATTTGTTCCCGGGATTCGTAAATGCCGCCAGTTACCTCGATGCAGTCGATGCCTGCTTTCGTGATGATATTCGCCACGCGGGCCGCTTCATCCTTATCGAGGCCACCGGGAATGAAATCGTCGCAGTTCATCTTGATCATGATGGGATAATCACCGACGAACTCGCGCGCCCGTCGAACAATGTCGACGATGAAGCGCGCGCGCCTCGCCGTGTCGCCGCCATATTCGTCGGTGCGGCGGTTGGTGTATGGCGATATGAAATTGCTGATGAGGTAGCCGTGTCCCCCGTGGAGTTGGGCCGCGTCGAAGCCGGCGCTTTTGCCCCGGCGGACGGCCTGAGCGAAATTCTCTATCATGTCTTTGATCTCGGCGAGCGTTATTTCGCGGGGCACGACGCCATAGGTTTTCTCCTGAACAGCGGACGGAGCAATCGGCGCTTCTCCGTCGCGCACGATCGGGGCCTCCTGTCGGCCGGCATGCACGACCTGCATCGCAATGGCTGCGCCTCGCGCGTGCACGTCTTTCACAATCGGTTTCCAGAACTCGGCCATTTCGTCGGTGTGAATGAAGGTCGGATACGGCATATCAGCGTCCGGCGGAAGCTCCAGCTTAAACTTCTCGATCATTGTGGCGCTCGTGAAGATGAGTCCTACACCGCCTTCGGCGAGTGCGTTGTAGAGCTGCGCGAGATGTCGTGAGGGCTCGCCCCTGTGGTTGCCCATTCCCTCATAAGTGGCCGAGCGCGCAATCCGGTTCCGGATATTCAGATTCTTTATTTTGATAGGATCGAACATACTTGGCATGGATTTCTTCCTTTCTTTCAGGGTCTCAAGTCACACCACACATTATTTCGGGTCGCGGATATTCGGAGACACCATGCGGCATGGTGTCTCCGAATATCCGCCTATCCTCCGATGATAATCACAATGAGCTTCTTTGGTCCGTGCATCCCTTTGAAGGGAACTCCCATGATATCGGCTGTCATGCTCGGGCCGGTTGTGAAGGTGACATGGCTTGGGAGTCGTCGCTTTTCTTGAAATATTATATCGGTCACGTTTTCGTAAGCCGGAAAGAGTCTCTCTGCCGGCACGATGGCAATATGTGTCGCCGGGGCAAGAGAAAGAAGGCGCGGATGATTCTCATCGTGAATGAGGCAGAGCGTGCCCGATTCGGCTACGGCATAATCAACGCCCGTTATGCCGGCCTCGACATCGACGAAGACCGCCTTTTTGAAGGCGGCCCGCTCGGTGAATTGTTTATGCGTGAGGACCTCGATGCCGTTTCCAGTCCCCCATTCCTGCAGATTCATTCCGGCAACAACGTCATCCGTTGAGACAATCACTTTCTTGAGATTCTCCGATTTGGCAATTTCCGTCAGCTTCCCGGCGGCCTTGTCGTAGTTTTCCACGCGGTGGACAATGGCGGTTTCGCGCCGCAGGTTTTCTGTAAACTCCTCGATCATCTGCTCGCGGGTCCACGAAAGCTCGGCAGGGGGAGGCACACCCGGCCGGGAAGGAGCGCTCTGTTTTGGCGCAGCCTTGAGTTTTCCCAGGATTTCTTCTCTTGCGGTTTGGGTCATGTTTCCCCACTCTCTACACGGCGTGTTGCCCGAATGAAATTGCGCTTCATAATGCTGTCAGGATTGTCATTCTGAGGAGCGAAGCGACGAAGAACCTCTCGTCTTCCTGCAAATTTGCGACCTATAGAGATTCTTCGCTTCGCTCAGAATGACAAACGCTTCGCTCAGAATGACAAACGGCTATTGCCATTTGGGCAACACGCCGTACGGTCTTGATGGCATCTTGATGAACTCGCGTGTTTGTAGGGGGGAACCTTGTTTTCGCCCGATAGGGAGCACCTTGGAGTTGGGCGAACGCAAGGTTCGCCCCTACAAATGCGCTCACTAATGAATCACTGTTCCTTCGCCGAACGCCCCCACCCGCTCCGCCTCGATACCGTGATCAGCTGCCTCCATCTAGTGAATCACTGTTCCTTCGCCGAACGCCCCCACCGCATTTCTTCTTTCATCATTCATTACTCGGTCATTCATCATTTCACTTCACTTCCCCATCTTTCATTCTCTCTCGGAAAGTCTTCTCGGACACGGGGGGAAGGTCTCTGCTCCGGCTCCATCCACGCAAGGGTGTTCTTGTCTTGTCGGCAGAGCCATTCTTGGATGCTTTATTAAGGAACGGCCGGATTGCCTTGATGCCGAGATTCCAGCGCCAGGAGCGCATCATTCCAAAAGTCAGCAGATCGAAGAATCGCGATTCCTTCCAGGAACGCTTCACTCCCTGATATGAGAGGTCCCCTACTACGTCTTTGGCGCGATACGACAGAAACATCTTCGGATGATCGATGCCGGCCGGGCATATCTCTTTGCACTGTCCGCACAGCGTACAGGCGCGGTAGAGGTCTTGAGTTCGGGCGAGGCCGAGGAGCAGCGGATTGAGAACCTGGCCCATGGGGCCGGAGTAGGCCCATCCGTAGGGATATCCTCCGATTTTCATATAGACCGGGCACTCGTACATGCAGGCCCCGCAGCGTATGCAGCGCAGCGCCTCACGGGCGTGGAGGTCGGCGTAGAAATCGGAGCGCCCGTTGTCTACGATGACAATGAAGAGTTCTTCAGGCCCGTCAATCTCACCGGCTTTGCTGGGCCCGCTATCCATCGACACATAGGCTGATATCTTTTGCGCTGTGGCATTTCGACACAACAGCCGCAGTAGATGTATGGCATCGCGCATGGTCGGAACGACTTTTTCCGGAGTCATCACCGACACCTGCGTGCGGGGGGCGGACTTTGTCAGTCGGATGTTGCCTTCGTTTTCAACGTTGATGATCGTGCCGGTGTTGGCGACGGCCATGTTGACGCCGGTTATGCCCATCTCGAGGTGGTGGAATTTGTCTCTCAAATAGAGTCTGGCTGCGGCGCCAAGTGCGACCGGGTCCAGAGTGGGCTCTTTCATGATTCCTCTGCGCAGGAAGATATCGCAGATTTCCTCCACAGGGATGTTGATTGCGGGGCCGACGATATGAAATGGCGGACGGTCGAGCAATTGCGCGATAAATTCTCCCAGATCGGCCTCGAATGCCTCGATGCCATTCTCCGCGAGAGTTTTGTTCAGGCCGATTTCTTCGGTCACCATAGACTTGCCCTTGGTGACGTACTTGATATTGCGCTCTTTGGCGCATTTCAGGATGAACTCGTTTGCTTCTGCAGAATTGCGGGCCCAGACAACATTAGCGCCGTTAGCGATGGCATTCTTCTCGAATTCCTCGAGAAGTTCGGGCATTCTTGCAATCGCCTCGGCGCGAATAGCTCTCCCCAACGCGAGTGCCGCCGAGGGATCGGCCAGCGACTCCATTGCAAACTCGCGCCTTGCGCCGACCATTGAAGCTATGGCGTCGAGGATGGCGCGCGTGCGGGTGTTTGCGAGTTCTTTCTTGGCAGCCTCGGTGAATTGTTCGGTTTTGATCTTCATGACTCTTCAAATCCCCCCTTCCCCCCTTTGCAAAAGGGGGGGATTAGGGGGTTGTCCCATAGTTCTGTAGGGGGTTGTCCCATAGTCGAGAGACAGAATGCGCAAGGGAGCGGCTGCTGTCGCATAATTCTGTAGGTGGGAATCTGTTCGCACCTACAGAATCCCACGCTAGTAGAGCGCCTCCTAAATAATGTTGCAATGCTCCCCCTTTGAAAAAGGGGGACAAAGGGGGATTTAGGAAGTCGCAGAAATCCTTGGAAAACAAGAGTCTTAAATCCCCCCTTCCCCCCTTTGCAAAGGGGGGAACG
>JACRIR010000225.1 GCA_016215705.1 Candidatus Poribacteria bacterium | reverse complement strand
ATGGAAGGTATGCGCATCTATCCCAAGAAATATGACGTAATCGTCGTCGGCGCAGGCCACGCCGGCTGCGAGGCCGCCCTCGCAACTGCCCGGATGGGCTGCGAAACGCTACTGCTCACCATCTCGCTCGACACGATTGGGCAGATGTCGTGCAACCCCGCTATCGGCGGTCTGGCGAAAGGACATCTCGTTCGCGAGATCGATGCGCTCGGCGGCGTGATGGGAAAGGTTACCGACGCGACCGGCATCCAGTTTCGCATGCTCAATCGAAGCAAAGGTCCGGCAGTGCGGGCCCCTCGCGCTCAGGCCGACAAGAAAGCATACCAGCTCAAGTTGAAGCATCTCCTCGAAGAGGCCGCCAACCTCGATCTCAAGCAGGCGCTCGTCGAGAACGTCTGCGTTCAGGATGGTCGCATTACCTCGGTTGTCACTCAGACACAGTCTAAGTTCGAGGGCCGCGCCGTCATCATCACAACCGGCACGTTCCTGCGCGGGTTGATTCATATCGGCCTTTCGCAGCATGAAGCGGGAAGGGCCGGCGAGTTCTCCGCCAGGTCGCTCTCCGACGGATTAAGACACGCGGGCTTCGATCTCGGGCGTCTCAAGACGGGCACGCCGCCCCGGATCAACAAAAACACCGTGGACCTTTCTGCCTTCCTCGAACAGCCGGGCGACGTCCCTCCTCCGCCGTTTTCTTTCTCGACCCGGCAGATCGACCGCGAACAAGTCCCATGCTATCTCGGGTACACAAATGAAAAAACGCACGAGGTAATCCGCAAGAATCTCGACCGCTCACCGCTTTATTCCGGCAGAATCAGCGGGATCGGGCCTCGCTACTGCCCCTCTATCGAGGACAAAGTCGTCAAATTCGCAAGCAAAGAAAGACATCAGATTTTCCTCGAGCCCGAGGGCCTCGAAACCGACGAGATCTACTGCAATGGAATCTCCAGCAGCCTCCCCGAGGACGTCCAACTCGAATTCCTCCGGACGATCCGCGGACTAGAGCATGCCGAGATCATGCGGTACGGGTACGCAATCGAGTACGACTTCGCCCCACCCTCGCAGATAAAACCGACAATGGAGACGAAACAAGTCGAGAACTTGTATTTCGCGGGTCAGATAAACGGGACGTCCGGATACGAGGAAGCCGCCGCTCAGGGCTTGATGGCGGGGATAAATGCGGCGCTCAAGCTCAGGGCCGAACCGCCGCTCGTTCTTTCACGCTCTCAGGCCTATATCGGAGTGCTTCTCGACGACCTCGTCACTCGAGAAATAAGAGAACCATATCGCATGTTCACGGCGCGGGCGGAATATCGCCTCTTGCTCCGACAGGACAACGCCGACCTGCGGCTGATGCCCGTCGGATATAAGCTCGGACTCGTGGACGAGTCCGCTTTCTCGACGCTCGAGAGAAAACGCGAACGCATCGGGGAAGAGTTGAACAGGCTCCGAAACTGCAAAGTCCCGCCGTCGGAATCAGTCAACCGCTTGCTCCGCGAACGTGGAACGGGCGATGTGAAAGACGGAACAACGCTCGAGCAGTTGCTGCGCCGTCCCGAGCTCGATGCCGCGGAAGTATACGCGATAGCCGGACTCGCTGAGCCGGAAGCTTCCGTCTCCGAGCAGGTTCAGATCGAGATCAAGTACGAAGGATACATCCGTCGCCAACTCGCTCAGATAGAAAGAATTGAAAGACTCGAGGCGACACTCATTCCCCATGATATCGACTACACCCGCATTCACAGCCTCTCGAACGAAGGCCGCGAAAAACTCGCCCGCTTTCGGCCCCTTACGCTGGGCCAGGCCTCTCGAATCACGGGCGTAAGACCTTCCGACATCTCCATCATCATGATCTACCTGAAAAAATAGAACCCTTTATTCGGGCGAGTCATGCCGCGTGGCGCTTATTCGGGGGCGCTTATTCGGGGACACGATGCCGCATCGTGTCCCCGAATAAGCACCGCTTTCTTAGGTAGCGCGTTTCGTGATTCCTGTGGGACACCATGCAGAGCCCTTAATTCGGGGACACCATGCTGCATGGTGTCCCCGAATTAAGCAAAACCGACATTAGTCTTTTGCAGTCGGTTTCCTGAATCCTGTGACGTATTCTGTAGGGGCGACCCGGCGGGTCGCCCTTCCGAAGATTGCGAGGATACATGATCGTATTTTTGAAAATGAGTTCTTAGGGACAAAAAAAGAGACAAACCTCTCAAGGGTCTGTCCCTATCCTCTCAAAACCGTTTGTCAATACACTATTTCAGGAAGAAAAGCGAAGCTTGGAAACAAAAAAAATCTTCTTCTCAGTTCTTTCCCTTTCGCCTTGTGCCCTGAGGCTTCCGAAGTCCCGCCTCGCGGGATTGTTCCTTTCCGCTCTCCTTAGTCGCTCGCCTGTGGCTCCCTGGCCGCCTCTTCACGCCGTCTTCGGCTCGCTTCCGCAAGCTGAGCGAAACTCTGCTTTCTCAGCGTTGCAAACAATTGATCCTGAGCCTCGCGCCATACGTCGTGAACCGGGCAGACAGATCGGTTCCCGCATACATCACCGTTGCCAAGACAAACATTCATCTCGATCTGACCCTCTATTGCCTCCAGCACATCGAGAAGATTGATGTCTTCCGGCGGCTTTAACAGCGTGAATCCCCCGCCTGTGCCACGCGATGAACTAACGATACCGGCCCTCGCCAGATTCTGGAATATCTTCGACAGAAAACTGGGGGGCACATTCTGGCGCTCGGAAATCTCGTTCAATAGACATACCGCCCCCTTCGGCTGCATGCAAAGATCGAGAACTCCCCGAATCGCATATTCGGAAGCGCGAGTTATCTGCATCTTTCCGTCCCTCTATGACCCTATGTGCCAATCCCCGTAAGACCCGTAACTCCAATAATTATGTCACCAACCTCATTTCATGTAAAGAGCTTCAGGCAGTCACAGCAACAAATTGCCTAATTTCTCGATTGAGACAGCTTCTTTTGCCGCGCTTCCCCTTTCCTGAAATATTGTCACAGAGGGAAATCGCTGAATTCCTTGATGGAGACAGATACATTCACCCACCCAAAATCGGGCCTGCTCATTTGAAACGGACACTCCATCCTGTCCATCCCGCATGAATTCGGCCCCACAAAAGAAGTAAATCCCCCTTCCCCATCCTCTCCATCCCGTCCATGTCGTCCATGAGTCCCGAAGTCAGGGGCCTGCTCTTCCGACACCGACACTACCTATCTGAAACCCGCAAACGGTCCGGCAATATAGGCGAAAATCTGCAACGGCAACCAAATAATGGAACTGAAAATGCCTGTGTAGAGAAACGCTATAAGTATAACAAAGCCATACTGTTCCAGCTTCCGAAACTGCCACGCGGCGCGCATTGGGAGATAGTGGTACAACACGCGGGACCCGTCGAGCGGCGGAATAGGCACAAGATTGAATACCCCCAGCACGACATTGATGTACATGAAGTAGCGAATTACATCCACAAGAGAATTCGAAAACAAAAACCCGCCAAACACATACCATGACCTCAGCGTCGTCGCAGCAATGAGCGCGAGCAAAAGATTGCTTACTATGCCGGAAAGTGAAACGATGATGTCGTCGCGTCGATAATTATTGAACCGGTTCGGGTTAACGGGAACCGGCTTCGCCCACCCAAACAGAAACGACCTGCCTCCCGAAATCGTGCCGGTCACTATGGCTAGCAGCGGAAACGCAATTGTGCCGATCGGATCGATGTGCGGTATGGGATTCAGCGTAATGCGACCCTGAAGTTTGGCGGTGTCGTCCCCGCACATGTAGGCCGTCCACGCATGCGCCGCCTCATGGACACAACACGAGAAAAGAAGAATAATGTACAGAACGAGCATATCAATCAGCATAGCTTAGTGTTTCTTGCTCCTTATACGAGCGGTTCACGGCAGAGGTCTAACTGAATTGCTCACCGTCAAATTCTTGACTTTGCCTCGTGATTTTCTCTTCTCTGCGCTGTACTACTCATGTTCGAAATCTTGAATCGCCGTCGTGATTTCTTCTTATTTTCCCTGAAATCTGTGTAAATCTGTCTAAATCAGGGAACTTCTTTATTCGTGTAATTCACAAAAATCGTGTCATTCGCGATCTAACTCTTTTGCTTTTCTTTCTTCTTCCCTGAATCTGTACTACTCAATATCAGGATCACGAATTCTTGTCGCAATTCTCTTTTCTTTTTCTCCCAAATCCGTGTTAATCCGCGTGAATCCGTGGCTAAGAATGCCTCTTTTGTTTCTTCTTCTTCTTCTTCTCCCCGAATCCGTGAAATCAGTGAAATCCGTAGGCTGAGCCCCGCGAAGTCCCACGCTTCGCGGGATTCCCAACGCTCTTTCTTTTGTTTGGTTGCGGCTGCGCCGCGCTAGGCAAATCTGCGAAATCTGCGGATTGCCTGTTTCTTTTTTTTCTTCGGTTTTGGTTGCGGCTGCGCCGCGCTGAGTTCATCGGCGGTTCCATTCCGCATTCATCATTCATCATTGCCTGTCGGCCCCTTTTCCAATCACCGGCTCAACTTCGCCGCCTCCACAAATTTCCCGAACGCTTCCTTCTCCGATTCGCTCAATGAATCCGGAATCTGAATGTTCACCCGCACGATATGGTCACCCCTGCCCGTGCCAGTCACCTTCTTGACGCCCTTCCCCTTGAGTCTCAGTTTCTTCCCCGGTTGAATTCCCGGTGGAATACGCAGATTCACGGGACCGTCAATCGTGTCAACCTTCACAGTCGTCCCGAGCACCGCCTGCGCAAGGTTCAAGGTGACTTCGCCAAATATATCGCTGCCCTCGCGCTTGAAACGCGAATGCTCGAGAACGTGAACCGTCAGGATGAGGTCCCCCGGCGGACCGCCGTCTGCGCCCTTCTGACCTTGTCCCGCGATTCGTATTTTCGCGCCGTCACGCACACCGGCGGGTATCTTGACCGAGATCGAGCTTCTGCGCGCAGCCGAACCGTTTCCGCCGCACTGCGCGCACGGCTTGCCGCCCACCGTCCCGCGGCCCAGGCACCCGGGACACGGCCGGCTGATCGAAAACGCCCCCTGGCTCGTGGCCACATTGCCGCGGCCATTGCATGTCGGACACGTCTTTGTCCCCGAGGCCGGATCTGTTCCCGCGCCTCCGCAATAAGAGCAGTCTTCTTCGCGCGTTATCTGAAATGTGGTCTTGCCGCCGGAAATAGCCTGCTCGAACGGAATCTCTATTTCCGCGCTCGTGTCCTCGCCCTTCATCGCGCCGAAATGTACACCCCGGCCCCCGCGTGGACCGGCGCCGCCGCCAAATCCGAAAATGGAACTGAACAAATCCCCGAGGTCGCCGAATCCGGATAAGTCCTCGTACCTGAATTGGCCTCCACCCGGCCCGGCCCCGGGGCCACCGCCCGGCCGCGGTCTGAAACCCCCGAATCCTTCCGCCCCTGCGCCGAAGAACCCTCCGTCGCGCATCAGATCATACTGTTTCCTCTTGCCGTCATCGCTAAGAACATCATAGGCTTCCTGTATCTGCTTGAATTTCTCTTCGGCCGATTTGTTACCCGGATTCCTGTCGGGATGATGCTGCTTTGCCAGTTTCCGGTAAGCGTTTCGTATCTCTGCCGATGAAGCGCTCTTGGATACACCGAGTGTCTTATAGTAGTCCTTGGGCGGCAAGACGGTTTCACCTCTCTGGCGATGGCGGGCAAAAGGCTGTATAGATAATCTGCCCCACTTGGCAAGCCGACATATGCTCCTGTAGGTGCGAATTCATCCGCACAATTTCTTCGGGCTCTTCTTACCCCGCGCCTTCGAAGAAATCGTCGCCTACGGGATTGAGGAACAACTCCTTTATCCAAATATAGCATAGGCGCACACCCTTTGTCGAATCCGCGCGCACGACTTAAATGACCCTCGCAGCACCCGAACAAGGCCGCTTTTTCAAGCGGTCAACCAGGGAACCAGTACTGCGCTGCCTAAATAACGTACCATTGATTTGGCGACGCTCCCGCGCACACCCCTTTCGTCTTTGCTCTTTCGCCCTTCGCCTCCTCACTGAATCCCTGCCTCCGTCGGAATGACAAAAGCCTTTGGGAAATGGGGGACATGATGCCCCATCGTGTCCCCCATTTCCCGGCCTACAAGGGGAATCTTCCCCCAATTGTCCGTTTCTTATTGATCCAAACACGTATTTCTCAACTCGAGAGTCCTGGCCCGGAATTTCAGCATATGGCCCCCCTCGCCTTTCGCCTTCCATAGGAGTCCACTGCGTCCATAGGAGTCCACTGCGTCCATTCCGTCCATGAAGTCCACCCTTCCCGAAATCCGGTTTCTCCTTTCTCTCTTAACCAGAAACCAGAAACGAGAAACCAGAAACCCCGCGCCTTGCGCGGCCCCCTTTCGCCTCTCGCCTTCCGTAAGAGTCACTGCGTCCATGCTGTCCATGAAGTCCATGTCGTCCACTTCGTCCACTCTTCTCAAGCCCTACCTGACCACCGACATAGACTCCCTCGCGAAAAGGATTGAAAAGGATATGAAAGTCTCGAAGCCGTAGAGAAGATAAACCGTGCTCGGAAATAAGCTGCGAAGTTGTTGACTTCCGAGTCGCTTCATACCCTTTTTCAGCGGTGTCTCCCCCTTTTACACCATCCAAGCAAGAATCACTCAGCCTCATCGCAGAGCACCCATCCCCTGGACCGCCCGCGAATCAGTGGCGCAGGAATTGGCGGCTTGAGGCTCTTCAACCACTTCTTCCTCAAATGCCGCCCCACAAGCCCGCAATATTTCTGCAAGCTGCCTTAATCTCAGCCTGCATTCTCGAACCCGCCCGCGCTCCCTTTCGCCTCTTTCTTAGGAGCACATGACCCGCCTGCGACGGGTTAATTGCGAAAGAAGCAGCATGTACATTGCCGTCATTCTGAGCGAAGCGAAGAATCTCTCTTTTGCT
>JACRIR010000229.1 GCA_016215705.1 Candidatus Poribacteria bacterium | reverse complement strand
ACAGAGCTTTCTTTTCAAATTGGAAGACAAATAGGCATACTGGTCGACCGTAAAGGAAGAGTTGAATATGTCGTCGTAGGAGACTCAAAGTCACTGTTCCTTCCCAACATCGAGAAGGAGTATCCTTCTTCCAGTTTACGCCTCCGAGGACTGAGACTCATTCATACGCACCTGCGAAGCGAACCTCTCACCGACGACGACCTGACCGACCTGGCATTGCTGCGGCTGGACATGGTAGTTGCCATAGGCGTGGGCTCAGACGGCCTGCCCGCCCTCGCGCATGGGGCGCATGTCCTTCCACTGAATCCGCATGGACGCAATTGGCAGTTGCTAGATCCCGTCGCGCCGGCGCAACTCGATATTGACTTCCTTGGTCTCATCGATGCCCTCGAGGAAGAAATAGCCCGAAGCCAGCCGGGCCGTCCGCACCGCCAAAAAGACAGCAGAGCGATATTGGTGAGTGTGACGACCTCTCCTCTATATGAGGCTGAAGAATCATTGGAGGAACTTCGGGAATTGGCGCGGACCTCGAATGTTAATGTCGTCGACAAGGTTATCCAGCGCCGCCACGAGGTTGATCCGCGCTCTCTCATGGGCAAGGGCAAGATGCAGGATTTGATCCTTCGTTCAATGCAGATTGGAGCAGATATCCTGATCTTTGATCAGAACCTGAACCCTTCACAGTTGCGCACGATCACCGATATGACCGAACTTAGGATTCTTGACCGCACCCAGCTCATCCTTGATATTTTTTCGCAACACGCCCAGAGCACCGACGGCAAGATTCAGGTCGAGCTCGCCCAATTGAAATACTTGCTCCCACGACTCGTGACAAAGAACACGGCCATGTCGCGCTTGACCGGCGGCATCGGTGGCCGGGGTCCTGGTGAAACGAAACTCGAGATCAATCGCCGCCGCGCACACGACAGGATCGTTCACCTTGAAAAACTCCTCCGGAATTCCGCCGGCAGCCGCAAGTTGCGGCGCAACCGGCGCAAAAGCGAAGGATTGCCGATTATTTCGATTGTCGGCTACACCAACGCGGGAAAATCCACCCTCCTCAATTCGCTCACGAACAGCCACGTGACGGCTGAAGACAAACTGTTCGCGACTCTCGACACTTCGAGCCGCAGACTTCGATTCCCTCGAGAAAGAGAGGTCATCATCACCGACACCGTCGGTTTCATCCGGGACCTCCCGCCGGAACTGCTGGCCGCATTCAAAGCCACACTCGAGGAGTTGGAGGACGCTGACTTGCTCCTGCACGTGGCCGATGTGGGCAGCCCCTACCTCGAACATCACCTCGATGTTGTCGAAAAAACTCTGGCCGCGCTTGGTCTGAACACGAAGCCCTTGCTGCTGGCTCTCAACAAGGTGGACTGTATTGACGGCGAAACGGCGTCCAACCTGGCGCGAAGATTCAACGGCGTCGCTGTCTGCGCGCTTGACCGCGACTCGCTGTTGCCCTTGATCGAGAAAATGGACTCTATCCTCTGGCCGCAGAATAAGCGCGAAAGTATGTAGGGGAGCAATTCATTGCGCCCTTTTTCCCTTGAATCTTTTCGCCGGTTCATTCGTTTATACTATTGAAGGCTGAGATTCTCTCACGCACGAGGAACTTCGCTTTGGATCGGTTGGATCGGAATGTTACCGATGAAACTCTTATGGAAAGTTACGCCGGGGGTGACGCCGGAGCCTTCGAGGAACTTCTCGAACGCCATCGCCGCCCCTTGTTCGGGTACCTTTGTCGAATGCTCGGCAGCCGCGAGCTCGCCGAAGACACGTTCCAGGAGATTTTCATCCGCGTCATAAATTCGCGCGTGACATACAAGAACACGGCAAAGTTCGCGACGTGGCTATATCGGATTGCGCACAATTCGTGCGTCGACGCGCTGCGACGCGAGAATTACAGAAAAACGGAGTCGCTCTTCCAGCCGGTGGACCCCCGGGGTGACCCACTGACAGGTTCTCGGGCTGGCGCAGCAAACGGAGGCGAGATGCTCATACAGGACGTGGTAGCCGGTTCCGACCCCGGTCCCGACGAGCAACTCGCACGCAAACAGCTCTCGGAAACGCTCAAGAAATGTATCGAGCGCCTGAATCCAGAACAGCGAGAAGTCTTCGTTTTGAGGCAATACCAGAATCTCCCGTTTCAGGAGATAGGGCGAGTGGTCGGCGCTTCGGAAAGCACCGTGAAAAGCCGAATGCGGTACGCTCTCAACAATCTTCGCAGCATGCTAGTCGCCGAAAATATCCCCGAGGGGGTGACCCTCTGACATGAACTGCAAGAAGGCGCAGTCGTTCATGATGGATTATCTCTATGGCGAGATCGAACCGCACAAACAGGCGACGCTCAAAGCGCACCTGCAAGAGTGCCCCAAATGCGCTGAGGAACTTGCCGCCCATCGTGCCACCATTGCCACTTTCAAGGAGTTGCGCCCGGAGGAGCCGTCTTCTCAGCTTGTCGGAAAAGTTGCAGCCGCTGCCGCCGAGGACATCCGCCGGCAAGAATCCGCTCGCGCGCCGCGCGTCTGGTATTGGAAACCTGCGCTGGCAGCCGCTGGAATTGCCGCGGTGGTGTTGATCTCTTTGGCGCATTTCCTGCCGTTGAACACCAGAAGCGCGCGGCCAGTCAATAATCTTATCGCGATGAAAAAGAACGAGAAGACCTTCGGCGATCAGAAGGCTCGGAGCATGTCATCAGAATCCGTAGGGGCCCAACGCGCGGCGCCCTCGCGAGTTATAGATGATGAGAGTGCCGGAAAAGACATTATCGCAAAAGACCGCGAGGCGAAAACGTCACGCGACCTCGGAATCGTATCCTCGCAAAGGACAGAGTCCGTAGAAGCGCAGTATGCTGCGCCCTCAAGAATCGCAGAAGACGAAACTGTCACGGCTGAAGGCCGCAAATCTGCGACAGCGTCCCGCTATGACGAGATTGCTCCCTCGCAGGATGCACACAATGAAGCCGCCGGCGCAAAGACTGAGCGGCTCGGAGAAACATTTGCGGCAAAAGGTATCCCCCCGGATTCAAAGGCCGGAACGGAACCTGTGCTGGGCGATCGGCAACAACAGTTGGCGTTCGATAAGAACATCCCCAAAGAATATCGACAGGAGGAACGCAAGAATCTGGCGTCTCCCCCGCCATCCGCCCCAGTCGGACAGGCTGGGCTTGCGCAAGCTGGACGCGCCGCCGAAGAACCCGCTCCCCCAATGACGGCCGGCGCCTCTGCCCCTCTAAGGTCCGACGGCGTAGTAGTTGAGGCGGATCGAATGGAACTTGCAGCCTCGCCCGCAAAACAGCAAGAGATTCTCTCTGACATCGAGAAGACAACCAAAGAAAAGACCGATTCCGTGACTGAGTCAAGCAAGCTCTCCGCCGCGGGTGAGCTGAAACAGCGAAAAGTGCCGGACGAGTTTGCCCGGGGGAACGCATATTTCGAGATGCGCGATTTCCGGCGGGCCGCGACGAGCTACGAGGATTTCATCGCGCGCAAGCCCCAGGGCAGGCCGGCCGTTGAAGCCATGCACAGGCTTGGCCTCAGCTATCAGGAATTGGGCCAGTTCGAGAAGGCTCTCTCGGTATACACTGAAATCATCGACAACTATCCCGATTACTCCGATATGGGAAACGTGCTCATGGCGGCGGGCGATTGTTACCTTACATTGGGGAAAACGGAAGACGCCATTCGAACCTTCGAGATTGCGAGCGAGAAGTTCCCTGGCCTGCATGACGTCGCCCGCCAGAAAATCGAAGCAGCAAAAGAAAAGACTCGGATCACTAATAGAGCGCTTCCTAAGTAACGTTGCAATAGCCATAAAGAACGAGATTCTTCGCTTCGCTCAGAATGACGGTTATTGTTAGGCTCATCCTCAAAATGCTTATGCTATGTTATTTCGGAAACGTCATACTAATGACACAAATCCGCGCAAATTGCACGAATAACAAACGCGTGTTCAGGGTTTAGAGCGTCCGACCCCTCGCGGGGTTAATTGTGGAAGAAAGAGTGCGTTCATTACGGTCATTGCGGGCAGAGCGAAGTAATCTCCCACGTTCTTTTGTTTCTCTTAACCCTGAACCTTAAACCTTGAATCTTGAACTTTGAACCATGAACCGGTTCCTTAAGCGCCCCCTGTCCCAAAAAACGTGTCGCGCGCCACATCCAGACCCGTCCCGGTGAAGAACATCCGTTCGAGTTTTTCTTTCATACCGGCGAGCCTCGACGGTTCCACGTCATCGCGCAAATTGACAATTAGGTCAGAATCGTAAAGAACCATGAAATTCAAGGTCTCGGTTTCCCTGGGGGAATGATGGTGACCAATGATGTCGCAGACTTCCGATACGAACTGCTGACCGGCGCCGAGTGATTCAAGTATCCTTTTCGCAATGGGCGGACCCTCTATCTCCTGGTAGCGGCCGGCATTGCTGCCATATTTCCGCTCGGCTTCCTGAATCCCGATGTCGTGCAAAAGCGCCGCCGCTATGACTGTGTTTGAATCCGCCTGTTCTCGCTGGAGTATCTTCTCGGCAAAAGACAAAACACTCAGCGCGTGCGCGATTCTCTTCTCGTCGCTGCCGAACACCCTCCTCATCTCGGCGGTCATCGCTTCTTTCGATGGAGTGGACATAGGGTTCTAATGCCCTCCACCATGAATGAGCGGCGGCAGACATCTCACACACACCCAAACACTCTCGCCTTCCTTTCGGCACGGTATCAAAACGGTTTCCTTTTCCGACGTCCCACACCTGAAACACTCCAGCGCCGGCGTGCTTGTCTTCTGTTCCATACGTTCCTCCACTGCCTCGAGCGAGAATGGCTCGGCCATTCGCTCCTCAACGACGATGGCGCCTTCCGGACAAATGCCCAGGCAGAAGCCTGCGCCGTCGCACAGCTTCTCGCTTATCAGGCGCGCCTTTCCGCCCACAATCTCGATGGCTCCCTCAGCGCATGGAATCACACAAGCGCCGCAGCCCGTACATTTCGCATCATCTATCTTTACGATCTTCCTCTTGCTCGTGAGCACGTTGCTTCTCCCTTTCCTTAATCATTCATGATTTTTTCGGAATCGTTTCTTCATAATATGCCACACACGCGCGGTTTCCGACTATGACGAAAGTCACACCAGAGGAGGTGACCTTCGACTTTGGACTCCGCGCCTCGCTCGGTCCCTTTCGCCTTCCTTTGGAAGACTCAGTTTGCGGGAACAGCATCGGGCGCAAGGGAGGTTCTAATGTTGTATTCCTTCATTTTGCGCCACAGGGTGGAGCGGGAGATGCCAAGCTTGTCGGCGGCAAGCGTCTGATTGCCCTCGCACTTCATGAGCGTTTCGGTTATCAGCCGCTTTTCCATTTCGGCAAGCGTCATGTATTCGGGTGCGCCGGCGCCGGCCTCGTGCGCCGCCATCTCCACGGCCTCCTCTATCCCCTCGGGTAGCGCAAGCATGGGCCTCTTGATCGATTGCAGATAGTCGGGCAGGCTGGAGACGCGTATAACGTCGTCGTCGGCCATGATGACCGCATGCTCGAGGATGTTCTCAAGCTCGCGAACGTTGCCGGGATAACTGTAGTTTGTGAGGATAAACTGCGCCTGTCGATCGATCTCTCGTATGTTCCGGTTGAAGCGCCGGTTGAACTTCGAGATGAAATAACGGATGAGCGATGGAAGCGAATCCATTCGCTCGCGCAAAGGCGGAATCTTCACCTGTATGACGTTCAGGCGAAAGAATAAATCCTCTCGAAATCTCTTTTCACGAATAGCGGCCACGAGATCCTGGTTTGTGGCGGCGATTATTCGCACGTTGACCTTTACTATCTTGTTTTCGCCGAGCCGCCGAACTTCCCGGTTTTGGAGCACTCTGAGGAGTTTGACCTGCGTCATGAGCGGCATATCGCCAACTTCGTCGAGGAATATCGTTCCGTTGTTGCCCTCTTCGAAAAGCCCCTTGCGGTCGCCCGTGGCGCCGGTAAACGCGCCTTTGACGTAACCGAAGAGCTCGCTCTCGAGAAGAGTCTCGGGGAGAGCGCTGCAGTTGATCGCCAGAAAGGGTTTGTCGTATCTGTTGCTCATGCGATGAATGTATTCAGCTATTATCTCCTTCCCCGTGCCGCTCTCGCCGAGGAGGAGAACCGTGCTGTCAGTCGGCGCCACCCGCGTTGCCAACGCTATCATTCTTCTGATTACGGGGCTGTCTCCCATCATGTCTATGAAGGCGGACCGCTCATACTCTCGAAACGCCATCGACCTCTCAAGGTTCTTCAGCGCGCTCTCAACGCCATAAAGCAGGTCCGTGGTATCGATGGGCTTGACAAAATACATATAGGCGCCGCGCCTCAAGGCTTTCACCGCCGCCTCGATGTCCTCGATCGACGTAACTATGAGAATCTCGCACAAGGGCTGCGCCTGTTTCACGTAGTTGATGAGGTCCATGTCACCTTCGCGCAATATCTCCATGCCGAGAACGATAATCTCGTAGTTGCGAGCCGGCAGCAATTTGAGTGTTTCTTCTTGACTGAAGGCTGTGACTACCTCGTGTCCCGCCGAAATCAGATGCTTTTGCATGCTTGAGCAGAACTTGTGGTCTTTCTCGGCAAGAAGTATCAACGCCACGGAAAACCTCCTGAGATGGGGTCCAACGTCCAAAGTCTAAGGTCTAAGATTTCAAGTTTCTGGCTGAATTCCAAGCCAGCCGAACACCTTATGTCATTCCCGCGAAGGCAGGAATCGACATAGAAGCACCCTTAGCGTTTCCTTTTAGAGTAATTATAGCGAAAAAGAAACGGATAATCAAGGGCAATGCTGACGTGTTTGTTTGAAAATAGAACAGTTGGATAAGAATCAGCCTTTCTCTCCGTTCACCGCCACTTCGCCGACCTCTCCATAGTTCCTCACTGAGCAAAGTAGTAACATTTCGTGCCACATATGGGCAACGTTTTGTAACAATTGACCCAGGGAACGCACAGGAATCAGCGGCCTTTCGACAATTGTAACGTTATATCGCCACATAACATTACACCATTTCCATAGACCTCGAACAATTCAGTTTTTCTCTGCTCTGTAACAGCTTAATAATAAAAGGGTTATGAATTAGACCTACCGGTTCCATCGTGGCAGAGCTTTTGCTCAGGATTTCAGGGGAGATCTCCCATCTGCTCCGTGTTCATGCCGTATGTTCACTAGGTCGAAAGTCAACAATAGGAGTGTGTCTATACACATGGACACGATAAAAAGGCCTTTCCTTCTGCTTGGCATATCGCTTGTCGGCTTTTCGATGCTCGCGTATGAGGTGACGCTCACTCGCATCTTTTCTGTGACGATCTGGTACCACTATGCGTTCATGTGCATATCGATAGCGATGCTTGGCCTCAGCATGAGCGGAGTCGCCCTCTACCTTCTGTCCAGAAGATTCCCTCGAGAAAAAACGATCCAGATCCTTGCGGTGAGCAGCCTGCTGTTTTCATTGTCGATAGTCGTGTCGTTTCTCGTTGTCAGGAGCGTTCGCTTCTCACCAAGCTTATCCGTTGAAGGGCTTCTATCGGCGCTGTTGACGTTCATGGCGATTTCGATCCCGTTTTTCTTTGGTGGACTCGCCGTTGGGATGGCGCTAAAGCATATGACAGCAGAAGTCGGACGCTTGTATTTTTCAGACCTTGTGGGAGCGAGTCTGGGCTGTCTTCTTGTGGTTCCCATCTATAACATTCTGACCGCTCCCGGCGTGATTGTGCTCGCAGCAGTGACAGCCGCTCTCGGCGCGCTCTGCTTCGGCGTCTTGCTTAGCGACAAACGGCTCGCGGCCATGGCTTTGACCGGCGTTATCGGGATGACGGTTCTCCTGGTGTTGGATTCCAGGTGGAACTTTCTCCGGCTCAAATACTCGAAGGGCGGCGCCATAGATCACGTAATGTTTGAAAAATGGAATTCGTTTTCGCGCGTGAGCGCCGATCCGTTCAATCTGGGCGACAGACCGTTCGGATGGGGATTGAGCCGCGCGGGCCATTGGAAGAAACCGGCGGAGATAATGGTGGGTGTGGACGCCTCGGCGGGAACTCCGATAACTCATTTTCGGGGCGACCCGAACGAAGTGGAATATCTCAAGTACGACGTCACCGCTCTGGCGCATAACCTTGTGAATCGCGGCAAAGTCTTGATTATTGGCCCCGGCGGCGGGCGTGACGTGCTTACCGCGATGGCGTTTGGCCAGAGGGAAATCGTCGGTGTCGAGATCAACCCAATCATGGTCGAACTCGTAAATGACGTGTTCGGAGATTTCAGCGGGCGCCTTTACCAGCGGCCCAACGTCAAGGTAGTTGTCGACGAGGGACGCAGTTTCATTTCGCGTTCGCAGGAGAAGTTCGACATAATCCAGGCCTCGATGGTGGACACATGGGCGGCCAGCGCGGCGGGAGCTTTTGCTCTCATGGAAAACAATCTCTACACGACCGAAGCCTTTTCGGAATACCTCGCACACTTGACCGAAACGGGCATTCTCACGATGTCGCGCTGGTATGTGACCATGCAGCCGGGCGAGACGCTCCGGATGGCGTCCCTCGGAGTGGCCTCGCTCAAAGAGATGGGAATCGAGAACCCGCAGGACCACATCATTATCGCCAAGAACCTGGGGTGGCTGAAGGGCGGTGGTGTGGCGACCATGCTGCTGAAGCGCACCCCATTCACGGAAGCGGAAATCGAGAGAATCTCGAACGTTTGCGAGCAGCTCGGGTTCGGGCTGGTAGTCACCCCACGAATGGTGTATGACGGCCGTTTCGTGCCACTGTTTGAGAAGGCGAACATCAGTTTGTTTTTCCAGCTCTACCCTATTGACATTTCGCCGCCAACGGACGACCGGCCGTTCTTCTTCCACATGCTGAGACCAAGAGATTTCAACCGCAAGGACTTGATGCAGGGATCACTCAATTTTGGCGAGAACGCCGTCAACGTGTTGGTCAAATGCCTGTTCGTGGTCTTCAACCTGAACGTCGTATTTGTGTTCGCGCCGCTCTTGACGTTTAGGAGCGCCTCATTGAGACGAGAGAAAAGCAAATTCAGGTACCTGCTCTTCTTCGGCTGTCTCGGCCTCGCGTTTATGCTGATTGAGATACCCACAATTCAGAGGTTTACACTGTTCCTGGGCCATCCGGTCTATTCGATGTCGGTCGGCTTGTTCGCGCTTCTCTTCTTCAGCGGGATAGGAAGTCTTTGCACGGATGTGTTCGCATTGCGCGATTCAAGGAAGGCATTATTGTGGATACTCACAATGATAGCTGCGATTCTCATTCTCTACATCTATGCTCTTCCACCCGTTTTCCACAACTTGATTTGGCTTCCCACCCATCTCAGAGTCATGATTTCGATCGCGCTTCTGTGTCCACTCGGCTTGCTTATGGGAATGCCGTTCCCACTGGGACTCAAACTGCTGAATTGCCGCGTCAATGACCTCGTTCCGTGGTGCTGGGCGATTAACGGAGCGGCCTCCGTGCTCGCATCCGTTCTTGCCGTCGCAGTCTCGATAACCTATGGTTTCAGCATGAGCTTGCTCGCAGGAGTAGCAGCCTATCTGTTGGCGCTGAGCTTGATAAGTGGCCTGGAGACTCCTGCCTGAAACCAATTCTGTAAATGAGAATCCATCCCCTGAGATTCTGGCTGCGGCTCTGCCGCACTGTGAACTCATCCGTTCGGAGTTCCGGGCGGGATTTCCGAGGGTTCATGGATCACGCCGACCAATTCGCAGGTTACGTGTCCGATGAAGGTCTTGCTTCTCATCTTCAGGGGAATCCGTGGTTCCGATTCACTCAGCCAGACCGTCATTTGCCTGACCTTCGGTGGTTTATTGCGCTTTTCTTCGATTATGTGAAAAGTAGGCTCTACGCGAAGCGCATTGAACTCCGACTCACCCGCAAACACTCGCTCATGAGCGGTGACCCTGTATTCCAAAGCGTAGGAGTCGTCACCCACGAGGACTGTCATTGCGTTGCAATCGCCCACCTTGAGCGGCTGGCGACTCAGGATCAGGCCGAGAGCTGCCGGGTCGATTGTGTCATGCTCAAGGCTGAGCGTCTTCTGTCGGACTTTTCCCTTTTTCCACCGTTGATAGTAGGCCTCTGCGGCCTCGTAGTTGAAAACCGTCTCCGTTTCTTTGATCCGCGCATTTTCCTGATCGAATACATGAATGCTTTTTGCGCGCCCGCTCGATGCGTCCACGACCGCCAGCGCGTTTGCCCTAAATCTCCAGAACAGGTCTGCGAACGCCGATGTCCGGGCAGTTCCTGAGATGTAGTAGAAAGGCTGTCCTCCTTCATTCTCAGCGCTGATAGTGACCTCGCCCGTGGCCGACGGCACGCCGTTCCATGTGAATTCGTAGAGGTACTTGCCTTCCGGAATTTCGCGCATAGAAGTTGAACTCAGGCAAGACCTTGCCGTGAAGGGATAGTCCTCTCCCGAGGTCACACGCGCGCAGAACGCCAAGACGGCCGAAAGCGCAATCACAATCAAAGCGGCACGACCGACCACGCCGCTCTTATTCGGGACCATGCGGCATGGTGTCCCCGAATAAGTGACCGACTGCGCCAAAAAGACTCGTGTGTTTCTTTTGCGCATAACCGCACGGAAAAGAAGTTGGCTGCTCAGATTCTCATTTGCCTTTCGGCCTGGCTTCGATCTGTTTCAGCAGCACCGAAAGCTCATCCATGTCCAGCTTTGCCAGAAAACCGCGGGGTTCCGGAATATCAAGAAGCTGCTCGATCCTCTCCACAAGCTCGTCCTTCGACAGCTTCTTGAGTTGCGCTTTGATGCGCACCTGAAGCGCATCGAGATCGAAGGGTTTTGTGACATAATCATCGCAACCGCACTTCTGCCCTTCGATCCGACTCTGGGCGTCGTCTTTCGCCGTTAGGAAGATTATCGGAATGGATTGAAACTTGGGGTCCGACTTCAGGACCCGGCATAGCCAGAAACCGTCCATCTTAGGCATGAGCACGTCCAGCAGGATGAGGTTTGGCCTCGACTCTTTCACCTTCTTGAGAGCCTCGTTGCCTGTGGTCGCCTCCTCGACATCGTATCCTTTTCCCTCGAGGAAGACACGTGTTATGTTTACGATGTCTTCGTCGTCGTCAACAATCAGTATTCGCGATTTTTCAGTTTTCTTCGTGGACATCCGTTTTTCCCTTGCACAAATGAAAGCCAAGCCAGTCAGGCTTGTGGCTTGTCAACCTTGTTCTTGTCGGTTCTTGTAATACGCAGCATGCTGCGCCCCCGCGAAAACATGAGCCGGAACCCACAAATACGATTGTAACCGTGCGGCAGGCCCGGCCCCCCTAAAGAGGAAACCTCTTCAGCAATTCGTCGTATAGTTTTTGGCCGATTGCCAATCCGATCTCGATGAATTCTGGTCCGTATTTCTTGCCGGTCTCCGTCCGGAACGTTGAAGCTATTCTTTTTATGCCTTCCATTCCCTTGGGGAAATGCGCCAGGACAATATTCAGAGGGACCTTGTCAGGCGAGATCATTTCCCAAACGGTCTCTGTGAAGTTGTCGGGCCCCCATCTGAACTTGTCGGCGTCATAGAGGGCATCGCTGAGGAGTTGTCCTTCCGGACATCCTATCGGAATCGGTTCAACAAAGGCTTCGTGATTTCGTATCGCGCCGACAATCCAGTCTCTTTCAACGTCCTTGAGTGGAAAATCTGCGAGTATCTCAGCCGCGGCCAGCGCGCCTCGCCTCGCATGATCCGGCAGGCGTCTCTTTGTGTCATGGAGAAGAGAGGCCAACTGAACGAGAAAGACGGTATGCGTCATCCGGTCGGGAGAAACTCCCGTTCGGGGTGATTCGTTTTGGACAATTGAGCCGGCGTCAGTCGCAACTTTTTCCGAGTGCCTCAACCCGTGGCCGAAATGCTCATCCGCTTCTGTCACAATGCGACGCGCTTTCTCGAGCATGAGATGCGAATAAAGTATCCTTCGAGATGTCTCACGCTCGCCGCTCAATTCAACGTAAAACCTTGGAGCAGCAAAGGTTTCAACTATCTCTCTGGCAAGCATCCTGGCTTGCTTGAACTGCTCGACAACAGTCATGGCATCCCCTAAAGAAGTCCTCGTATTATCGGCAATTATAACACGGGCTATAGTCTTTCATCAAATCACGAAAACGGGCAAATGAATGTGGTCGGAAGCATTCTGAGAGAATCAACCGGGAACTTATGCCGCTGGCATATTGATGGAGCGGTTTCCCGCTTTCGCCGGAATGACAAAAGAATGGCTCTCTGTATTTTGGGCAGGAATCCTGGCAACTTAGCGGCTAGGGCATGCAATCAACGCAATCGAGAACACGGGCCTCAGTCTCTTCAGCCGCCGCCTCGGCGTTACTGTAGGAACTGAATGGACCAAGCCATTTCCCGGCTTCCAATTTCTCGGGCGTGTACTGAGAGCCAAATCCGTGGTTGCATTGCGGACAATTGCCATAGTGAATTCGCGCCTCACCCGACGCCTTGCTGAGATGGACATAGTAACCCATGCGTTACCCCCATCGCACGCCTGACGTTTGCATGTTCCATGTCTATGTTTGTCCTTCGGAACAATCAAGGGAATCTTATAATGGTAAATCAGGAAAAGTCAAGCACGTTCGGATCGCAGGTCGAGGTTGGTTACGCCGCCGACCATCGAGAAGATTATCTTAGACTGCCCTGAAAGAACGGCGTGAAGCGGGTCTGGGTATTTCCGGAGTAGTTCTTCCGAGAGTGCGACTCCCACAAAATCGCCATAGCAGCCGTGTTCGATCGGCCCCACGTCTCGCGAAAGACCCAAGGCTTTGACGCCGTTGGTCGTCGCCATCTTGAGAAAGACTTCGGCTCCGATTGCGTGATAACGATCATGTAAGAACCTGATCTCATCGAGTACGCTCAAGGTGGGGGCGCTCAGCAGGCTGTCAGTTCCAAGGGCGACATTTATCCCGCGTTCGAGCATTTTGAACACGGGGTGAGCGTCGTGGCCGAAATACTCATGGCTGCGCGGGCAGAAGACAACGCTTGAATTGGAGCGCGCGATAATCTCGAAATCATCCTCTTCCAGATAATTGCAGTGAACAAGCATAGCCGGTCTCTCGAAGAAGCCGAGGCTCTCTAGGTACCGGGCGGGCGAGGTACCGGGCGGTTTCCATTCCGGAGGCAGGCCGAAATCTTTTCGAAAATCCAGAATTTCTCCCGTTCCCTCGAGCAGGAATTCCAGTTCGGCCCTCGTTTCGGCGAGATGAATGCAGAGCATCCAGTTGTTTTCGTGCGCAAGCTTTATGCACCGCTTCAGGAGTTTTTCCGAAACTGTATAGGGGGTGTGCGTCCCTATTCCTATCAACAGCTTTTCGTAGGATGGATGGTCGTTCATCCGCTCCTTCAGAGATTCGAGCGTTCGTTCGGCGGTCTTCGGATTGAAATCTATTACTTCACAGAACAAGCGGACACGCATGCCGCTCTCACGATATTTGCGCGTATCTCCTGTTCCGCGCGAGATGTCCCCCACACAGGTGATGCCGGCTCGAACGCTCTCCGATATCCCTTCGCCGAGAGAAGAATCGAAATCGTCTTCTGTCCACTCGCTTGTCACTCGCACGACTTCGCGCAGCCAGTCGGTGAATCGCTTCTGCAGTCTTACACTCGATCGGGCGGCGCTGAGTTCCAGGTGCGTGTGGGCATTGACAAGACCCGGCAACAGCGCGGCGTAGCCCAGGTCCACCACGCCCTCCTCTGAAACCCCGGGGGCCGAGCCTTTCTTCCGTATTGCGCGAATGCGTTCACCTTCTGTGACGACTTCCGCATCTTCGGTTGTTCGTCCTGTTGAATCTATGAGGTACTTGCTGCGAAGTATCAATGCTTAATCCATTCGCGCCAGTCGTTCCCAACGTCGCCTCTGTCCCGATAACGTTGCATCAATTTTTCGCATGCGCATTCCGAAGGTTTCGCCTCCGTGAGCGCAGTCATAGCCTCCATCATTTGCGGGAAACTCTGAATGGTCGCCTCGACGGACTGTCTCTCTTCTTCGGTTGCGAGCCCCTCGAAGAGAACTCCCGGCCGAAATTCGGCGGGTCTTATGCCTTCCGCATAGTTAGTAACATAGCAGAGGGCGGCGTAGCACATCTCGAGTTCCCTGGCTAGAAAAACCTCGGGGACCAGTGTCATACCCACCAGATCGGCGCCATAGAGCGAGAACTTGCGAATCTCGGCAGGGGTTTCGAGACGGGGGCCTTCGGTGCACACGTACACGCCTTTGGCGGCGAAGTCCATTCCGAGCGCTTCGAGCGCCTGCTTGAGCAGAGAGCGTAGATGCGGGCAGAAGACCGGGTTCTGCCGAATGAATCCCAGCCCGCCATGCTCGTAGAAGGTGCTCGGCCTGTGACGGGTCTCATCTATGAGATCGTCAACAATAACAAGCCGGCCTATCTTGAAATGAGCGCTTATTGCGCCAGGGCCGGACCACGAGATTATCTGTCTGACACCGATGTCTTTAAGCGCATAAATATTCGCTCGATAGTTCACGAACGGGGCGGCGACGGAATAACCTTTCTCCCCATGGCGCGACATGAAGAGATAGCTTCCCACAGGCGAATCAAACAGGTAAACAGGCTGGCTCTTGCCAAAAGGAGTCTCTCGCTCGCCGAGCCGTTGCTTGCGGGTTCCGTCAGCAAGAAAGCGAAAAGCCTGGCTGCCTCCGATGACAGCGAACTTTGGAAGGGCTTTTGTCTTCTTGCGGCCAGGTCGTTCTTCCGTAGTCGGGTTTGCCGGCCCGCCACGGCTTCGCGCGCCGCCACCCTTTCTGCTATTCTTCATCTCGCCTCGTTGCATTCCCGGATTGCCAATCAGGGGTGTCTGTGCAAATAAATTCGTGCATGCATCCGCGCTACCTTTTATCGTTGCCGTTGGAGACAAGGCAAGCGCTGATTCATTTGAGCGATGCGTCCGATTGTTGCCCATGTATTTACCGTAGCGCTCCGTTGCGCAAGACTGCGGATGGGGGTTCCTTCGGATTCCATGGCGACTGCAATCGCGGCTGCGATTACGGCGATGGTTTCTTCTTCCGAAACCTCCGCGTGCGACCCCTCCGGAAACGGGGCCACACCGCTCGTCGCCTTACTATTTCGCGCGTGGTTCTCGTTCAGAACCAAACGACAGACGGAGGTGAAAACTTCGGCCAGCAGTTCATCATGAGATTTCTCGCTTTTCTCGATCTGCTTCATGCTTTCCAAGAGGTCTTCAAGATGTTCTTCGACGTAGTTTGTAGTGTAGTCCCCGTTGAGGAAATTTTTTTCGCGGAATATGGCTCTGTGTAGAGGCAACAGAGTCCGAATACCGAGTATCACGTATTCGCTGAGAACCCTTCGCATCCTCGAAACCGCTTCGGTTCGGTCTCTTCCCCATACCGACAATTTTGAAACCAGCGAGTCATATTGCGTCGGAATGGTATAGCCCATGAAAATACCGGTGTCCACTCTGACTCCCATGCCTCCGGGCGCGCGATAACCCGTGATCGTGCCCGGGCTGGGGGCGAACTGGTTATAAGGGTCTTCAGCATTTATCCGACACTGAATCGCCCACCCATCGGCAGGTATGTCTTGCATGGATTCCTCTATCTTGCCTCCGCAGGCTATCCGGATTTGCTCCTTGACGAGGTCCATTCCGGTAACAAGCTCCGTGACTGAATGTTCGACCTGGATTCTTCCATTCACCTCAAGGAAATAGAATCTGCCGTCATAGTAAAGGAATTCTATGGTGCCGGCGTTTTCGTACTCGACGACCGCTGCGGCCTTTTTCGCGAGTTCGATCACTTCATTTCTCTTTTCCGGCGTCAGAGCGGGAGAGGGTGATTCTTCAATCAGCTTCTGGTGGCTCCTTTGTATCGAGCATTCCCTTTCTCCGAGAGCGATAATTTTTCCATCGCTGTCGGCCAATATCTGCACCTCGACGTGTCGGGGCTTTTCAAGGTATTTTTCGATATAAAACGCTTCGTTGCGGAAAGCGGACTTCCCTATGGCTCTTGCATAGCGCAGGGCGTCCTCGAGTTCTTCCCCCGACCGGACAATTCGCATGCCCTTCCCGCCGCCGCCGAAGGAGGGTTTTACAATCAGCGGGAATCCCATTTCCTTCGTCAAGATGCGCAGCCTATCTGAATCGGCTTCGCTCTCGATTGACGGGAGCACGGGTATGCCATTGACCTGCATCGTCTTCTTGATATGCGCTTTGTCCGCGATTTTCCTCATGCACGCGCTCGACGGCCCTATGAATTTTATGCCAGCCTCGTTGCACGCAGAGGCGAAATCGGGATTCTCCGACAGGAAACCGTATCCCGGATGCACTGCGGCGCAGCCGGTCTTGCGCGCGACATCCAGGACTTTTTCTATGTTCAGGTAGGTTTGTCTGGCGCTTGATCCCTTTATGTTGTGAGCTTCGTCGGCGATGCGATAGTAAAAAGAGTTTTTGTCGGCATCGGAGTAAATCGCGACCGTTCTTATGCCTAATTCCTGGCACGCGCGAATTATCCTTATCGCAATTTCGCCCCTGTTTGCAACCAGCACCTTCTTAAAAGAAGGCCTAAAAGCGCTCTCATTCATCATGGTTCTTTCTCAGAATACTCTTCCTGCAATAAAGGGTAACCGGGATTGTCCCGCGATTCCGCAGGCTTGGGTTTATTCGATGAACGTCTTGGGACAAAAAGGATGATGGCGCCATGCGAATGAATTCACACCTGCGTCGGTTTCCCCAAAAATGCCGATTGCGGGACAGATTCGACTTCTCCGTTAGATGTTAGCTTACGGCCAGGCGAAAGTCAATTGCGGATTTACCGGTATCTTAAGCGGGATCACACCTTCTTGAACGCCCGGAGTTTACGAAGTTGATACTCGGCATCAAGGCTGCGGGGGGAATGCGGGAATAGCTCCTTAAGGATTCCATAAGCAGCGGCTGCGCGCGCCTGGTCCTTCAAGGGTCCGCCGAGGATTTCGGCAATCTCGTAGAGCAGTTTGTCGAGGCCTTCCATCTCGAGAACGGATTTCTTGCCGCTGCGTCGCCCGGAGGAATCCGGGGCAGGGCTGCGGGCGCCGCTTTTTTCATCGAAGGCCTCAGACATAATGCCGAGCGCGTGCCCGTACTTCTTGAGGCGAGCAAACCTTCGGCCCATGATGAGGCGGCGTGAGTTATCGGGAGGGTTCTCTCCCGCTGTCGTGAGCGCCAGGTAGGCGGAGATTGCCTTTGCATCGTTTTTTTGGTCAAGCGCATTCTTGAGAGATCGCCTGAGCAGTTTCCGCGCTCCGCTTCTGTTGCCTCTGGTCAACTCGAGTTTTCCGCATTCGGCGAGAACGAGCGCATCCGACGGACTTGCTTTCACGGCAAGGCTCAACCGTGTCGCCGCTTCATCGACGCGGCCTTTATGAATGAGGTCGGAGTACTCCTCGAGAGCAACAGTTCCTGAGCGCCGTCGTATTGTTCGCGCGAGAGCGGCCGAATATTTGAAGAGAGCCGCGGCCACAGCCGCAGACGCGAAACCGCCAATGTGCGCCCAGAACGCCACCATTCCTTCCGCGGTTTTTGGCGAGAGCCAGAGCGCATTTGCGAATTGCAGGAAAAACCATGAGCCAAGCACCCACACACTCGCAAGTGATATCGAGGTCGCATATCTCATAGCAAACGAAAAATAGATGCAGTCTACCTCCTCGCGCGGATGCATGATCATGTAGGCTCCCAAAACGCCCGAAATAGCCCCCGACGCGCCGATGCACGGAACATCGGTCAAATAGTCCGGCGTGAGCCATGCCTGGAGGAGGCCGCCGGCAATTCCGCTGCCGAAATACAAAGCCACAAAGAGGCCGCCGTTCATTCTGCCTTCGAGAGCCCGCCCGAAAAGCCATAAGAAGTACATGTTGCCGACGATATGGAGCCAGCCCACATGGATGAACATCGAGGAGAACATGGTGAAAAGATGAATCCGCTCGGGAATGAATCCGTAATCATAGTATGCCATCTCGAGCATCGAGGCGGGAAGAAAGCGCATGGAGAGGAATATTGCGGCATTCGCGCCTATGATAATGTACGTGAGAAGGCTGAGTTTCTCGGATTCGGTTTCGATTCTATAAGGAAGCAGCATGGCTATGCTCACTCAAAGTGAGTTATCACCACCTTCTCCGCATGCTCGGTCTTTTCGGCGAGAGGCTCTTTTTGCTTATCAAACGCGCGCATTTTGTCGAGCTCGGTCCGCGCCTGGTCGGCCAGTTTTGAGCCCGCATCTTCCTCGAGCACAAGCCTGAAGCTATCCTTTGCATCTTCGGGACGCCCGAGAGCAAGAAGTAGACGCCCCATCCGGAGAGACGCCTCCGCTTTCGCTTTCTCAAAATCAAAGTCGGTTCGCGTGGCGGCGCGCAAACGGCTCTCATAGTTGTAGGCGCCTTCCGTATGGGACATCACATTGAGCGCACGTGAAAGGTTATCGGGAACAAAGGTCAGGCTGCGCAGAAAAGCATTGTATGTTTCCAACGCCTTTTCGCGATCCAGCTTTTCTTGTAACACCGCCAGATGAAATTGCGCGATTGCCGCGTACGTCTTGTCGGGCTCCGGCATGTTGGCCAGACTCCTGTAGAGGCCCTCGGCGTATGAGTGTTCCCCCATCTTTTCCAGGAGCCGCGCGCGGGCAAGCGTAACGATGTTGTGCTCCCACCTGCCGGTTGCCTCCTGGGTCAACATTTCGTAGATCGTTCTTGCGCGGTCACAGTCACGGTTGGCTTCTCCAAGACGGCCCTCCTCGCGCAGGGCGTCGGCATGTGTTTCGACTCTTTCCGCCTTCTGAGCATAGAGAAGCATTTTCAGGCGGAGTTGTTCTTCGGAGGCGTCAACAGCCGCAGAAGCGCCTCTGAGCAGCCCCTTTCGATGGGTTTGACCAAAGCTGAAAAGAAGGTAGCCGAGGATTGAGATCAGGACGAGCGCTATGGCAAAAGGATGGGTGAATACGCGCGTAAACAACGAAGCCGGTCCCATTCCGGAGAACGTCTTGTCAAGCGTGCTCATGCATTTGGAGCAGACCACTCGACGTGTGCGGATGTTTGAGCAATCGGAGCAGAGGTCTGCTCCGCAACATTCACACATGGAAGTGGCATTCTTGCGGGGGTGGTACTTGCAGCAATACTCGGTAGTAAGCTCGATTGAGTTTCCGAGCAGGTCAACGATGCGGTTGGTGATTGGCCCACCACTTTCCGGAAGACGCATGGAACACCCTATTGGAGGGAAATACCTATCAAGCGAGTTGGTATTATCTTATTGCCCTGGTCGGCGGCCAGACTGACTTCCTGAAAACGCGCAGTAATGAAAACAGCGTTCTTTCCCAAACTGAGGTTCGAGGCGTATCCCTCTATCGCAGTCTCCCAAATCTTCTCGCCGCTCAAGGCATCATAGGCGCCGAGGTTTGAGACAGTCTTTGATAATTGAGTAGGATCGGCGCTCGCATCGAGGAACTGCATCCATTCGAAATAGCGAAGCGCATAGAGCACGCCGCCCCCGTGTGCAAAATTGCCGGTGATCTTGGGTATTGACACGCGTGTTTGGCCGCTCTCGATGTCAATGCCGAGGAGAATCTTTTCATACGTCGGGCCGGAAGGTTTGAGGGCCTTTTTCAGCAGGTCCTCTGAGCCTTGCCACCGTTTCGTTGGAATCACCTTGCGTTCGACCTCCTCTCTCCTGGCCAAGCCGGAGACATAAAGCAGCGGAGGCGAAACGACGATCCTGCCGGGATCATCCCCGATTTCAGTCATCCATTTCTTCTGTCCGGTTGCGAGATCGAGGCAAAAAAGGAAGCCGTCACTCGTTGACACAAACAGTTTATCCGTGTAAGGTTGAAACGAGCTGATGAGTTTGTCCGGGATCGGATAAGTCCATTTGATTTGCCCGCTCGCCGAGATCAAGTAGATATTTTTTTCGGTCGAAAAGACGATGCCTTCCCCGCTCATCATTGGAGGAATGACGAAGCCTCCTCCGCCCTCCAGTTTCCATTCGGCTTTTCCGGTCGCAGCATTCAAGGCCCAGAGTTGAGCGCTTCCGACTTGTTCGTCCGATCCAGCCTGCTGTTCAGCGCCGGACTTGGTATCTTCCGCTTGTAACCGGTATCTGCTTCGCAAGTCATCGTCGAAATCATATGCGACAACATAGACATAGTCCTTATCAGCCATCAGGCCGCCGACTCTGCGGTCTTCCAGTTCGGTTTTCCACAATTGCGCACCGGAAGTCATATCGACGGAGCTGACGGTCGATGCTTTCTTTTCTTCTTTGTCCTGGCCCTGGCTCCTCTTCCTCCACGACACGGAAAGGTCCTCCCCTTCCTCGGAGTCAAAATCCTCTTCGAGATAGTAGTAGTCTCTGTCGAAGTAATCAGAATCTTCCCCTGAATAGAAGGTGGGATATCCGCCTGCGGAGCTTGCCGAATAGAGACGGTTATCAAAGAAAACCGGCCGGGCGGACATGAAAGGTTGAGGGGCCGAATACACCCACATGGGAGTGGCCTGAGCCGAACCGCACAAGAGCACCTTGTTCTTGAGACTCAGTAGGCATCGATCATCATCAATTATGAATATTCTCGGTGAGCTCACCCTCTCGGGCAGTTTGACGCTCCACGTACTTCTGCCCGTAAGCGAGTGGATTGCCTCGAGCTTGTCCCTTGACAGGAGAAAGAGTGTGTTTGAATCCGGCTGAATGGAAAAAGAAAGGTATCCGGCTGAATCGGAGTACTCCCAAATCTTCTCTCCGGCATGATTCGAGAGCTTGACGTAAGCGAAAATCCCGGCGACGGCCACTATGATAATGAATGCGCTCAACAATACTATGGTCACCGCGCGATCCGCAACTTTCTCCTTCTTTCTGCGGCGCGCCTTTTCCTCAGTGGCTGCCGTAGCGGATTCGCTCGTTACCCTCGCGTTCCAGCATTGGCTGCTGCAAATCTGCGCGCCCTCGTACGAAGTGAGACACTGAGAGCATATCGGATTCCCGCAAACCTGGCAGCGAGCTGCGGCGGGAGTTTTCGGATGGTTGACACAGGGCAGTTTTCTCCGCGGCCTAACATGATCTCGTCCGCCGGCGCCGTGGTCCTTAGTCCCCATGCGCGTCACACCCTATCACTTGTCCGTGGACTCAGCCTCACCCGATCTCATGCAGAGCAGAGTGGCGCCCACACGGAAGAGCTTCCCGCGCTCTATGACAATTTTGCCGTGGACGCGCCTGCTTCCGACGAATGTGCCATTAGTGCTCTTGAGGTCGCAGACCATCATCTTGCCCTCCGCCTCAACAAGTCGAGCGTGGTGTCGGGAGATGAGATGATCATACGGAAGATGCACAGCGTTGTCTGTTGCTCTCCCGATGGTGATCGGCATTTGGTCGCAAACCGTAGTTCGCCCGTCTTCAGGACCATTCATGACCTCGATGACGAATTTTCCGGAGACAGGTTCTTTTGCTCTATGGGCTCTGTTTATTTCGGGCGCCTTCATGTATTCAGCACCCAATCTTCATTTTGAGACGCTTGCTTGTCGCCGTCGGAGAACGCGCCTTCAACGCACGCGGCGGTGATTGTTTCCTGTTCAAGCGCTCCTCCGGAGGCTCTTGTGCATGCCCGCGCGGCGCAGATGCGATCGAGAAGCTCAAATGCTTTTCCGGGAAGAGCGCTTCCTGACACAAATATTTCTGAAGCTCTCAGAACCGCCGCAAGCGCGTCATCGGAGATGTTGACTGAGTGCTCGAGCTCAAACCTTCTTTTCGCCGCCGCCAGCATCTCAAGCATTTCCTCGAACGAGGGCTCGCGCAGGTTAACTATCTCGAGGCGCGCCACCAATTCCGGATAATTGGATTCGCAGAAGGCATATCCTGAGGGCAGGGCGCTTGCGACGACCAATAGTCCCTTCGATAAAATGTAGTCACCTAGAATTTCTGCAGCGCCCCGGGCAGGCATCTTGATATCGAGGCCGAGAAGCGTCGGGATATCCTCAATCAGTAGAATCGCATGCGCGCCGACGATGCCGTCAAGCATTTCACCCAGGTAACTGAGCGCCTGCTCTCCATCGGCCGAGCCGGCGAGCAAGGCGGCGAGTCGGAGTTGAAAAATGCCGGTGAGTCCCGGTTCGAGAGCAGGCGCGCCGTCTGACGCGACACATGCCAACTCATGCACGAGCGCCGTTTTTCCCACTCCGGCATCACCTACAAGCAAGACCCCTTTCCTGTCATTCAGGAGCAAGTCCCGTGTCCTCTCTAATTCGGATCTGCGGCCGACAAACGGGACACAATAGGGGACATCGGTCGTGCATGGAACCACGCCGGCGAAGCGCGCGCCGGGAATTCCCGAGTCGGGGACGACGATTGCGGGACGCCTTCGCATTATCTCTCGCTTGAGGTTTTCGGCCACGGTCCCCACGTCAACTCCCAACTCGCGCAGAACGCGAACCGGGATGCTCCGTCCTTCCTCCAGTATTGCGAGGAGAAGGTGCTGCGGAAGCATCCGGTCACTGGGTGAATATGCGCGTCTTATTTTTCGGGCGAGCTTCATTACGCGCTCATAACGGGGAGTCTTTCGAATTCCGTCCCAATACCAGGGGCCTTCGCCTTTGGGGAGGCGCGAGAGCATCTTCTCAAGCACCTGATCGGCAGTCACCATGTCGCCCAGACAACTTACTACAACGCTCTCTTCTTCATTGAGCAGACCTATCATGACATGCTCGACTCCGAGATAGTAGTGGTCGAGACGACGCGATTCCTTCTTGGCCACGCCCCGCACGCGGGCCACCCTCGAGGCCTCCTCTGATTCGCCCTTGTCATCCGGGGAGACCTGCGGAATCCCTTCATTTCCTGCAAGGTCATTCACCAGCGAGATGATCTGGTCAATACTTTGAAACCGGTTCTCGGGCTTCCGGGCCATGCACTTGAGAATGGTTTCCTCCAACCATTGCGGACACGATCGATTTCTCAAACTCGGAGAAACTGGATCGAGCCGCACAGCTTCGATCAACGGGTCTCCGCGTCGTACGTTTATCGTCGGCGGAGCGCCGGTTGCGGCCTCATACATGACAGCGCCGAAGGAGTAAATATCGGTCAGCCGGTCGGCTCTTTGCGGGTCCTCGATTTGTTCCGGCGCCATGTAATGAATCCTGTCAGGTAGGGATCCGGCGCTTGCATCTGCACGTTGTTGCATGGATATGGAAAGGCCGACGTCCGTTATCTTGATATTTCCCGCAATCGTAAGAATATTACGAGGAGTTAACACGCCATGAATCACACCGATCGATTCCCCGGGAAGCCTCGCTGTATGAAGGAATCGCATGCCGTTGGCGAGTTCTTTCATGAGGCCGATAATCTGATTAACGGGCAGCGGCTTGCCCGGACTCAAATTCAGGACGTCCGCAAGAGTGGGGCCGTCAATATACTCGACAAAAAGATGGGGGATTCCATCGAAATCCTTGATCAGGTATGCTTTGGCAATCTCGTCGCATTCCCCGACGTTTATCCAGGTCTTCGCCCTCTCCCTGAAAAGAGCGGCAGAGAAAGCGTCGGATCTGAGGCTTTCCGAAGGCCTCTTCACGGTAAAGACGTTCTCCGAGATGCGATCGAGCACGGTGTAGAGAGTCCACCGCCTGCCACGGTATCTCTCCAGGACGAGATATTGATTCTCAACCGTCTGACCGACTTCGAACATCGACGCCTCCATGTAGCCAGTTTCAAATGCAATTATATTTCTGCGAATTATAAAAGTCAACGTGCTCGATTGACAAAACCGGCGGATATCACTAAAATCGAATCAACGATGCGCAAAGATCTCC
This sequence comes from Candidatus Poribacteria bacterium, assembly GCA_016215705.1. Classification (GTDB taxonomy): domain Bacteria; phylum Abyssobacteria; class SURF-5; order SURF-5; family SURF-5; genus JACRIR01. Next base: position 58,751 of record JACRIR010000229.1, on the reverse strand, counting down.
TAAAAATCGACCTCCACACTCATACCGCAGATGATCCACAAGAGCTTATCGAGCACACAAGCCACGAGCTTCTCGACAAGGCTCATCATCTGGGCTTCGACGCTATAAGCATCACGAACCACAATGGAATATCTTTCGACGACCATTTGCGGGATTATGCGCGTGAGCGCGGCGTCGTGCTCATTCCGGGCATCGAAAAGACTATCCAAGGAAAACATGTGCTGATAGTGAACGCGCACGACGATATCCTCAACGCCCGTACTTTCAATGACATCAGACGCCTCCGAACCCCTTTCAACATGGTAGTTGCCCCGCACCCCTATTTCCCCGACTTTGCCTCCCTTATGTGGCTTGTGCGGAAAAACATAGACGTCTTCGATGCAATCGAGTATTCATGGTTCTACCATAGCCGCATAAATTTCAATGCGTTTGCGGTTCGAGTCGCAGCAAAATACGGGCTGCCGCTTCTCTGCACTTCGGATTGTCACCATCTTGAGAAATTCGGCGCGGCCTATTCCCTGGTCGACGCCGAAAAAGACCCCGACTCGATACTCGAGGCAGTCAAGGCCGGACGTGTCGAAGTAGTTGCGAATCCGCTGAGACTGATCGAATTCGGCAAACACGGGCTGGGCCATGTTGCGGATGCGGCGGTGGGATCAATTCGGAATCTGCTGTTTGGAGGACCCCGATGAAGATCGCAGCTTTGCTTATCCCCCTTTGCGCGATGTTTGCAGCCATCACACCTAATGCCCGGGCATTCGAGATTCAGAAATCGGCCTTATACGTGTTTCTGCACGAGGTAAAACCCATCGAGGAGGAGGCTGCAAAGGCGCTCGACGAAAAGAATTACGCTTTGGCGCTTCGAAAATACAGGGAGGCCCTTCGTGGATACGAAAGAATCTGGAAAGATTATCCGAACCTCGCGAACGAGCGCCCGCACGGGATCGATCATATGGTGGACGAATCGATAGATACGTGCAAGAAGGCAATCGATAGAAACAGAGAAAAGGGCGAAGCGCAAGACGCATTCTATCAGAAGTTAAACGAAGCTGTGGGAGTGGATTTCTCGAATCAGGATATACGAGAAGTTGCGAAATTGCTTACGTCTCTGACCGACGTGAACATAATCGTGGACCAGACCATTTTTTATAGACCCAGCAAAACGCTCAATCCAAAAATAAGCATCCGAACCGATCAGCCTCGATCTCTGCGCACGATTATTGCCGACATCTGTCAGCAAGCCGGCCTCGCATACTCAATCGAGGTCGATCATGTTTTCATAAGCACGCGCGTCAAGCTGGACGAGCAGGGGTAGCAGCGTATTACCACGATGTCCTGGGCGGAGTAGAGCCGGATTCCCATCCCCGACCGGGTTGAGGACATTCTTCTTCTGGGAAATCCGAATTTTTCTGCAAGTGAGACATTTGGCAGAATACCGGTTAGAGTTGACAAAGGAACAATTACTACGTATAATTACAAATGAATGAATGCTCATTCATTAAGGTAATATGGCCAAACAGAAATCAGTGGCAATACGAGAATCGATCCTCGAGGCGGCAACCAAGGTTTTCGCAAAGACAGGATTTTACAAGGCAAAAGCCCTCGAGATAGCAAACAAGGCAAACATCGCCGTCGGAACCATATACAACTACTTCAAGAACAAAGATGATATCCTGATCTCGATTTTCAACGAGCGAATCGGCGAGCTCAATCGCACATTGATAAGCGCATTGCAGGGCGTCGATGACCCGGACCAAAGACTTTCCATCATCCTGAGCTCCTCGATTTCGGCAATGAAAAACGACAGGGAGTTTGCCGAGGTGGTGACCATTGAGTTGCGTCAGAGCAGCAAGTTCTTCTCGAGCACGGCGATCTCGTCGGTATTGGAGTTTCTGGAGATCATAACTGATGTTATTCATGACGGACAGAAACGGGGGATATATCGGTCGGATGTAGATGCCCGGGTAGTGGCGTGGACATTGTTAGGCAGCCTGGAAAATTTGCTTCATATCTGGGTTCTGAGCGACAGGCTACCCGAAGTCAAGCACAGATACGATATTTCACTGGAAGAAGGGAAAGAGACGGTTGAGCGCGTGCTCAGGCGCGGGCTGCATTAGAGGGATTGTTGGGCAATTTTTTTTGGCACATATATGAATGAATATTCATTCAAAGGAGACAAGCATGGTCGGCCCTGCGAAAAGGCAGTTCAACCGGCGGCAAATAGGCAACAGTCTGGCAACGCTAGCCATTCCGGACCGAATACTCCGACACCCTAAGATTGCTGTAGTCGCGTTTGTGCTCGCCACTCTGGTTCTCTCACTCGGAATCGTGAGAGTACAGTTCGTCAACCAGTTCGAGAGAGATTTGCCGGAAGATGATCCCATCCTTCGGACAAATCGTCGATTTGAGGAAATCTTTGGCGAACGCGATCTCCTAATGATGGCGCTAGTGAACGATGAAGGAATCTACAACCGAAAAACCCTGACAAAACTGCTTGCGATCACGCGAGAGGTCGAGGGTGTTCAAGGAGTCATTCCGGGGAGTGTCAAATCGCTTTGCACAGTCAAGAATATTCGGAGTGAGGAAAGCGGGCTCGATGTCGCTCCTTTTTTCGAGGAAGCGCCGCTCACGGATGAAGAAGCGCTGAGAGTCCGGGAATTGACAGAGAGCAACTTCATGTCGTGCGGCCGACTCGTGTCCAGCGATGGAACTGCCGTCGCTCTCCGGGCAAGCCTGGTTCCGGGCCACAATGTGGCGAAACTTCATAAACAGATGCGCGCCATAGCAGATAGGTATTCCGGCCCTGAACGGATATTCGTGACCGGCGACACACTGGTCGATTATGAGGTGACCAGTTCCATGAGAAAAGACGTAGCTATTCTGTTCCCCATTTCCCTTCTCCTCGTTGTCGGAATACTGATCCCGGCTTTTCGGAGGATAGACAGTGTGGTTGTTCCGTCTGTCGCTGTTCTGGCAACAGTTGCGGCGACACTTGGTCTGATGGGATATACGGGAATGCCTGTTACCGTTGTCGGGAGCATCTTGCCAGTGGTTATCGTGGCCGTGGTGAGCGCATACGGCATACATGTCGTGAACGCATTCGGTCATGAACTCGCGAAAGGCGCCGGCCGGCCGCATTGCCTTCGGGGCGCACTGGGCACGGTGTCCGGACCCGTTGCAATCTCCGCCCTGACGTCGGCAATCGGGTTCGGTTCTCTCGTTACTTTCAAGATTCGGTCCATTCACGATTTCGGTCTGATTCTTGCCTTCGCCATCACGTTTGGACTCATCTCTTCGCTGGTATTCATTCCGGCGGCCTTCGCGCTGATCCCTTTCGGATCCGTGAGAGCGGGACGGGCAAGAAGATCGAGGCTTGCGGACTGGCTCATCGTCAACCTCTACGAACGAGTCCAGAAGCGCGGGAAGACATATGCGTTCGCTGCCGCTGTCGGGTTTGTGTTGGCGATTGTGGCGACGACGCGCCTCAAGGTGGGACTCGAGCCCGCGAAGTTCTTCCCCGAGGGGCATCCGACGCGGAAATCACTCGACGTATTTAACCGGAAACTTGGCGGTTCCACATGTTTCAACCTCATGGTCGAGGCCGATGAGCGCGAGGGAATCATTGAGCCGTCATTGCTGCGGAAGATGGACGAATTCCAGGAATTCGCAAAAGCGCAGGAACACGTGGGCTATGCCACCTCTTTCGTTGACATTATGCGGAGATTGGATTCTGCATTAGGCGAGTCTGAAGGGGACACTATGGGACTGCCTGTGGACAAAGCTCAGGCCGCGCAGTACCTGCTGCTCTACAGCATGTCCGGGGACCCATCCGACTTCGAGGATATCGTTGATTACGATTACCAGCGGGCGAAGATGATCATCATGCTCAACACGTATGACGACGCCGAACATCAAACCTTATACCAAAGATTGAGAGAAAAGGCATCTGAGATCTTCGGGGGCGCGGCGCGCGTCGAGTTTGGAGGACGCGCAATGATTCTTATCGGCCAGGATCGGTATATCGTAACGGGCAAGATACTCAACATTATCTGCTCGGTTGTCATAGTCTGGCTGGTGTGTACGCTCTATTTCCGCTCATTCAGCGGAGGACTACTGAGCATAATACCTCTGTGTGTCTCGACAGTTTATACCTTTGGCGTCATGGGGCTGACGGGGATGCGGTTGAATATAGCAACGGCAATGACTACGGGTATCGCCGTCGGCGTCGGCGTTGACTTTGCAGTCCACTATATTCACAGATTCCGGGAGGAATATCAACGGACCGGCTGCGAGGAGCAAGCGGTCCGCAACACGCTTATGACCGCCGGAAAGGGAATTGTTTTCAATACGGTCTCGGTGTCGTGCGGATTTCTCATTTTTCTCGGTTCGCGGTTTCAGGCGCTTCGTGACTTCGGTTGGCTCATTGCTCTCACGATGCTGACCTGCGCCGCCGGAACGCTATTGTTTCTTCCGCCTCTGATCCGAATTGTGCGGCCGTACTTCATATACAAAGAGGAACCGGAATTCAAAGTGAGAGCATTATCTTTCTTGCCGTTGCGGATTCCCGTCGAGAACGAAGAACTTGTGAGCGGAATTCAGAGACGCATAAGTTTGGGGCTGCGGCGCATTTCGCATTATTTCTGACGTGGACCAAAAGGAAAGAAGGCTGGGCGCCACCCCTAGCACCCAGCCCGATGAGGAAGGGTTACAAATGTAAGAGATTGTAACAACCAAAGCGAATTATAACATAGCCATCCGTGAAAATCCAGTTATCTCGCCGCGTAGTTATTTCATTCACACAGCCTTCACTTGCGGCCTGCTATTTTCTTACGCTGTATCTGAAACAGCAAGCCTCGTCTCCGCCGGTAAGGGTCTTCGAAACCTGCAGTTTGATTTCCGGATTGTATGCTCTGAGTATTGCAACATCGACATACCTGCAATAGCGGTGGGCATATTCTCGAAGACCCCACTCCTGCGAGCCTCTGCAAATGTTGCAGGAACTGATATTCAACAGAAGGTCTCCGTCCTCGATGTCAGCGACAACGTCACTGGTTACTCCGGCCGAGTCCAGGTCGTTGTGAACGAAAAAGTTCTTCAGGGTAAGAGGCTTCCCCAGCGCTCTCACTTTCCCGGCAATACGCCTGCCTCTCTCCTCCGCGAATCTCTCTACCACTTCCTTAATGAGCGCCTCGCCTTCTGCCGGTCCAAACTTTTCAATAAGAATCTTAGTTGTGATGGCGAAAAACTGGCCAAAGAGACCGGCGAGCGGGGTGATGTACGTTGTCCCCGCCTCCTGCCTTTCCGACATGGCCTTCCCAAGTGTTTCCCAGTCCATTCCTTCTCTTTGCTCTCTTTCCAATTCGTCCATTTCATTCTCTTTGCTCATGTTCTCACCGTTTCTTAAAGGCTTCGTTCAGTTTCGCGGAGTTTTGTTTTCAATATTCGGGTAAGACCATTGCAGGTGCGAATTCATTCGCATGGTATTTCCGGCCTTTTCTCGCTCAGATATTGCGAATGACTTCGCACATATACAGAAGGGGGACACTCTCTTTTATCCTTTCTCAGAAATAGCATATCGCAGAGCCTTTTCGGCGTGAATAGTGGCGGTATCAAACAATGGGAGCGAGGAATCCTTTTCTGACAGGAGCAAGGGGATTTCGGTACACCCCATGATGATTCCTTCAGCACCGCGCGTCCGCAACCTCGCTATGATCTCTGCAAACCTTCTTCGAGATGATTCCAGGAGCAAGCCCCGGACCAACTCTTCATATATCACGCGGTTGATTTCCTCTTGTTCGGAAGAGTCGGGAACGAGCATGGCGACACCGTTTGCCGAGAGACGTTCTCCGTAGAAAGGCGCGTTCATGGTGAGTTTAGTTCCCAAAAGGCCGACCTTCGACAGATTGCGTTTCCTGATTGCCTCGGCAGTCGCATCGACGATATGAAGGAACGGAATTCTCACCGCAGCTTGAACCTGGTCGAACAAAAGGTGCATCGTGTTTGTCGCTATCAGGGCGACCTCCGCGCCCGCGAGCTCGAGCGTCCTTGCCGCGTGGATCATGTCGCCTGCTATCTTCTCGAACTGTCCCAAGCGCTGCCAGTCGACATATCTCTGGAAACTCACGCTGTAAACTACTATTTCGGGATAGCCGCAATCGCCAAACTCCTCCGTGTATTTGCGGGTGATGTATTGATAGTAGGTCACCGTCGATTCCGCACTCATTCCTCCTAAAACACCTATTTTCTTGTGCATCTACACCTTCTCCTTTTTTCTCCAACGGGTTATCGGTACACTTGTCGAATCACAGCGCGGCAAAGCTGCACCCAAATTGCCATGTCGGGCGCAATAAGTCGCGTCTCGGAAAATCGGGGACACGATGCGACATCGTGTCCCCGATTTTCTTCATTCATGCCTCCAGGGGCGCAATTCATTGCGCCCATATAAGTTTCATATGATGTGTTATGAGAATCGCGACAAGAATTCACGATTCTGAACGTGAGTAGTACAGAGCCCGCGAGTAAACACTGAGTTTGCGGAACACTCCGATGATCTCAATCCTCGACACTTTCCCCTCTTCTTGTCGCCACCAAATCCTTAACCACTTTCGACAAGGAAAGCGGTTCCAGGCAGGTATCTCCTTCAACGGGAGTCTGGCAGAACAGGCCGGCCTTGCCATTGATCTTGCCTGTACAGCGAGCGCATATTCCCAGCGAGCATCCCGCGTGGTCGTAGTAGGCGAGAGTGCCGTCGAGATTCTGATAGATGTAGTCGAGCGCATTCATGACGCTCATCCCATTGCTGAATGGCACTTCGTACGTCGCATAATGGGGTTCTGTATCAACCGACGGATCGAATCTGAATACCTTGACTGTTATCTTTTTCTGAGTCATATTCTTTTCTCTTGGTGTGGTCCGGTTCTTTTCCATCTTTCCGTCTCTTTTGTGCTTGTTGCCGAGACAATATTCCATCTGATGGCTTTTCAAGAATTGTCATTCTGAGAAGCGGAGCGACGAAGAATCTCATCATTTTCCTGCACCTCCGGAACTGGAAGCAGAGATTCTTCGCTTCGCTCAGAATGACACATATTTATTGCATTAGCGACCCTCCGCCCTTTTGCCTTCTTCTCAGTGATGCCCGCCGACGTCGGAATGGGCTTCCATCATTTTCTTCATCATATCCAAATACGACACAACTCCGCGAGGCGGCGTTATCGTCGTGCATGTGACGGGCCGCTTCGTGATCTCGAAATCATCGCCGGACATCTTCACGAGACTCTCATAGAGCCAATTGTCGTTGTCAGTATACGGATGGTCTTCGCGATAGTGAACGCCGCGGCTCTCGGTTCTGAACAGTGCGCTCCTTGCCGCCGCCTCGAGCAGGTGGACAATGCTTTCGAGCTCCAACGCGTCCACCCATTCCTTATTATACATGCGGCCTTTCGATGAGGTCGCCGTCTGCGGCAACTCATCTCTCTTAATGGCTGACACGAAATCAACGAAGGCCTGCAATTCCCGCCCGTTGCGTATCGGGCCGAGATGTTTGTGCGCCTTCTCCTGGATGCATCTTCTTACTTGCGCCGGGCGCAGGCCCTTCGGGCGGACCAGCGGACGCAGCGCCGCCTCTTCTTTTTCGTCAAAGGCCGCTGCATCCGTTTTTCGCGCGTCTGCTGCGGCGGCATAGGCCGCTGCGTTCTCGCCTGCATCGGCGCCATGAACCAGCATCTCCGTGATCGCGGCGGCGATCCGGTTCGAACCAAACGGTCCAAGGGCGCACTCACCGGCGGCATACAGGCCTGGAACCGCTGTCTCAAAACGCTCGTTTACGACGATGCCACCATCGAAATACTCCACAAGAGAACCGACTTCGACCGTTTCGCCGCTCTTGAGCTTCTCGCCAAGTTCGGAAAGATCGAGGCCTTTGTATTTCCAGTTTGGAAACAGTATCCCGGCAACGAACTCAAACGGTTCCCAATCCGCCCGCCCCCGGCCGTAGCAGATTCCGCCGTTGGGCGATCCCCTTCCCTCACGAACCTCTTTTGTCGCGGCGAAAGAAATGAAACTCTTGTTCCATTCCATGGTCGTGCCCTTCTGAACCACGTATGGATCATATTTGTCAAGAAAAGCCTCCCCGCGCTGATTGGTGAGCTCTCCGCCAACAGTTGTATGAAGCATGTACGTTGCGATGCTGCCGAGCCACTTCATCGGACTCAGAAGAACATTGCAGGCGAAAGTTATGAACTCCATATTTCCGATATCCGCGCCGGCGCGATGGGCAATGACAACGCCTTCGCCCGAAAGGTCGCGCATGCCCGTGTTGGGCCAAAAGGCTTTGTGCCAGCCGCCCGTCGCCATCACGACTGCCTTGGTTTTGAAGCGGATGAATTCGCCGCTCTTGATATCCAGCGCAAGGGCTCCTTCGATCTTTCCGCCACCCGTGACAAGATCAAGGAGCATGACATCCTCAGCCATCCGAACACCGATGGACCTGGCTCTTCGGAGAAGCGCGTCCATTATGCTCACACCGCTCGTGAAGATTGCCCGTTCCTCGGAATGGATGATCTTAATACCCCAGGCAATCAACTCTTTGAGTCGGTCGGGGGCCGCGCGCACATACTGCTCGACGAGTTTCTGGTTGTTCATGTAGTAGCCTTGATGAACGATGTCGCTGAAGAAGGTTTCTTTGCTGTCCCTTGGCTCACCATCAAAACCCATCTGACTGAGACTCAGCCCGTCGACGGTGAAGTCGGCGCCCGCCATCGGTGTGGCGCCGCATCGGGCAAGGGGACCCTTGCTCAGCAGGACAACCTCTGCGCCTTTTTCTCTGGCGCCGATCGCGGCCCTGAAACCTGCCCCTCCCCCGCCAATGATGAGGACATCTGTCTCAATAGTTTCTTGTTTCATGGCCATTCTCCCTTTGAACAAGCAGATATGCGCTCGATGATAGGCCGTCTATTTGCCATAGCCACAGGGTCTCGGTGACCTGAGACAAGACAAACCCCGATAGAACATGATATCAAGTTCATTTTTATGCATTCTATCACGCTAGTTCAAGCTTGTCAATAGAAAAACAGAAAAAAGAATATGATGTCATGCTCATGTTCTATTGACACGCACAACCCTTTTATGTAACATAGAAACGGGATTGGGAGAGAACAGGGAGTGTTTGCTCATGAGCATCAGGAGTAGTCGGCCACAGGTCGAAAAACCGAAGCAGAAACGCGGGTGGCGCACACGGGAGCATCTTGTGCGCGCCGCAACGCAATTATTCTCGGAACAAGGCTACGACACCACGACGACAAACCAGATCTCGAGAAAAGCGCGGGTTTCAGTCGGAATATTCTACAAGTATTTTCGCGACAAGAGAGACATATTCTTGGAAATCTATCGCGAGTATTCCACGCGGGTGGTGGAAACACTCGTTGCTGAATTGGCCCCGGAGAGATGGCGGACAGCGGACATACAAACCGCTATTCAGTCACTCGTTCGAACGGCGTACGAGAGCCACAAAGTCGATCCCGGCATCAGGCGCGCGTTTGCCCAAGTAGCCATGAAAGACCCCGCATTCCGGGAAATCCGAGATGAAATCCGCCGGCGTGTTCGAGCGCCTCTGGAGCGATTGCTCGAGGAACACAGGTCAGAAATCACCGTATCCAATATTCCGATCGCCGCTTTCGTAATCGACGAGGCCGTTGAAGCCTGCGTGCATCAAGTGATTTTTTCGCAAGCCGCATTCAACGGAGACGAATTAGTGCAAGAACTGGCAAGAATGGTTTCCCACTACCTCATCCATCCCCGTAATTGATTTCGGCATTTCAGACGTTGATTTGGACGGACACGTCCCGCCCGTCCGGAAGATTTTGCTTGACAAGACGAAACCTCTCTTTATAGAATCAACTATCAAGTGGCACTTAATAGTTCTCCGGTTTGTCTCCCCGCTTGGTATTGTTCGTCACCACGAGTATGACCAGGAGAGTTTGCTGACCCGCCATGAAAAACGCCGAGATTACAGGGCGGATGAAGATCAAAGAACTTGCAGATCATGCGGGCGTCAGCAGGTCGAAAATCCATTTTTATGTTGCGCAGGGCCTCCTGCCACCTCCCGTGAGAATCAATCGAACGATGGCTTTCTACGACGAAAGCTGCGTCGAGCGAATCAGACTGATATCGGATTTTCAGGAAAAAGCCTTTCTGCCGCTGGGGCGCATCAAACGATTGCTCGATTCCGTTCAGGACAGCGGCATGCTCAAGAATATTCTCGTCATCAGCGCGCAATATGCCGGATGGCTGATGAGCGCGGCCCCCGCGCATGTGATGTCGCGGGCCGAAGCCGGCCGGGAATTCGGTTTCAAGGAGCGGACCATGCAACGGCTCGAGCAACTAGGCGTGCTCACGCCGGAGGTCAAAAATGGACGCCGCACCTATCGTGTGGAGGACGTCGAGATTCTGAGAATACTGTCGCGCATGGGTGAGCGCGGGTTCACTCCTGCAAGGGGATGGCCCACCGAAGCGCTCTCAATCTATGTTGATGCCGCGCGTCGGCTCGCGCGAAAGGAAATGTCTCAGGTTTTCAAGAGAATCCTCAAGGGCCTCGACCCCCGGGACGCAGAGAGTCTTTTCAATAATACGGGTGAAGACATTTTTCTGAGCTTGTTCTTGTGGATGCGCCGAAAGGCCATGCGCAACGAGTTTGCCGCCCGTGTGAGGAGAATGAAGAAGAATCCAAGGGGAAGGAGAAAGGAGAGTCAAGAAAGGGCGACTATTCCGTCATAAGAGAATACTGCCGCCCGGGCATTGATGTCCAGGAAATCGTTCAGGTTTATGACACCTATCAAAGCCATTCGACGGCGCAAGGGAGGCGAAGATGCTATCTTTCGAGCTTAGCGATGATCAGCGAATGATCTACGAAACGGTCAGGAAATTCGCGCTTAACGAGATGCGACCAATTTATCGTGAATGTGATGAAGGGGGCAAGATACCACCTGAGTTCATCAGCAAGGCATGGGAGTTATTCTTGATCCCGAACAATGTCCCTGAAGCATACGGCGGCGTGGGCGAGCCTCGCTCGGCAGTGACCGGCGCCATCCTGGCCGAGGAGCTTGCTTACGGGGATTTCTCGCTGGCGGTTTGCATGCTCTGTCCGGCCAGTGTCGTATACCCCCTGATCGAATTCGGGACTGAAGACCAAAAGCAGAAGTATCTCCCACTTTTCTGCGAGGAAAGTTTCAAACCGGCCTCCGCTGCGTTTATGGAACCTCGAATTGACTTTGACCTTCCTTCGATGCAGACAAAGGCCGCAGCCGAAGGCGGAAGCTACGTGATAAACGGCGAGAAGTGCCTCGTGCCCCTGGCAGCCGACGCCGAAGTTATCCTTGTTTATGCGCAGACCGATGCCTCGGCGGACGCAAAAGGTGTGCAGGCTTTCCTTGTCGACAAGGGAACGGCGGGTATGGAGATCAGCGAGCGAGAGAAGAATATGGGCCTCAAAGCTCTCGACACCCGCAAGGTCATCTTCAAGGATTGCCGGGTTCCGAAGGAAAGCAGACTGGGAGGAGAGGCCGGCTGCAACGTTTCAAAGCTCCTGAATTACAGTTTTGTGGGACTTGCAGCGATGGCAGTGGGCGTTTCCAAAGCCGCGTTCGAGTATGCCCGCGACTATGCAAAAGAGCGCGTGGCCTTCGGCGAGCCAATCGCCTCGCGGCAGGCGATCGCCTTCATGCTTGCGGAAATGGCAATCGAAGTGGATGCTACACGGCTGCTCACGTGGGAAGCCGCATGGAGACTCGACAAGGGGCTTGAGTCGGATCGCGAAGCGTATCTTGCCAAGCAGTACGCTGCCGAGAAAGTTCTCATGATAACCGACCGCGCCGTGCAGGTCCTCGGAGGGCACGGCTACATAAGAGAGCATCCGGTCGAACTCTGGCTTCGCAACGGACGCGGTTTCGCCACATTCGATGGACTCGTCACCATCTAAACCGGGAGGATACTCCACGATGATTGATTTCGAGATTTCAGAAAACATCGCGAATATGAAGAATATGGTCCATATGCTGGCCGAGAATATGATGCGTCCGGCCGCTCGCAAATACGATGAAGAGGAGCACCAGAAACCGCTGGATTTCATAAACATGATGTGGGAAGACTCGAAGCGGAGGAATCGCGCGCGCTTCGAGGCGAGCACAAAGCCGAAGCAGGAGGGCAAGCCGGAGAAGCCCGCCGAGAACTCGGTCATGTTTGCGAACGTGATTGAGGAGCTTTCGTGGGGCGACTGCGGGCTCTACCTCTGTATTCCGGGGGGGCTCGGCGTGGCAGCAGTCGAGGCCGTGGGAACATCCGATCAGAAGGAGCGTTTCCTCAGGCGTTTCACCGAGGGTGAGCCCAAATGGGGCGCAATGGCGATCACGGAAGCGAACGCAGGCTCGGACACTGCCGCAATTACTGCGACTGCCGCCCGCGATGGTGACCACTGGGTGCTGAACGGAGAAAAAATCTTCGTGACCAGCGGGAAAGCTGCCGTCCAGGATTCTGAGGGTTTTGTCGTTGTATGGGCGACGCTCGACAGGTCCGCCGGACGCGCCGGCATCAAGAGTTTCATCGTCGAGCACGGGACTCCGGGCATGACGGTCACCAAGCTCGAAAAGAAGCTCGGTATTCGCGCATCGGACACGTGCACGATTGTGTTCGAGGACTGCCGTATCCCGCTCGACAACATCCTAGGGAGTTCCGAGGTGCAAAAGAAGGACAGCACCTCGGGTTTCAAGGGTGTAATGGCCACGTTCGACGCCACGCGTCCAATGGTGGCCGCAAGCGCCATCGGCATCGGGCGTGCGGCCATCGATTTCGTGAAGGAGGAATTTGAGAAACAGGGCGTTCAGATTCGGTATGGCATCTCACCGTATCGGATGACCGCCGTCGAGCGCGACGTGCAGCAGATGGAGGCCAACCTCCAGGCGGCCCGCCTGCTCACTTGGCGCGCATGCTGGATGATGGACCGCAGGATGCGCAACAATCTCGAAGCCTCAATGGCCAAAGCGAAGGCAGGTCTGGCCATTACGCTCGTGACCCAGAAGGCGGTCGAGCTCATGGGTCCGCTCGGGTATTCGCGCGAGCTTCTGCTTGAGAAATGGATGCGCGACGGCAAAATCAATGATTTATTTGAAGGCACGGGCCAGATCAACATGCTCATCATTGCGAGACGCATTCTTGAGTATACGAGAGAGCAGTTAAAGTAAGATTGGTTTGCCGGCGTTGCGGCCAGACAGCGGATCGGGCGCGATGAATCGCGCCCCTACGGAATCTTTTAATTTGTCGTCGTAGGGGAGCAATTCATTGCGCCCTTCCAATTTTCATGCAAAACGCCACCCAGGAAACACAACTGCAAGCCGTCTCTTTCTCCCTATTGCCACTTCCCAATATCAATGTTAGATTAAAGATTGCGTATCTCCGAATTCGCGGAAAATGATGGGGGGGGAGACCTGAACCATGCCATTCCCGAATATGCTCTTGAATTGCCGGAAGTTTCTGGGCAGTCCCGACTATCTGAAGACACAGCGCGGGCTGACCGAATTCATCTGCAGAGATTGCAGCTTCTATAAAGAAGGCGAAGATGAAGACATCGCATGCGGCGGATTCTATCTTATCAAGCTTTTGCTCGATAAGGAGCTTGTGAGCGTCGAGGAGATTGTGAATGCAGTCCGATCCGACTTATCTGGCGCTTAGCCCGAGTTGTTCGCTGAGGCTGCTCGAGAAGCCGTGCGTCTATGATCGCGTTCGTGATGAGCTGTATGAGCTTGACGACGAAGCTCTCCAGTTTGTCCGAAGCCTGCCTGTCAAGATAAACGGGGCCGAGGTCGCACATGCCGAGACGGAGTTCTTGCGCTATTGCATCAGAGAACGGGTTCTTTCACATGTATCGGACTACGCCCCTCAAAAACAGACAAGCCGGGCGCCCGTCCCTTCGCTTCGGTATTTGCTTCTTCACATAACTACGCGCTGCAACCTCAGATGCGCGCACTGTTTCCTTGGCGAAACGCAACCGCTCGATCTGCCGTTTGAACACATTGCGAAAGTCATGAAGGAGTTTGACGAACTCCAGGGGCTTCGCCTGCTCATATCCGGCGGGGAACCGCTTCTCCACCCTCAATTTTGGGAGATCAACGACTTATTTGAGCAATACTCGTTCCGGACAGTTATCCTGTCGAACGGGACAACTCTTGAAGACCCTTCCGTGGTCGAGCGACTTCGAGCTCACGAGGCGCAGGTGAGCCTTGACGGCGTCGGGCCGTCACACGACGCGCTGAGAGGTTTCGGGAATTATCAGAGGTCGCTGCTCGGACTCGAAAACCTTGTAACATGGGGCATCGATGTCTCCATCGCCACGATGGCGCATGCCAATAACATCGCTGATTTCGATGATCTGGAGCGGATCGTAAATGGGTTCGGCGCCAGAGAATGGAACATTGACGTGCCTGCCTACGCAGGCCGATGGCGCCGAGGCCACCCATTGGAGGCAAACCCCGCCCAAACGGGCCCGCTTCTCGAACGCGCATTCGGAGGCGGCGCACATTATTCATCCGAGGAAAACGGCGACCTCGCGTGCGGAGCTCACCTGTGCGCGGTGATGGCCGACGGCACGATATCCAAGTGTGGATTCTACTCCAACTCGCCGGCGGGAAGCGTCTCCGACGGGCTGGCAAGCGCGTGGCGTAACATTCCGCGAATCAGTCTCCAGCAACTTCGCTGTGATTGCGAAATGGTTGCACTGTGCAGAGGGGGATGCAGGTACAGGGCTGAGATGGCGGGCGACAGATTCGGAAAGGACCCCGTAATGTGCGGGGCGAACGGATTGCCTTGTTAAGGGAAAAAGACAAACATTCCACCTACTCTATTGCGAAGGAGGTGAGAAAAGTGAAAATCCGCAAAGTTGCGAAAAAGGCCGGCGGAACATGCAAGTGTAAGTCTTCGTGCTAGTGAGCGCGCATAGCAGAGTCGGAAGACCTTGTCCCGGGAGAAAGGAGCTTCCTCTCCGGAACTGGAGCGAGTCAAGAGTTTTCTCAAGAATCGGGGACACGATGCGGCATCGTGTTCCCGATTCTTCTCCGGTCACCTTGTCGTTTCAATAAGTTTCTTGTACCGCTTACAAGAAATAAGGTAGTCTTTCCGGCGCGACAGCCACTCACCGAAAACGACTTCCACTCAGTCACGCTTATGAGATTCTGACTTTGTAATCCGCCTATTCGCGAATGGCACACTAAATGCACTGTTAAATGTGCAAATCCGCTAAAGCATACGATATGAACATCGCGCCGCGCTCCTGATTCATTAACAAAAAGATGTGGATAGGACGAAATGATAGGCAAGGAGCAGCGGCGCGATGCTTTTTAGGATTCTGGCCTTCGGCCTGTCGGCAAGGCACGAGGTTCCACACCCCACACGCGCATATCCGCTTGCCGCCGCTGTCAAAGACTCGTAGAAGTGTCCCCGTAATCACCCATGCTGATCCATAAGCTCTATGAAGCCTTCCAGTCGAGTTTTTGTCTGCTCGGGGGAATAGCCGCGCGGGTCGCCAATGTCCATGTTGAGCATAAGAAACGGAATGCCGAACTTTGCCAGTGAATCCTTCAAGACCCGGTATGCGCTGTTTGCTTGGCGGCATGCGGGCGTCGCAAAGAGCAATGTGCCGTCGATGCCGTATTCGTCTACGATCTTGTCAATGCTTTGCACTCTTCTTGATGCGGGTCCCACAAACGGGTTCTTAAGGCACTTGAGCGCGAGCCCTTCGAATGGATGGTCCTCATCAATCTCATCCCAATAGACCCTGAAAGTTTCGCAAAGCGGAATACTGACTCCGTTTTCCTTGAGTATGTCGAAGAGATTGGATTTATATGTCGGCAGCCACGCAAACCAGTAAATCCTGTGTTTCTCGGGCCTTACTTTTCCGGTCTTGATTCTCTCTTGCGCCTCGCGCGCGAACGCCTCGTTCAGCCTCTCCATGATTTCTGTCCCGTTAAACAGTAGGCCGTTGATCGAGAATCCGATGAGTTGGTTGCCACCCCACGGGCAAGGGCGGTGTTTCAATAAATCGAGCAATTTCAATCGCGAGCTTCGGGCCCTGTTGGCGCTTCGGACAGCCGCTTTCAGTCGGTCCTCATCAAGCTTCTGTCCTGTGATGGTTTCCAGTTTATTGACGATTTGACGTAGTTGATTTTCCACGTAGCGGATCGAATCCTTATTTATTTCTGCGGGGACGTACAGAAGAAAATGCTCCTTTCCGTGGAACAGCGAAAGGATTTCGCTCGCCTTCGACTTTCCGGCGCAATAGTATGAAGTCGTCAGGAGAATCGCAGGATCAGGGAAATAGCCATTAAAGGAAGCGCCGAGAGCCGCGCGATGGAATGAACATATATCCATCGGATATCCTCTATCCTCGGCCTCCTTCATCGTCGGAACCCCGAGATCAGTCGTGGCCATCATGGCGCCGGCAATCTCGAAATCAAACGGAACAACGTCGAACGCCGCAAGAAGCTCCATGGGAAAAGCGTAGATGGATGTGTAGACAACCTTCTTGCCCGGCTCGTATGCTTTCAAGAAAAGTCTTGCCCACTCGTTGTACCACAGCGCCCGCGCGTCTTCTCTTTCACTGAGGAGGGACGCCGTCTGTTGCTCCATCATCTCAAGCATTGTCTTGAACATTCTACTCAGACCTCCTCCCGCCGACGATTGTGAGGAAGGCTTCAACCCGCGTTCGCGCCTGCTCGACGCCGGACCACTCATAGTCGTTCTCGAGATAAAGGAACGGGATTCCTGCTTCCTCGAATGTGGTGCGCATTAACGACGCCTCGTATGCATAATGTTCGCAGAACTTCACGGCGCTGAAGATGACCCCGTCAGCGGCCGAATCACTTGCCATCCTTTTGAGATACTGGAAGCGTTGCTCGATTCCTTCCATTCTTGCACATGAGGGTTTTTGCAGATAACGCCTTGCCAGCGCCGTCAGGGGATCTGCAGAATTCTCTTCCACAAGCGTCTCATAGTGTCGAGCCCCGATACATGTATCCAACGCCACAAGCCTCCCGCCTAAGTCTTCGACGAGCGTAATCAAATCCGGACGATGAACAACATTCCCGGTCAGGAGGATTCTCGGCTTGTCGCCGCCGGGTTCCCTCTCCCTCGGCTCTGAGACGAACTTCTGCAATCTTTCCATAAGGCTGGGGCCGCCGGACTCCGCGCCTTCGAGGCATAAGTTGAAGACCGACAGGCCGGAGACGCCAGAGTCCGCATCTCTTTGAAGCCTGAAGACCTCAGCCATCAGACGACGAATGTGATTGCACTCCCTGATTGCATCGTTGAGGCCCGCCACAGTCACTCGTGATCCCGAGAATTCGGTCTCCACATTATCAGCAAGTCTTCGCAACTCAGAGCCAAAGAACTCGATTGAATCGGGGTCACTCTTTTTGGGGACTTCGATGAACAATGAGGGAACTGTCTTCGCATATTCTCTCCAGATGTCGTGGAGCCTTCTCATGCCGTCGCACGAGTTCGCGAAGACTACTCCCGCCGTCTTAGATTCCCTGCTTGCGAGAGCCGACGCGAGAAGGCTCTTCACGTAAGGACATGTGTTCGGGTGAATATAGGCGTCGGCCTCAGACGGTCGCGCGCGGGGAATCATCCGTTTCGGCGCGAGACCGGCAGCCATGATGATTTCCTGCGGAACGCACGAGCAGAAATAGGAGATGCTTATTGAAGCATCCGGGTCTTGAGAGTTCATAGAAGTATCACCTCGCCGCTGGGGGACCGCTTTGTGTTAGTAGCTAAGAGGGGGGATGAACCCCATGCTGTCCTTCCAAATTATGAGCTCTTAGTCTATTGGCCTATTTAAATATAGCTATTTATCGAACTACATGCCAACAAGAATCTCATTTCTTACGCGCAAAATCCGATGAAAACTGACGCAGGTATTCGGCTATTTCCTGAAACCTTGCGCGACTAACCGTGTAATATACCCATTGCGCTTTCTTGTGGCGCTCAAGCAGACCGGCATCATACAATTCCTTCAGGTGCTGAGATATTGTTGACTGAGCCATGTCGAATTGGCCGACGATCTCATCCACGCAACAGATGGAACCTTGTTTCATGTCGGTCAGGCCCAGGTCTTCCGGGCAAAACTTGCATGGAGTGTCGCTGCTAATGATTGCCTCAAGGATTCTTAGTCTGTTTTCATTGGCTAGGGCCTTGAAGACCCTGACAATCTGTTCTTGATTCAAGCGGGTATCACCTCTGGTATTTCGCTTAATCCCGATATTGCGATTCAATTATAGACCGGAATATCACTACTTGTCAAGGACAATTTATGAATAAGCGACCTCATCGTTTTCGGCGGAGTTTCTTCAAGGGAAGCGTGTTCAGAACGTCGGGAGGTTCGAGCCAGCCCCGGCGCGCGACGGCAACGCCGAGCCGAAACATGTCCATGTGCTCGAGCTTGTGCGCATCGGTCCCGATGGCAAGCATGACACCGAGTTGTTTCGCGCGTTTGCAGCCGACATCGTCGAGGTCGAGCCGTTCAGAGTTCGCATTGATCTCAATGGCAGTCCTGGTTTCCGCTGCAACCTCGAGGATTTCCTCGACGTCGACTTCGTAAGCGGCACGCTGGCCGATGAGTCTGCCGGTGGGATGCGCGATGCAATCGACGAGAGGGCTCCTCATGGCCGAGACGATTCGCTGCGTGATCTTCTCGCGGGGCTGCTTGAAGCCCGAATGGATGGAGGCGACGACCCAGTCAAATTTCTCGAGGAGCTTCTCAGGATAGTCGAGCGCGCCGTCCGAGAGTATGTCCATCTCAGTTCCGAGCAGCAGCGTGAGACCCTTCAGTTTGGAATTGATTTTCTGAATCAGCTCGCGTTTTTCTTCCACGCGTTCCGGCGTCAGACCGTGAGCGATCTTGAGAGATTGCGAATGGTCGGTGACGGCAAGGTATTTGTATCCGAGCTCTTGAGCCCGTTCCGCAAGCTGGGCGATGGCAGCTTTGCCGTCGCTGAAATCCGAATGCACGTGCATATCGCCTTTTATCTGCCCGACAGTCACAAGCTCGGGCAGGGCATTCTTCATCGCCGCCTCTATCTCGCCTCTGTCCTCCCTGATCTCAGGCGGCATCCAGATCAGGCCGACGGCGGCGTAAATTTCTTCTTCTTCCCTGCCTCCGACTTTCTCATCCCCGCGAAAGACGCCGTACTCATTGACCTTGAGCCCCATGCCTCTGGCGATATCTCTGAGCTTGATGTTG
Organism: Candidatus Poribacteria bacterium; assembly: GCA_016215705.1. Classification (GTDB taxonomy): domain Bacteria; phylum Abyssobacteria; class SURF-5; order SURF-5; family SURF-5; genus JACRIR01. The sequence continues at coordinate 39,475 of JACRIR010000229.1, read as the reverse complement.
TGAGCCTTCGAGCCGGTGAAGTACTGAAGCGCTGCGCCAAAGCTGTTCTCCTCAATGACGCGAAGATCGATCTGCTTATTCCCTTCGACAATCACGCTCGCTTTTGTGGTTCCGGCGGCGAGCACTCTTTTCACCTGCGGGAGCGATGTGAACGCCTCGATGGTCTTGACCGCATCGGGGGATGAGGCCAGGATGTCGATATCTCCGATGGTTTCCTTCATTCGTCTGAGACTGCCGGCGACTTCGGCGCGCTTGACAGTCGGAAACTTGAGAACCGCCGCCACAACGTCCTCGGCTACCGGAAGCGCAACCCCGATGGGTATCCGTTTCGCGGCTTCGCGGAGCAACTCGATGCCCTTCAGAATATTCTCCGCTTTTTTCGCGCCCATGCCGGGAAGCTCGGTCAACTCGCCCGAGTGAATCGCCTTCTCGAGAGCCTCGAATGTGTCTATCTTGAGTTTCGAGTGAATGAGGGCAAGGGTCTTGGGCCCCATTCCGGGTATCTGGAGCATCCGGATAAGCTCGTCGGATAATCCTTTTCGTTCTTCATCATATTTCTTTATCGTCCCGGTTTCGAGGTATTCGACGATCTTGTCGGCAGTGCTCTTGCCGACGCCGGGCATGTCCAACAACCGGTTCCCTGCCGCGATGACGGCAACGTCTTCGGTTGTGTCTCGGAGCGTCCGAGCGGCCTTGCGGTACGAGTTCACCTTGAATACGATCTCGCCTTTGAACTCGAGAATATCCGCAATCTTGTCGAATATTTCCGCAATCTCTGCGTTTTTCATTGGTGAAAAGGAGCCTCTGCGTTTGAGGGCTTACATTCAGCGTTGTCCGATAAACCCTCCTTCGCCCCTCCTTGAATAAAGGGGGGAAGGAATCTATCCCACAACTCCGTTAAGAATCTGCATATTCGCGCAGCGGCGCGTGGTCGCGCGCCGCCATGAACAGGAGAGTATCGAAGGGGTATTCAGCCACGCTACTGGCGCTTGCGTTGGCAGTCTTGCCGCATCAAGCCCCATTTGTCCTGAAGGTCATCGACCAGGGCCTCCACGCATTTCTCGATAATTTCGTACGTGTGAAGAAAATATTCATAGGGCGAACCATATGGGTCTTCAATGTCGCGGCCGCGTATGCGCTTGGGTCCGTACTCGGACAGCAAGCGGTACTTGCCTCCGCCATCTTTGACTACGACACCGGCCTCGACAATATGATCGGTCTCCATGCCGAGAACGATGTCGGCCCCCTCAAGAATTTTTTTTGTAATCGGGCGTGAGCGATGACCGGAAATGTCCACTCCTTGCTCAGCAGCCACTTTGACTGCGAGATCGGCGGCAGGACGCCCGATCAGCGCAAAGGTGCCCGCGGATGACGAGACTACCGAATTGATTTTTCGTTCAGCCAGCTTTTGTCTCAGGATGCCCTCCGCAATGGGGGACCTGCACAAATTGCCGGTGCAGATAAATAATACGTTATGCTTCATCAATTCCAATGGTAGAGAAGAGAGCAGAAAAAGTCAAGGAGTCTCAGCGCAGCATAGCCGCAACCAGACAGCATACATCGGGCGCTATGAATCACGCCTCAGAAAATCGGGGACACGATGCGACATCATGTCCCCGATTTTCTTCATTTATGCCTGTAGGGGCGCAATTCATTGCGCTCGTGTGATCTGTTTGCGTGAGGTTCGCGCAAGAAATCACTGCAAGAATCAGCGACTTTGAGAATGAGTGGTTCAGGGGATTTTGCCGCTTTCCCCCGCTTCGATTTGCCGGCGAAGGCTCTCGACCATAGCTCCTGTTTTCGGGTCGGCGCGAAGCATGTTCTCAATCTTGCGGTATGCATGCATGACCGTGGTGTGGTCATTCCTTGAGAAGGCGTCGGCTATTTCGAGCAGAGACGCAGAGGTAAGCCGGCGGCCCATATACATGGCAACTTGTCGCGGGAACGTTACCGCCCGGGAACGCCTGGCCGATGTCAGGTCCGATTCCCGGAGTCCGAAGAATTTCGCCGAAATCTTCTTGATGCTCTCGAGGGTGATCTCGGCGCCGTGCGCGCGTTTGATAATGTCATCGAGCACCTCCCTCGCGAGGTCGGTCGTGAGCTTTTTTTCGCGCACACTCGCCGTGGCCACGACGCGTGTCAGCGCGCCTTCCAGCTCGCGTATGTTCGAGCTGATGTGCTGGGCGATCAGATCGAACACATCGGACGAAAGCGCTACCTTCATGTTTTCCGCTTTCTTCTTCAATATCGCGACCCGCGTGTCGAAATCGGGAGCCTCCAGGAAGGCCACGAGCCCCCATTCGAATCTGCTCACCAGGCGTTCCTCAAGCGTTGGTATCTGCTTTGGAGGCCGGTCGGAGGAAATCACGATCTGCTTCTTCTTGTCATGCAGCGCATTGAAAGTGTGAAAGAACTCCTCCTGTGTCGCATCTTTCCCCGCAATGAAATGAATGTCGTCGATGAGCAAAAAATCGATGCTGCGGAACTTCTGCCGGAATTCCTCGGTCGCCCGGTTTTGAATAGCCGCTATAAGTTGATTCGTAAAACTTTCCGTCGACAGGTACGCCGCCTTCAATCCGCCCCGGTGCTCGGCCAAGGCGCAGTGGCCTATAGCCTGCATCAAATGCGTTTTGCCAAGGCCAACCCCGCCGTACAGAAAGAGTGGATTATACAATTCAGCAGGCTTTTCGGCAACGGCTTTGGCCGCTGAATGAGCAAACAGATTACAGGAACCCACAACGAAGTTACTAAATGTATATTGAGGATTGAGGTTGGAATGCATGGTTCGCATGGCTATACCGAACGGTCAGTAAAGCACTGAAGGGGACGTTCTCAAGAACTCATCCACAGAGTTATCAACATTCATGTCACTCTATCACAACAGATTGTCAGAGTTATAGTTAGAGACATTATACAGGGGGAATCAGAACCCTCCATCCACAAAATTATCCACAGACCTTATTTGTAACAAATCCATCCATCCGGTGCAAAAAGGACTTGGGTAACAACTAAACAAACGGTTAGTATTCGGCTCCCACTTTGATCCTGTGAGTATGTATCTTGCCTAAGTCCAAAGTTGATCAAATGTTTATGCATCATGGACAATGTGTAATGAATAATTACACTTCGGTTCCTTGTAAGCATTCTTAAGTAAAGAAGGTTAGTCCGACGGAGATTATTCGTGATGTTTGAGGTCAAAACCCAAGTGAGATTTCAGGCGTATGTCATCGTCTCACCCAGAACTTCATCGACTGTGGTAATGCCGGCGAACAGTTTTGCGATACCGGCTTCGCGGAGCGTTTTCATACCAGCTTTCAGGGCGGCGTCTCTCAACTCCCCGGTCGAGCATCGGTTGAGAATGAGGTTTCGCATATCGTCGTTGAGGGTCATAAGTTCATAGATACCGATTCGCCCTTTATATCCGATATGGGAACATTCTTTGCAGCCGACCGCTTTGTATATTTTGCGGCCTTTGATCTGCTCTCTCGTCAGTTCCAGAGCTTTGAGCTCCTCGTCGGTAGGCTCACTTTCCTGGCGACAGAACAGGCAGACTTTTCGAACGAGTCGCTGCGCCACGATGGCCTCAATGGTGGACGTAAGGAGGAATGGCTCTACGTCCATATCGATGAGACGAGTAACCGTGCTTGGCGCATCGTTGGTATGGAGGGTGCTGAACACAAGGTGACCGGTGAGTGATGCCTCAATCGCGATGCTTGCGGTTTCCGTGTCGCGTATTTCACCAACCATGCAGATATCCGGGTCCTGGCGGAGAATCGACCGGAGACATTTAGCGAACGTCAGTCCCACTTTGTCGTTTATGTTCACCTGGACAATCCCGCTCACCTGGTACTCGACCGGGTCTTCGGTTGTGATGATTTTCCATTTCGGATCGTTCACCTCGTTGAGGCAGGCGTACAGAGTGGTTGTCTTGCCTGAGCCGGTGGGTCCGGTGACCAGAACGATTCCATTCGGTTTGTCAATGATCAGCTTCATTGCGTCATACTGTTCTTTCTCAAAGCCGAGACCGTCGAGGACGATCATGACGGCGCTGCGGTCAAGAATTCGGATAACGATGCTTTCTCCAAACATCGTTGGCAGGAACGAGATTCGAAGATCGATGTCTTTGCCGCCGAGAGAGAGTTGGATGCGTCCGTCCTGGGGCAGCCTGCGCTCCGCGATATCAAGGTTGGCCATGACCTTAAGGCGCGAGCTGACCGCAAGGCTCAGATGTTTGGGAGGAGCGGCAATCTTGTAGAGCACGCCGTCAACGCGCTGGCGCACCTGGTACTCCTCTTCGAACGGCTCGAAATGCAAGTCCGACGCGCGGCTCTGCACGGCCTGCAGAATAACTAGATTGATGAGTTTGATCACGGGGCCTTCGTGCGCGAGCGCAATGAGATTGTTCGCATCCGCTATCTGTTCGCGCGCCCCCTTCAGGGCGGACTCGTCCATCACTTTATCAACGTCGGCGAAGAGTTCGTCGATCATCGCCGCCGCTGACTCACCCTGATAGCCGTAGTGTTTTTCGATTGCCGCCTGGATTTCACTCTGCGTGCTTACCGCGCCCTCTATCTCGCAGCCGAGTATCACCTTGAGGTCATCTATGGTGTTGATGGCCAGCGGATCGGCCATCGCGATGGTAAGAACGTTATCCGTCTTTCGTATGGGAATTATATTGTAAAACTGTGCGATGTCCGATGTAACCATGTTGAGGACTTCGGAGTCGATCGCCTGCTGGGACAGTTTGATCTGCTCCATGCCCTGTTGGATGCCCAGGGCATTGACGATATCCTGCTCGGTGGCATACCCCATGCTGACGAGAGTTCTTCCGAGAAACTCCCGTGACGTGCGCTGCTTCTCGAGGGCCTCCTCGAGTTGCACAGCGGTAATGACTCCGTTTTCAAGAAGTATTTCGCCCAGGTTTCTTGCGCCGAGTGGCACGGTTCCTCACTCCTTCTGTTCTCCGATAGCGCCGAGTCGCATCAAACAAATCCCAAGGTTGTCATTGCGGAAAGCAAACCCATCTTTGGCCAGGCGCTGATTCGGGGACACCATGTGGCATGGTGTCCCCGAATCAGCGCAGCTTCAGGTCACGCTCTTGACCAGTCTCATACCTGGCATCGGATCGTCCTGTTGCGTAATCATCACGGCTTCCTCCAGCGTCGTCATGCCGGAGAACACTTTGAGCCATGCGTCGTCGCGGAGGGTCCTCATGCCTTCTTTTCGCGCCTGGTTCTTCAGGGCGCCGGTAGGCTCGTGTTTGAGCACCATCTCGCGGATGTTATGGCTCATCAGTAATAGCTCAAGTACCGTGGTGCGCCCGTGGTAGCCGGTGCGGTTGCAGTTCTCACAGCCAGCCCCCTTAAAGAAGTTTATGTCCGCCACTTCTTCCGGATTCAGGCCGACCTGTCGAAGCCTCTCTTCGGTGGGATGGTCCTCGGTCTTGCAGCTCTTGCAGATTTTGCGGACGAGCCGCTGCGCCGACACCGCCTGTATGGCCGAAGCGACGAGGAAGGGTTTTATCCCCATGTCGATGAGCCGGTTCAGCGCGCCGGCGGAATCGTTGGTGTGGAGCGTGCTGAACACCAGGTGGCCGGTGAGAGCCGATCTGATGGCGATCTCCGCGGTTTCACCGTCACGAATTTCACCGACCATTATTATATCCGGTGATTGCCGGAGAATCGATCTCAGGCCGGCGGCGAAAGTAAGTCCTATTTCCTCTTCGATCTGCACCTGATTGATGCCTGAAAGCACGTATTCGACGGGGTTTTCAATCGTGATTATCTTGCGCTCCGGCGTATTTATTGTATTGAGCGAAGCGTAGAGCGTGGTTGTCTTGCCCGAGCCCGTGGGCCCCGTCACCAGAATGATTCCCGTGGGAGTATGGAGCAGCCCTTCCCAGTTCCTGAGAGTATCGACCGCGTAGCCGAGGTCACGCAGGTCGAGCGCGAGACTGCTCTTGTCAAGAATACGGAGCACAAAACTCTCGCCATAGATCGCGGGAAGCGCGGACGCCCGAAGGTCGATATCCTTACCCATCAACTGGAGCTTGATGCGGCCGTCCTGCGGAATTCGTTTCTCGGAGATGTCCATGCCGGCCATGATCTTTAATCGGGAAAGTATGGCGTTCTGCAACGCTTTCGGTGGAGGATTCACTTCATGGAGGATACCGTCAATCCGGTAGCGCACTTTCAGTTCGCGCTCGAACGGCTCGATATGGATGTCGCTTGCCCGGTGCCGGAATGCTTCCAGTATCAGCAGCGTGACCAGTTTGATGACCGGCCCCTCGTCGCTCTCTTCGTCTTCGCCGCCCTCCATGATTGAGCCGTCGAACTCGATGCTCTCGACGCTCAAGCTGCTTACGCTGAGACTGCTCACCGTGCTCAGGCTGTCTCCGCTCACCTGCGAAAGCATGGTGTCTACGGTGACCTCTTCAAGGCCGTAATATTTGCGGATGGCTTCCTTGATGTCTTCCGGCGTAGCCAGGACAGGGCTGATGTTGCATTCGAGCAGCAGGCGAAGGTTATCGACCACACCGAGATTCGTAGGGTCGGTCATCGCCACATAAAGCGTGTTGCCCTCTTTCCTCACGGGCACAATCTGGTATATCTTTGCGATTGAGGGCTGAACGAAATCTATCAATTCCTGCGAGATTGCGAGGTTGGCGAGATTGACGAGCGGAAGGTTCAACTGCGTTGCAAGCGCCTCGGCGAGGTGCTGCGCAGTTATATACCCGAAACTTACAAGGACGTCGCCCAGGCGCTTGTTGCTGGCGCGGGTCTGTTGCCGCTTGAGGGCGTCCTTGAGTTGTTCCTGGGTGATGGCGCCCTGAGCCAGCAATATCTGGCCCAGAGATCGGCTGCTCTCGACTACGGCCATCGCTCTCCCCCCTTCCCGGATGATGACTCCAACAAAAATTATAGCCCACAGCCAAAGTTGAAGTCAAGAAGACACCGGCGCCGGGACTTACGTGCGCGGCCCGAACGAGGCCGCGCCGGGGCTTACCGACGTCACGAGCATCGAAACGTTAAGTCCGCCGCCCAATCTCGATTCGGGTTGAACGCGTATGCTTGCGATAGCGATGGCTGTGCCGGGCTTCTCGATTTCATACAAATAGTTCACCAGATTCTCAAGCGAGACACCTTCGAGCCTCACTTCGACCATATCTTCAGCAAGATTGCCGCCAAAGGCGCGCCGCGACGGCTTCATCGAGGTTAAATTGTTCTTGAGGTTCAGTCTGCTGGCGGTCTGGTCCAAGAAGGAGAACAAGGCAAAACCGGGCGGACGCCTACCAACGCGCTGGTTGATTTTCAGGGTCTCGTCGCGTATCACGTCGTATTCGCCCTTAAGCACCTTGAGATCAGCAAGCTGCTTCTTTGCCCTGCCTATCTGCTCGGACAGGCCCGCCCTTTTCTTCAAAGCAGGCGATACCACCAACGCCTGAAAAAGGAGAACGGCAAGGACGGCGGCAAGAATCCCGATGAGTTTTCTTTCTCTTCCCTTGAGGCTTATCATGGCTTCGTCGCCGGTTTGGCGGCGGCAACCGGCTGCGACTCCCTCCTTATCAATGCTTTGATGCGGAAACTCACTTTCTCTCCTTTTTCCACTTTCGTGGCCGAGTCGATTTTCACCTCCGAGAGTAGCGACGAGTCTTCAAGACGCTTTTCGAATACGTTTATGTCATCGAAGGCGTCGAACTCCCCCGTCATCCGGAGCACGTTATCAGCGACGGCCAAATCCTTCAATTCAAGATTCTTTTGCGGAGGCGTGGCGGCCTGGACTTCTGCAAGCACGTTCAGCGGAGATACGTAATTCGAGGAATAATTTGCCAGATGCCCGAATTTTTCCTGCTCCTCCTTTATTCGCTGTTCCGCCGCGGCCGGCGACTTGATGCCGGGCAAGGTGGCGGCAAAAATATTCAGCATCTCTTCGTTCAATTGTTTCATCTGGGCCGATTGGTCCCGAATCTGAGCCAGCACGCTGCCGAACCAGGTGGCCAGAGCCAGCGCCAACAGCACAACGCTGAACACAATATTTTTCTTGAGCCGCGCGAACAGAGACAGGGGCGAATATTCCTCCTGTCTGAAGTTGACCGCATTTGGGGAGCCTTCCAGACCGACGTGCGCAAGGGCTATCGCGAGGTGATACTCTTCCGCTCCGTCCACGAGAGAGGGCGGTATTTCGGCAAGCATCCTCCTGTTGAACTCAACCGTCTTCACCGGAAATTCGCGAAACGAATCCCTCAGTATTCCCGCGAGTAATTCGGAACTTACTCCGGCTATGCACAGCGTGCCTATCTCGGACTCTGCGCCCGCATGAGGCTGGAAAGAAATAATGGAACGATGTATTTCCCGCGCCATTCTTCTCACGGAGCCTTCATCATTGGCGGGCAGTCCCTCGAGGTTTCGGTATGCGACCAGTTTCTCCCCATTAAAAAAGCCCAGAAACGAGCCTTGTCGTCCTCCGTGCAGCAGAACAGTGATCTTGTCGGGCGAGAAATCGAACGGGTCGGTGTAGAAATCGGCCAACGCCAACGCATCGAGGGTCAGAATGTTCGGATCAACTCCGGCAAGCTTCAAGACTTCCAGCTTCTCGGCAATCACTGTCTTGTTTACCGCGATTGCAAGAATCTCCGTGCCTTCGTCGGATTTCCGGATGTGGACGTAGTCCGAAATGATTTGATCCACCGGAAACGGTATCTGCGTCTCAATCTGGAACTTGAGTGTCTGCCTGATCTTTGCCGGAGCGGAAATGGGCGTGCTTAGTACACGGTTTATGCTCGCGGCAACAGGAAGACTGGTTACGCATGTGTCACCATTGAGGCCGTTTTCCTCGAATGCCTCCCTTATGATTGACGCCGTTACTGCCTTGGTTTCCTGGTCGGTCGCCTCCGGGATTGGTTTGCTTATGAGCTTGATCACTTTCGTTCGCCCGCCCTGCGCGCTGGCGACGGCAATCCTCACGGAGTCGGGCTGAATGTCGATGCCGATGCTTTTCGTCGTAAGTATCATCTTTCCACTTTCCAGAAAGCCGTATCGATGCGGATAGTGTCCGTTTGCGTCTCGGTTGCTTCGGGTTGGACGCGTTTGAGAATCGTCTTTATTCTCACCTCCCGGGGCGCAGGCGACTCCGAAATAATGCGTCCCGTAGAGGCAACGAGAAAAAATGAGCTTGCCACCGTGAACTTTTCCGGGAGATTCGCGCCCACCACACGGGCAGTCATGTCTCCTGAATTCACAAAAGGTGAACTCTCCCGGTCGTCCACTATTGTGGAAGCAAGCGATTCGCTATTGACAACGGCCGCAACGACTTTCTCGTCGGCCGTGTTTATATTTATGAGCCCTTTCTCGTCGCCACAAACGGCGACAAAACCGGCAAGGCCGGGTCTTTCCGCGTCACCGTATAGAATCTTCGGATCGAATCCTTTTATGAACAGCAACTCGTCGACGCTGTCGAGTGGCCCGTCCTTGCATTTGACCGGAGGACTCAAAGATTCGTAGTAGGAGTTCTCCGCGCCAAACGGCTCCTCCTGGTCATTCTCATCTATCCAGTCGACAATGCCGTCAACGAGGTTCGGGTCGAGATCAAGCAACTCGAACAACCGTTTGACGCTTTCAATCAGCGAGGTGTTAGGAGTTTCGGCGCCGCCCGCAGCGGCCAGTTTCTTAACAAGGCGATTCAGATTGATCTTTCCCGTTTCATCGGAAACAGTGACATCCGCCGCCGCCGATTTCGTCTCGACTTCTATCTCTGCGGCCCACGTTTCGTCCAGCGAATCTTTGGTCTCCCCTTTTTTGGTATCAGCCAAAAAATCGTTGATAAGGCGGGCTTTGGCCTCCTCGATGCCCGCCTGCGCGGCCGCCTCCGCCCTCAGGCTCTCAACAAGGTTACCGGAAAGAGTCGCGTGAACCCGCATGAGGTAGTTGACCTCGAGAACAACGACCGCCAGAATGATCGTGACTAGCAATGTCAACAACAAGGCTATTCCGCGGTCGTTAAATCGGGCCGTGTTCGCGTGTCCGGAAGTTATTATGTCGCATTTGCTCATAGACTGTCAAGCAAATCTGTCCAACAGTTTATTGCCCCGGGAAATCTCATCCAGAAACCCACGTCCCTTGTTCGTCATTACACAAACAACCCGTCATTCTGAGCGAAGCGAAGAATCTTATTCGGAACACCCGCGCCTCGTTCGTCATTGCGCAAACAAGTCTGTGTCTTTAGCGCTCGAACCGGTTTGCGCGCCTGTGGACGTTGAGGTCGCTCCCGTCTGGTTGCTCTCCGTGCCCGCCTCTTCTTGCGTCTGCTCGGTTTCGTCCCCCTCTTCGCCCGTCTCTTCAGATGGCTCCTCGAGCACGGTATTCACGTGAACAGGAGCAATCGTTGAAAACGGATAACTGGCCCCGCTCGAGTCGGCCAGTTCGATCTCGACTTTGATGGCCCTGGGAAGCGCTTTTTTTTCTTCATAACTCCATTCATTGAGCCAGTCGGAGCCGTCTGAATACTCGACGCTGAAGGAACGGACGCTGAGTTCCCAATCCCATGTCCGGGTCTCTTCGTCGAGCTCTTCCGTTTCCTTCGAGAAGAACGGCGATTCCACGGAGCATCTCAAAAAGAACGGATTATTCTCGTCGCCGGGGAATTCGTCTTCGCCGGCTTCTTCTGCAGAAACGACCTCATACTTGATGTATGCGAAACCGCCTCCCTTGGCCGACTCCCCGAAGCGGGGGTTAGTGGTGAAAGCGCTCAGCGAATCCGTGTCGGCTTCTTTGTCGGAAGCGTCCTTCCCGGCGAAAACGGGTTGTGTTTCTTCTTCCTCTGCTGGTTGAGTCAATACCGTCGCGTTTTCGGATTCTTGACTCTCGGATTTTAGTGTCGAGAGCGGCACGTAGGCCGACGAAATATTTTCGGAAATGTTATTCAAAATGAAATTTGCCCGGTGGTAGATCGAGGCTCGTTCTTCCTGTTCCTCGGCGTTGTTGATGGTGTAGAAGAACGAGCCAAAAACTATGCTGAAAATCACCGCAAGAATCGCCGTGGCCACCACAACCTCGATGAGAGTAAAGCCGGCAGGTCCACCCCTTCCCCCTTTGTCAAAGTGGCATCCACCCTGCCCCCCATTATCAAAGGCCCATCCACTCTTCCCCCCTTTGGCAAAGGGGGGTGGGGGGGGATTTACTCCACAAATTCTCCGTATCCAGCCAAGCGATGCGCTCATTTTGCCGATTTCCTGGCAACCATTGTCTCAAGCTCGAATTCACCGTCCGGATGCTTTATGATTATCTTGACTTTCTTCAGATTCTCGGTCTCGGCCTTCTCGACCTCGAGTTCCCATTTGTACTCGGGATGCGCGGGCGCGAAGTCGCCGGAGTCCTCCGCCAACGTATCGAACGAGGTCGTCAGCGCTTCTTCCATCTTTTGACGGGCCAGCAAGGCGGTCAGCGTCTGTTCCTTGTTCTTGCGGGCGAGGTCGAGGCTCATCATGTGGGTGCCAAGCAGAGTGACCAGGGCGACCGCGACAATACTGAGCGCCACCATCACTTCCAGGAGAGTGAATCCGGTATTTGAATGGCGCGTCATCATCCGGTTTCGCTTTTTGCGGGAAACAGGACGGGGATGCCGCTCACGCCGTCGTATCGGACGGTGAACCTCTCTCCCTCTTCATTTGCGAGCCTGATGGTCGCGGGAGTGGCGCTCCCCAGAGGATTAAACTCTATGTACCGCGCGCCCGGTACGGCCATTTCCAGGTCTTTCTTGACCTCAACCGAAGCGAAATGGACCCCCTCGGGGAGTTTCTTCCGGGCGAACATGGGTTCGGACGGGGTGCTTTGCTCGACACCCTTTTCGCTTTCCTCGTATTGCAGCAGCTCAAAGTGCGTCCCGAGCCTGATGCCGGCAGGACCGCCCGTATCTTCCTCATCCAGCTTGTCAACTTCCGTTATCCAGTAACTGTCGTCAGAAGGATCCATATAAAGCCTGTAAGTCTTGTTCTTCGAGATAGACTCGCCGTAGGCAAGGCTGATAGTGCCCGACAGCACCCGGGCAGCGCTCTTCAGCCTTCTCTTGGGAACAAAAGGGTCGAGCCGCGGCAACACAATGGCGGCAATGACGCTGATAATCGCCATCACCATAACAAGCTCGATCAGTGTAAACCCCTTCTTGCGCATGATTCTATTGTATCTTCCAACTCTCGATGTCTGCGTTCTCTTCTTCGCCGCCCTCGAGTCCGTCAGCGCCCAGCGACTTTATCTCATAGTCGAATCCTTGCGGGCCGGGAGAGGTGTATATGTAAGCTCGACCCCACGGATCGGTAGGCACTTCGGCGCTTTCAAGATATCCTCCCTGCTTGTAGCTCTGTGGAATCGTGCCGGACGTGGGCGCGGTCACCAGGGACTGCAATCCCTGTTCAGTGGACGGATAGAACCCGTTGTCGAGCCTGAACAGCTTCAATCCGGTCTCGAAGCTTCTTATCTGCGCTTTTGTAGCGTTGATCTTTGCGTCCTCGGTCCTCTTTATGAATTTGGGCGCGACGTAGGCTGCGAGAATGCCGATGATAACTATGACCACCATCAACTCTATAAGCGTGAAGCCGCTTCGTGAGTTTCGTCTCGGCGTCTCATCCATTGACTCTGGTCTCCTCTAATGAACCATCTGGTTTATGTCGAATATCGGCAGCAGCACTGCAAGCACGATAAAGCCCACCACCGCCGCCATTGCAACTATCATAGTCGGTTCGAGCAGCGACACAAGACCCGAGAGGGTTGTGTCCACCTCATCATCAAGCGTATCGGCCACTCTCAGCAACATCTCATCAAGCTGGCCGCTGCGCTCGCCAAGCGCCACCATATGGGTCACCACAGGGGGAAACACTCTGCCCCTCTGCAAGGAACCGGCGAGGTCTTCTCCTTTGCGCACGTTTTCTTGCGCTTCGTCGATCGAGCGCGCGATGATTCGATTGTTGACTATGTTCTTGACGATCTCCAACGAGTCCATCAGGTTGACGCCGCTCTGCGCAAGCGTCCCCAACGTTCGGGAAAACCGCGCGGCGGCTAGTTTGCGATTCAGTTTCCCGAAGATCGGAAGCCGAAGCTTGAGACCGTCCCATGCGGTTCCCCCGATCTCCGTTTTCAGGTAGCGGCTCAGCGCCAGAACGAGGATGGCCGCAAGCCCGAACATCAGCCACCAGTATCCCCGCAAGAAGCCGGAGACCTTGATCAGCGCTATGGTCGGCGCCGGAAGCGCCCGGTTGAGTTGCATGAAGATTTTCGTGATCGTCGGAATCACATAGGTCAGAAGAAAAACGACTACTCCGAAACCCACCGTCGTCATAAGGCACGGATACAGAAGAGCCGAAGTGACACGGCGCCTGAGCGCAAGCTGTTTCTCCATATAGTCGGCAAGCCTGAAAAGAACGACCTCGAGGGCCCCTGACGACTCGCCGGCCTTCACCATGTTCACGTATAGCCGGGGGAAATGGCGGGAGTGCTGAGCGAGCGAGACCGAGAGCGCAGCTCCCTCGCTTATGCTTTCCTTTACCCGGTACACGACTTTGGTCAATCTCTTGTTTTCCACCTGTTCGAGCACCGCATTCAGCGCATCCACAAGCGGCATTCCAGCTTGCAAAAGCACGGCGAGCTGACGCGTGAACATGGCGATATCGACCGTCTTCGGCCTGGAGAAAACGTCGGACAGACTGATTTCGCGGGTGGGCTTTGCAGTCTCTCTTGTCTCGCCCACATGCACGGGCAAGAGCCCCATCTCGCGAAGTTTGGCGCGAGCGATCTGAGGGCTGTCTGCGTCTAGGACGCCCCTTATCTGTTTGCTCGCATTGTTGATGGCAACGTATTCAAATACCGGCATCGCGCATGTTCTCTGTATTGCTTACGCTTGATTTCCCGAGTTTCCGTAGCGACTCTCGGAACACATTCCTTGAGAACGAACGACCACTGGCCCGTCCGAGGCAATCTCGATGGAATGCAGCGGTCACTTAGTCATCCCGCGACCTCATAAGAAAGCCGCGCTTATTCGGGGACATCACGCGACATGGTATCCCCCACTAAGCGCCCATCTGCGCAGGAATGACTCAGTGCGGCCTCAGACGATGTCCTCCCGCGTCACGCGCAAAACCTCTTCAATCGTCGTGGCGCCGGAGATCGCCTTCTTGACCCCGTCCTCGCGAAGCGTTATCATCTCATTCTTCGTGATCGCTTCCCGTTTTATCGTGTTCGAGTCCACATTGCTCAATACCAAACCCTGAATGTTGTCGCGGACGAGAAGAAGCTCGAAGATGCCGGTGCGACCGCGGAATCCCCTGCCCACGCAGTTGGCGCAGCCGGTGCCGCGCCACAGCACTCCACCCTGCAGCCGGTCCCTCTCGATCCCTATGTTTCTCAACTCAAGATCGTCAGGCACAAAGGAACTCTTGCAGTTCGGGCAGATTGTGCGGACAAGGCGCTGTGCCAGCACGGCGACTACCGAGGACGAGACAAGGAACGGCTCTATCCCCATGTTGAGGAGACGCGTGACCGCGCCCGAAGCGTCGTTCGTATGGAGGGTGCTGAAAACGAGGTGGCCGGTGAGTGATGCCTGAATGGCCATTTCGGCGGTCTCGACGTCACGGATTTCTCCTACGAGGATTATGTCCGGGTCCTGCCGGAGGATGGAACGAAGTCCATTGGCGAAAGTGAGATTGATCTTGGGCTTCACCTGTATCTGGGCTATGCCGTCCATCATGTATTCGATCGGGTCCTCGATGGTGATAATGTTTTTTTCCATCGAGTTCAACCGGTTGAGCGCGGCATATTGGGTGGTCGTCTTGCCGCTGCCTGTTGGCCCCGTCATCAAGACAATCCCGTGTGAATAATCCAGTAGACGCACAAACTGAACCAGGTTCTCGGTGCTGAGCCCCAACTCCTCGAGCGAAAGGAGGAAACTCCCCTTATCGAGCAGCCTCATCACGACTCTTTCGCCGAAGGCCGTCGGCACGATTGATACGCGGATGTCTATCTCGCGGCCGGTGAGCATGATCTTTATGCGGCCGTCTTGTGGCAGCCGCCGCTCGGCTATGTTGAGATTAGCCATTATCTTGATACGGGAGACAATCGACGCATGATACGAGCGTGGTGGCGTCAAAACCTGGTAGAGCACGCCGTCGATCCGGTAGCGCACCCGCAGCTCTTTCTCATAAGGCTCGATATGAATATCGCTCGCTCGCTCCTTGACAGCCTGGGAAATGGTGACGTTCACCAGCTTGATGATGGGCGCCTCGTTCGCGAGGTCGAGAAGGTCGCGCCTTTCTTCCGACGGTTCGGCCGAAAGAACTCCCATCTCGGTCTCTTCCATGTCCATTATGACCTGCGCCGCCGAGTGGTTCTGAACATCAAAATAGTGCGATGTGACTCGCTCGATTTCCTCGAGCGGACAAATGATCACCGAAAGGGGCATTCCCAGCAATAGTTTCAGGTCGTCTACCGGCCCCAGATTGAAAGGGTCATGAACTGCGACCAGGCAACTACCGTCTTCTTCGCAAATCGGGACAAGCCGGTTTTCTTTGATAAACGAGAGGGGGACCTTCGAGAGTATGCCGGGATTCGCCTGAATATCTATCGTCGGCCGGAATGGGATATCAAGGAACTCGCCGACGGCGCGCAGATACTGGGCTTCAGAAATGTGCCCGCTCTCTTTCGCAGCATCAAGAAAACTCAGCCCCTTCTCGCTTTGAGCCTGCAAGATTTCCTCGAGCTGCTCACGCGACAAATACTTGTTCTGTATTAGAAAACTTCCAATCGCTTTTACCGCTGTAGTTGCCATCTTCGTTTCGCTCTTGGTGCTGCAGTTGCTATCTTCGTTCTATCACTTTGATTGCTATTCTTGTTTTATCGGATACTGTGCGTGCGAATTCATTCGCACGCGCAATGCGAAAAAACACCTCAAATCCTGTGAGAATGAATTCGCACAATTCTCTTGTTCCTGCTCCGACGGGAGCGATGAATCGCGTCCATACGCCCATTTCTCAAATCCCCCCTCATCCCCCTTTAGCAAAGGGGGGAAAGAGGGGGATTTCCCTTCCGCTTTTTCCCTATCACTTTGGCCCAACTTCTTGAGGCTGGCTACCACCCGTCGAAGAGTTGCCATTGTTTGAATCGTTTGTTTGAATGGTTGGTGACTGCCCTATCCGCTCCTGAAGTCGCTCACCTGATTCGCCCCTCTTTCGGGTGGTCAATTCGCCGGCCTCGGCCACGTTCGCGACGATACTCGGGGTTATGAAGATGAGCAGGTTTGTTTTGGTCCGATCTCTGTGGTTGTTCTTGAACGCCCAGCCAAGCACCGGAATGTCACCCAGAAACGGGACTTTGCTGACGTTGTCGGTGTCGCTGTCCTTCATGAGCCCGCCGAGGACAAGCGTGTGGCGGTCCTTAACAACCACAGTCGTTTGGGCTTCGCGTTTCCTTTCGGAAAGCACTGTGCCTGTCGTCCCACCGGCGTCGACGGTGGCCACATCGTTCACCTTTTGCACAAGTTCGAGCCGCACCATGCGATCCGGACTTATGTGAGGGGTAATCTCCAGAATAATACCGACGTCCCGAAATTCGAATGTCTCGCTCTGTGCAAGAGTGGTCGTTGTTCCCGTGTTGTCTGTGAGCCTCGACGTTATGAACGGCACATTGTCGGAAATATTGATGGTCGCTTTCTGGTTGTCGAGCGTGAGCACGTGCGGGGCCGACAAAACATTGATGTCGTTATTGCTTTCGTCTGCATTGAGTTCAATAAACGCCTTCAAGAGGTCATCATCTGTAAGAAAATATCCTACGGACAGGCCGCCGGGTATGGCTGGCACGGTGACAGTGCTGCCCGAGGCCAGAGCGGCAGCCAAGCTCTCAGCAAGCGATGCCGAGTCCCTTGTGTCTTGATTCACACCGGCAAAACCATGGTCCTGGCCGTTGGGATTTGCGGCAAGCCACTGTATGCCGAGATTCCGCGTAAGGCTCAAACTCACCTCCGCTATCAACGTCTCAACCAGCACCTGTGGCCGCATCACGTCGAGTTGGTCAATAACCTCCTTTATGACAATATAGTCTTGCGGTGTCGCAGTGATAATAAGAGAGTTTGTTGTTTTGTCGGGAACGATTGAGACCTCTTTATAGAAGGTGCGCACTCCCGAAGCGGCCGCCGCCACTGCCGCCGAGCCCGGTTGTCCGGCAGGGGCAGTGGTTGCCGCAAGGTTCGTCAAGACTTTGGCGACGTCTTCTGCAAGCGCATTCTCGAGCCTGTAGACATGGATATTGTTTGCCTCGATGGGAGTCGTCTTGTCAAGCTCGGTCGCCAGGAAACGCACTTGTTCGGTGTCAAGTTCATTCGCCACCACAACTAGCGAATTCGTGCGCGCATCGGGGATGATCTTTATCTGCGTGGAAGCTGTGCCCGCCATCACAGGCTGGGCAGGCGCCACTGCACGGCGCGTGCGCGCCGCCGTTGTGACGGCCATGCCGGGAGCCCCCGGCTCCAGCGCCTGCAATATTTCCTGCGCCAGCGTATCCGCCTGAGCGTTAACGAGCGGAATTATGGTGATGACTTGCTCGAAACCGGGCACGTCTATCTCTTCGATTATCTTGAGAAGTCGCTTTATGTTGGACATCGTGTCGGTCAACACGATCATGTTTGTGTTCGCATATGCCGCCATACTCGCATCGCGCGAAATAAGGGGCGTAAGAACCGTGACAATCGCCTGGGCATCGGTGTACTTAATCGGTATCAACTGGGTTACAATCTGATCCCCTTCTTGAATCTCGGCCGATTCACGACCGACGCTTACCGGAATGCTCTTTTGCGTAGCAGTCCGGCTTGGCACTACCTTAGTGATTGTGCCCATCGGCACGAGAGAGAATCCGTTCAACTCGAGAATGGACTGAAAGACATCATAGGCTTCCGCCTTTGGAACTTTCTTCGGAGCTATGACGGTAACCGTTCCTTTCACTGCGGGATCGATTACAAAGTTCTTGCCGGTCAACCGGCTCATGACGTCAAGAACCTCGAGTACAGGAGCATTGTCGAAATTAATGGATATCTCGTTATTTGCTTCCAGATTGATGGGACGCCCCGGCGTCGGCCGATGGGGCGTGGCCTGCAATGGCGAAGGCCGAAACGGCACGGCGGGCTGGCCTGGAACTTGTGGTGTAACCGGCTGCTGAACAGCCCCCGGACTCGGCGCTTGCGGAGTAGGCGGTTGTGCCTGCGGTTGAGGCCGCTCCGCCTGTGGCCACTCAGGCGGCATCTCTTCGGAATCCGGAAAATCCGGGAATTTCAGCTCGCCCTCTCCCGCTTGCTCATTCCCTTCCTGATTGCCGGCCTGTGGAGATTCCTTCTGCTCTGAAGCCGACTGCTGCGGCTCCTTCTCCTCAGCCAGAGCAACGCCCCCTAAACTCAGGACCAAAACCAGAACCGTCATCACTGTTTTCAGAAAACGTTTGGCGCCCATCCGATAGGTTCTCCCGTCTCCTACACCGCTGATGACACAACCTGCTACTCTCATTACCTCAACTTATGAACAAGCGTCCTCTGTCGGCTTCACCGTCATTCCGAGCGAAGCGAAGAAGCCCTCTTTGGTCTCTCTTAACCACAAACCATGAACCCTAAACCATGAACCAACCTTCTCACTACCTTAACTTATAGACAAGCGTTCTATGTCGGCCGTTGCGCTCGATGACTACACGTATCTCCGGAGAATTCTGGAGGCGTTCCCCGAGACCAAGCGCCTCATCCAAAGAGTTGACTCGAATTCCGTTGACGCTCTTTACGACATCGCCGGGTTGCAGGCCGGATTGACCGACAAGAGGGTCGGACCCAAGCCCGTTGACCCTAATGCCATTCGGTTTGTTGTCCACTGTATTGGGGGCAGTGCTGAGTTGCCCCAAAAGCTGGCCCACACTGCCCTTGGCTTCCTGCTTCAGCTTCTCTCTATTGACGTAACGCAGGTTTTCATTTACGACCCGAATCGCCACGTCCGTGACTCCGGAAGGCTGGCCCTGCTGGAATCCCGGCTGAAACCGGGCAGCATTCGGTCGGGGGAAACCCATTTCCCGGGCGAACATGGCTTCGCCAGGCGCATTTTCGTCAGTGAACGACATTGCAACTATCTCGCGTCGCCCCCCTCGGGAAACGACAACCTCGTTTTCACGTATCTCCTCTACCCTCGCGCTATTGGCAATGAAATCGCCGATTCCGTATGTGCCTTCGGAACGGCTCCTCTTGTCTCGAATGATTGCGAAACTGGAACCCGGGTCACCGCCTGCGACACTACCCAACAACTCCAGGTCAACAGTCTCGGCCAGCTTCTCTTCCGCTGCCTTCTGAGCGTCAACATTGGCTGAAGACAGCGCGCCGAACAAATTGCTCTTTTTCAGGGAGGCATACTGATCAGGCGGTCTGACTTCCGCCGGGATATCAACAGGTTTTGGAGCCACAGTATGAAGTGGCGGGGGCGGAGTCGCGGACGTGCGGAAGAACAGGTGACCGCCGACCTTCACCAGGAAGAAGACGGTAACGGCGGTCAGGGCAAGATCAATCGCCCAAAAGCCGGCTCTCATATGTTGAGTTCTTACTGTCAAATGGCACACCTCAAACTCAATGGATATTTAACATCTTATTATAAACTTTACCGTTGACAAAGTCAATCGTTTTGCGGGGTTACGCTGCAACACGTGGTGATATTATGTTCCGGTTTCTCTCCCTCCGCAATGGCGCATGAAAGAAAGGAAAGACGAATGGGAACGGCGTGTTGCCCAAATGGTAGTAGCCGTTTGTCATTCTGAGCGAAGCGAAGAATCTCTGTCTATAGGTCGCAAATTTGCAGGGAGACGAGAGATTCTTCATCGCTTCGCTCCTCAGAATGACAATCCTGACAGCACTATGAAGCGCAATTTCATTTGAGCAACAGGGGTGGAACGCCTTCGTGTGGGGCATCAGCTATTGCAGACTGCTTCGAAAGAAGCGTGCTCAAATTGAGAGGCAATACTTTCAATAGCGTCGTCGGACAGCACGCCCATGTCCTTGTATGATGCGCCTCTCCCAATCTTCTCCCATTTGGTCCTGGCCATTCTATTGTAAGGCATCAAGTGAACGGGTCCCGAATAGCGGCTTCGTTTGAGAAAGGAAATTACCATATCGACTGAATCACCGTCGTCATTGAATCCGGGTATGACAGGTATTCTGGGAATGATCCGCCCGCTTCCCACGCAGGATAGAATTCTTGAGAAATTCGACATAATCTTCTCATTCGAGACGCCCGTGAACTCCCTGTGCTTCCCGGCATCAACATGTTTGATGTCATAGAGGAAGAGGTCTACCGATTCTACCAAACTTTCCACAATCTCTTGCCCGAAGCAGCCACATGTTTCGAGGGCCGTGTGTATCCCGCTCTCTCTGCCCAATCTGAGAATTTCCATCAGAAACGCATGCTGAAAAGTGGGTTCGCCGCCGGAAACCGTAAGCCCGCCCCCGGATGTCTCGTAGAAGGCCTTGTCGCGGGAGACGAGTGACAGTATCTCATCAGGGGATAGAGACTTGCCGATTTTTTCCATTGCCTGGTTGGGACAAACATTTGCGCATTCGCCACAAACCGCGCACAACTCGAAGTCTCGTTTCAGAATCTGCCCCGAAATTGCTTGCGGAAGTGTGGCGCGCCGTGCCCCGGCAGTCAATATTGCTCCAGAATCAGAGTTTCGGGACGGTTTCTTGGCGCCTTCTTCCGACAAAAGCAGCGCCTTTCTCGGACACGCTTCTACACACTGGCCGCACCCTGCACACCGTTCGACAAAGTAAGACATTTACGGACGGGGGTCCTGCGATTCCGGATTGTGGCACCACGCGCATCGTAGCGGACAGCCTTTCAGGAACACGCACGTTCGTATGCCCGGGCCGTCATACACTGCGTAGTATTGAATATCGGAAACAACACCCTTCACACTTTTGCCCATAAATAGTCTTTTTCGAGGATATCGTCACATTTCTGGCAGGAGCACGAACGTAGGCGGGCGACCCGCCAGGTTCCCCGTTTCGCCTTTCGCCTCTTTCCTATCAGTGCTCGGTCCGCTCTATTATGTGCTCCTGCACGCGCGGTGATTGCTCGACGAAATAGGCGCTGTATCCGGCCACACGGACAACCAGGTCGCGATGCTTTTCCGGATGCTCGCGCGCATCGAGCAACGTCTTGCGGTCGACAACGGAGAACTGCATCTGGAACCCCCCAAGCTCGAAGTAGGTCTTCATTACATCTATGAACTTGGAAATGTTCTCGTCCTTAAACGTCCCGGGATTGAACTTCATATTGAAAACACTGCCATTTTCCATGAGGTGGTGGTCGAGCTTGGCGACCGACTTGATGGACGCCGTCGGCCCGCGCCGATCACATCCGCGCGAGGGAGAAACGCCTTCGGTCAGCGATTCGAATGCGAGCCTGCCGCTCGGCAACGCGCCCACGGCGCTCCCAAGAATCATCGCCAGTTCTATCGACCAGATACCCGGATAATAAACGCTGCCCCAATAGTCCCTGTGCTTTTTCACCTCTTTGAGAAAGACTGTGCAGCTTTCGCGCGCGATCTCATCGACGGAATCTTCGTCATTCCCGAACTTCGGCGCGGCATTCAAAAGCATCAATCGTAGGCGCTCGTTGTCGCAGAAATTGTTCGAGAGCGCATCCACCAGCTCGGTCATGCTGATTCTCTTGTCGTCGAAAACAAGCTTCTTGACGGACGCCAGCGAATCAGCCACGTCCGCCACCCCGATTCCCTCGATTCCGGCAAAGTAGTATCTAGAGCCGCCGTCGGTCAGGTCGAGCCCGCACTGCATCGAATTGTCCGTGATCGAGGACATGAACGGTATCGGCCTGAGCAACTCGTGTCCCATCTCGATCACCGAGACCGACTGATTGAACTGAGTCATGGCGAAACTCACTTGCCGAGCATAGGCATCGAGCAATTGCGCGTAACTCGTAAAGGCGCGCGCCTCGCCGGTCTGAGGACCGACCTGGTCTCCGAAGATCGGGCATCGACCATTGTGAAATGCCAGTTCGAGGCATTTGGCAAGATTGACAAACCCTATACTGTGTGGGCCGATCGAACTTCCCGCGTTCCCCATTTCGATACAGCCGATGTTGGCGTATTCATACGCATCGCCTTGCTCGAAACCTAGTCGCATGAGCGCGGAAACTATTACCTCGTCGTTCATGATCGTTGGCTGGCCTTTGCCGGTTCCTATCAGACGCGCACACGCTTCGCGCAGGGCGTCGGGCGAATCCTTGTGCAGCCTTACGGCGAGGGTCGGATGCCCGAGCCGCGTATTCGCGTGGGCATGCATGATGAGGTACGTGAGGTCGTTCGTCATGTCGTGGCCGTTTTCATCTTTCCCGCTGAGGGTGATCGTCACCAGATTGCCCTTCTTCGGATAGAAAAGCGTTCCCTGCTGCCGGCCGCTGTAAAGCCATGAACTCTGCCCCATACGAATCAGAATGTTCTCGAGGAGTTCGACAACGTCTTGCCGCGTGATCGCGCCTTCCTCGAGATCTTTCAAATAGATGGAATAAAGAAACTGATCCATCCTGCCGGGACATATGGATATCTGGCTCGATTCCATCTCGTTTCCAACAAGCATGAACCACATGCACTGGAGCGCCTCGAAGAAATTCCGCGCAGGACGTTCCGGAACCCGGCGGCACGCCTCAGCAATTCTCAAAAGCTCGAGGCGGCGCTGCTCGTCGCCTTCGTGCGCCGCAAGTCTTTCGGCGTGGTCGGCATTTCGGCGCGAATATGCTATCAGACCATCGACCGCTATTGAGACGGCTTTGTAGAACGCAATCTTCTTCGGCGTGAGGGCATCCTCGGGACTCTGTTGCAGACACTCGACCTTCCGAAGCGCTTCGTCTCGTATGTCGCCGAGTCCGCGCTTGAGCCCGCGCTCGATATCCACGATAACGTGGCCTATGCCGGCAAGCATGTTATAAGCAAAGATAAGACCGCGCTGGTGCACAAGGTCGTCATTATGCGGTTTCATGTGATTGTAGTGTTCCTGCAGCGTTTTCCCGCGCCAGTATTTCGCCATTTCCCTGAGTTCCGCTATCTCGGCTTCGCTTATCTGAACGGGGTTGATGTTGAAATTACTTGCTTCTTCCCATGCGTCATCATCGAGATAAGAGGAACACATCTCGGGGAAAAGCTGCGAGCAGAGCATCTTGCCGCCGACGTGCCCCGCAAATAGGTCGCTGTCATCCAGGACAATGGTCACATTCTCCAGATATTTCCGGTAGGCTTTCGCCATGCGCAGCGCCTGCGGCTCACCCTCCGTCTGTTTGAAGCTGTCGGTGAAATAGCGCGCACGTTCGATGCAGATGCTGAATGGAGTATTGAAAAACACGTCCCTCCTGCGACGATTACGCTCCGTCGAGGTCTCGCATTGCTCGGCAATGAATTTGACAAAGTCAGTCAGTCCGTTCGCAAGGCTTTCCTCGAACGCCTCGATGAATCTCGACTTTCTCTCAGAGACCGTATTTCCCGTGACCATCGTTGTTCTTGTAAGCGTCATTGCGCATTCACCTCATATTGGGTATCTGTTTCTTTCCTCTTCACACTCCAACTCGCTTTAGGCGCTTCGTTCTCTTCTCTCCCTTTCGCCACAACGTTCTCTCATTCCGCATTCATCATTCCTCATTTATCATTCTTTGTCGGTCACCCCTCACACTCCTCCGTTTGTTCCCTTTTCCCATTTCCTCTTCTCCCGCGTTCCTTTCAACGTCTGACCATTCCATAGAAAGCGATCTCAAGCGCTTGCTTAATTAACTCCTCCAGACTCACCTCGATGACTGTAACGTTCTGACGTTCGGCCAGCATAACAAGGCCGTCCATCATGCCCCACAAAACATTGGTCGCCTTCCATGTGTCCATTGGCGCAAGCTCCCCGCTTTCCACGCCCCCCTTGATGACTCCTTCTATCATCTTCAACAACTTGAGCGCCTTCTCGTCCAACACCGTCCTCATGTCGCTCGGGTTCTCCAACTCTTCCTGGTTCAGATGTATAAAAGCGAGAATGTCAAAATACTCGGTGTACTCTTTGTAGAACCGATAGTAGGCGTTGGCTATCGCTGAAAGCCGGCCAAGCACCCCCATGCCGGGCCATGAGATCGCCTGCTGCGCCATCTGGTGAAAAATGTCTACACCGTCGGCGTATAACGCCATATAAATCTCGCGCTTGCTCTTGAAGTAGAGATAAAACGTGCCGGTGCTGACACCGGCAACCTCTGTAATCTTCTCAATAGTCGTGTTCTGATAGCCACTCTCGAAAAACAACTTCTTCGCGGCCTCGAGTATCGTTCGCCTTCGCTGTTGCTTGTCCTCAATTGTCCTGGCTCTCGGTCCCATGTTCTTGGTAAGCCTCGCTCCTTTCTGTAAGCGATTCCCTGCCTCATCTATGTATCTGAATTGGATTCAGTTGAATTATAGCATCCATACCATAATCTGTCAAGACGAGAATGAATCAATATCAGACTTAGAGCGTAACACCTTTATAAATATTGTGTTATAAAGAATTGTCCTTGTCTTCTGTAACCGCCTTCCAGTCTAGGTCATACCACAGCTTTATGTGAACCATGTTCAGACAATGCCATCTAGACAGCGCTGCACCCTCCGACTTCTCTTCCTTTCGTCTTTCGCCTCACATTGCCCTTTCGCCTCTTTCGGGAGGCTTGAATATTATGATGGGAATGGCTATAATAAGTTAAAGTGTGGGATATCTGACAATGAATGCCAACAAAGTGTCTGAAGTCACCGCAATCCTGTCAAACGCTTGCGAGCGGAACCTGCCCCTCAGTCTGCGAGTCGTTGGCGACGGTATGACGGAAGAGCATCACAGCAGGTTTCTCCTCCTGGAAGAAACAAAGGGGGGCGGCATCATCATAATTGAAGCCCCAACTTCAAAGGGGAGCGTCGTCTTGATGCGTCCCGGGCAGGAAGTAAGGGTCTCATTCTCTCATAATCGGCAAAAACGGATATTTTCGAGCCAATTATTGGGGCGCGGAAAGGTAAAACTGAATTCGGGCACAGCCGTGCCGTCGCTCGAGCTACTCGCTCCCACCCACCTACCCTCCAATGAAAGAAGGGGGTTTTATCGCGTTTTCGTCAATCATGGATCGCCAATCCCGGTCAGTCTGGGTGTGTTGGCGGATCGAAACGGTCCGGCATCGAGGGTCCGCACGCGCGAGAAGGGTTTTCTTACCGATATCGGGGGCGGCGGACTGGGATTCCGGGTGGCAGAAGGGAAAAGCCTTCTGTTGAGTGTTGGCGTTCATGTGCTTATTTCATTCAAGCTGCCGGAGAACGGGCAGAAGATCAATCTCATGGGCCGTGTATGTTTCAGCCTCCGCAGAACTGATCTCCGGGAGGTTTTCTTCGGGGTCCAGTTTGTGTCGGTGGACTCGGAAGTAGAATATAAGCAAGGCGTGGACAGTATTCTCCGTTTCGCGGCCACCCGGCAAAGGGAAAGCCTGAGCAAACGTATCGAAGGCGGTCACTGATGTAAAGTGACGCAAATCCTTCGTGATGGGATTATGTGTGGCGAAACCGTCCTTTAAATTAGGGACGCGTTGTCGTAATGGTGTTCCTGACTAATTAAGAGACGCGGCATGAGGTTTATTCGGGGACACGATGCGGCATCGCGTCCCCGAATAAACACGGCCTCCTCAAAAGAAAGGAAGTAACGACAATGAAAAGAATCGCAGCGTTGGCGTTCCTCTTTTTCGCGTTTGCGGCGTTTCTGTTTGCGCCGGCATGGGCAGAGCAGGAATCAGCGCCGTCCGCCCCAACCGCTTCCGCCACCGCTCAGCCAAATGGCCCGAGCCCGCGCATAGTCTTTAGTGAACTCGAACATGATTTTGGAACTTTGGGCGCGCGGCAAACCGCAAAACATACATTCAAGTTCCGGAACGAAGGCAACGCAACGCTCGTCGTCGGCGATGTTAAGTCCACATGCGGCTGCACCGGCACACTACTCTCGAAAAAAGAGATTGCCCCCGGCGAAAATGGCGAAATCGAGGTGACTTTCAACTCCGGCAATTCAAGTGGGCAGAAGAAAAAGTCCATCTACGTCAGCTCGAACGATCTGCAGCAACCCAAACTCGAGCTCCATATTATGGCTAAGGTCGTGATACCCGTCGAACTGAAGCCTTTGACACTTTACTGGTCGGCCGACAAAAACCAGCCGCCGAACCGCCGCGCGGAACTTGTGCTCGATCAGAACGTGAAACTGAACGTGACCAAATTGGAGTCTTCTTCACCCGCCTTCAAAGCATCTGTTCAACCCAGGAAAATCGACGAGTCAGGCGGCTATTATATCGACGTCACCTATGATGGAACCCTGCCTCCCGGCGAGCACAGAGCGACCCTCTCGGTACTGACCGACAACCCTGAGTATTCAAAACTGGATATCGCGCTCATATGCAAAGTGACTGGTCCGGTGAGGGCCGTCCCGGAGGTCGCCACTCTTGGCGTCATCAAGGATGACACGCTTCCTACGCGGATCATTCGCCTTTATTCAACCAGCGGCAAGAGCTTCGAGATAACAGAGATCAAGTCAACAAATCCTATCCTGAAAGCCGAGTTCTCGAAGGAAAACGTCCCCAACAGCTACCAGGTAAAGGTCTCGCTGACGGCGAAGCCGCCGTTGGGGGCATTCTCCGAGAAACTTCTCATACAGACCAACGATCCCGAACAGGCCTCACTCCAGATTCCGGTTCACGCATTTGTGCAATAACACACCGCTGGAACCGGGGACACCATGCCGCATGGTGTCCCCGGTTCTCTGATCAAAACTCGACCTCCGCCTGAATATAGGCATAGTCGATGTTCTCTCCGCTTCCGGAGGCTTGCTCAAAGAAGCGAGAGGTGAAGAACCTGTTCAAGCCTGCAAGCACGCAGACGTTTTCCGTAAGTTCGTAGGAACCCACGAGGTTGACCTCGGTTCCGACATTTCTGCTGAAACCAGGGGGAACTCCTGCAGCCCGAAAATGGTGGACGTCCACACTCAGATTAAAGTCTTCATGCGGATCGACGCTGATGCCGCCCACCCAAACCTGCATCCCGCTGGCACGAATTCCTTCCACGGTCACTCCGCTCAGATCCGCAATTACGCCCGTATCGCCAACCAGATAGTTGTCATTGAAAATGTTCCCGTGAAATTCAGCGAATTCGTTGTCAAAGGGGTCATTGTCTCCAGACCCCAGCGCATAGGCTGCAAAAACGCGGGGTTCCCATGGAAGTTTCAGGGTGTATCCAATATCGACGTGTCCACCGTAAGCCTTTACCTTGTCTGTTCCGTCGCCCACTGGGTTATCAACCTTGCCCCACTGAAACTGGGGCTCGAATTCATAATCCAGCGCTCCGGCGGCCCCCGCAAACCGGAATCCCAGATTGTAGAACTTCTGGCCGGAATCGATGATCTCAAACTCCCTGTGGGTCAAGGGGAATCCCCCTCTGTGGCGGAACAGATACCCCTCTATCGTGCCTTCCTCGTGAATCCTGTAAGTTGTGTATGCCCCAGCCAAATAAATGTCCGGATCACCAGGGTTCAGTTTGGCCATTTTGAGCCCGAGAAAATCGACCGACAATCGCTCACTTGGAGAAGCGTTGAGTTTGACGCCATCCCAACTAAGGCCATTGTAGAAATCATTGGCGCCGAGGAAGAAGGTTGAACCGTATGCTAAATCCTGGCGCCCCACTTTCACACTCAAAGGCGAATCCGCTATCTTCTCCCAATCAACGTATCCCTGATAAAGGTCCACATCAGAACGGTCGTCAACCCCACCCCACCTGCCATACCATTGAACCTGCGCAAATGCCTTCAGACCCAGGTCCTGATTCTCGGCAGACCCGTGAAGACGCGTTCTTTCCAGGAGTTGGCTCTCCTCTTCGTCAGGTGTGAAAGCGAAGTCCGAGAGATTCTGGTTCTCGGTAAAATCACCCCTGAAACGGATTTGACCGCCAACATGGAACACCCACCGGTCCTGAGCGAGCCCCTCCTCTTCCGAAATACTGGACCCCCCGGAATTCTGAGGACATTCCGTAGCCGCCCGCCTGGTAATGCCGCGGACCATTTCTTCATCAGCGTTCACATGACTTCCAGATGTGAGGACAACCAGCGACATAACAATTGCAGCGGATGCGACTCCACTTGTTCCCTTTTTCATTCCTTCTCCTCTCTCGTCTTCCTATTCTCAGAAACAATCGGACTTAACCGCACGTCCATAGGGATGAACCTTATCATATATATGTGGGGGCGACCCTTGTGTTCGCCCTACTTGGAACATATGAAAGTTGGGCGAACACAAGGGTCGCCTCTACACGCACGTCCGTTCGTTCTTTCCCTTCCTTCACAGAAAAGCCCCACTCTGATGACGGCGCGCCAATTGCTCCTAATGGCCTCCCGCACCCTCGGTCTTTCGGGCTGCCTTGCTCGCCGTCACCAGGTACACTGAAAGATCCTCCATCTGATCTCCTGTGAGCGACGCCCGCGGACCCATTTTCCGAACGATGCCCGGCCACGCTTCCGCCGGATATTCATGCGGCCAGTAGAGCCTGTGACACGTTGTGCACTCTGTCACTGCCAGGGCGCGTCCGCGCCCAAGCGCAGCCATGTCCGCTTCGGACGCTGCCACTCCTCCCGCCGCCAGTTGTCCGGGCGAAGGCATCGTACCGGATGCCGTCGCACACCCCACGAATCCCACAACTAAAACAGTACCTATCACGCCATTCCTGACATGCCTTGGCAACATGCCCCATGAATCTGGCGCCTGGCCAACTCTGTGTTTTCCCGTGAGGGCATCCCGCCACGACAGGCCTGCTCCCCTACTCATCGACTCCTTGCGCATTGTCGCTTCCTCCGCACTATGACCGCCAATCCAAACATATATCGCGCCTCCGACCTGCAATTCATACTCTGCAATTCTTGACATTCGACTTTTCACCTTCGACCTTGGACTCCCTGTACTACTACAGTGTAGTGTCTCAGAAATAACTCGAAGCGCTGCGAAGGGGACCGTCCCAGATTTACGGGCGCATTGCGCCGTAGAATCGGGACTGTCCCCGAAGATTAATGTGAAGAAGCGTTAGAGACACTATACTAGCTGTCGAAATCTTGTCGTGATTTCCCCTTCTTTCTTCGTGCCCTTTCGTGTGATTTCGTGGCTTATGCCTCTTCTTCTCTTTCTTCTTGCTTTTTCTCTTCTTCGTGCCTTTGTGTCTTTGTGGTGAATCTCTTTTCCCTTCTTGTTTGCGGCTCCGCCGCCCTGTGAGACTTTCCACTCTTGTTCAGAACTGCCAACCCAGGCCAAGATTAAAGGCGTCGCCGGGATCATCCCCCTCGCTGTCACGGAATTGATAATCGGCCTTGAAAACCAGGTTCGGGAGAAAATAAAAACTCATTCCGACGGTCCATTCGTTCCGATCGCCATCCGGATTCCTCTCAACGCCCGAGGGCATGTCGTACTGCGTATCGAAATCATCGTACCGTACAAATGCAACCGCGTCAGACTTCGCGAGCTTGCCCTTCTTCCACGCCTCGGGCCAGAAATGGTAGCCGCCCTCGAGATACCATCCGAAAATCTCCTCCGCCGCGCCGTTGCCGATTTCGCGCGCGCCGTCGATGTTTTCAAACGCCGTGACGCCACGGAAGTCAAATCTGGAGATCGTGTATTCGAAATCACCCGAGTATATTTGGATATCGCCGTCGACTCCGGGGTCATCCCCTTCGTTCCCGTTATCTAGTCCTCCGGCATATGTTGACGCCCCCAGGCGCAGTGCCTGGCCGTAGCCGACTTCACGAAGAGCAAACGGGTAGTAGTCGAGCCTGGCCGTGAACGCGGGCTCATGAAGACTGGCCCTCTCCTCGATGCGCCCGCCCCTGATACCGTTCAGGTCGTTGAATCCGGAACCGTCCAACCCACCGACAACATACGCTTCGTATTTCAAGGACGGAGTCAAGCTCCCGAATATCCCGACGCCGTCCGACGACCACGTCGTCGGTATAATGACTCTGTCGAATGAAGGCCGTTCCACCCCATAGAAGGTGGGAGGCTCGTGCTTCTTGTTGATGATTCCCAATGGTGTGAGAACACGCCCCACGCGCACATTCAGCGGGTCGGACAACAAGAAATCGAGATAAATCTGCTCAAACAGCAACTCGCCGTCACTTTCGCTGGATACAAGGGCGTGCTCTATCTCAGTCTCGGAATGGAACTTGATCCAGTCGCTGAAATCATACCCCAGATAGAGAACCGCTCTGTGGATATCAAACTGGTCGCCGGAGGGCCCTTCCTCAAAGTTCGCGTGCGCCTCGCCATAACCCCCGAGGGTAAACTTGTTGACCCACGATTCGGAATCGAGCAGCGGCGATGTCCCCATCTCCTCGACCTGCGCGCTCAAGTGCGTCAGCGTTTCATATTCTTCTTTTGCAGCCGCCTTTTCCGCTTCATGCTCTTCTTTGAGTGCCCACACCTGCTCCACGAGTTCCCTCACTGCCCGCTCCAATTCCTCGATTCGAGTATCTCTCGAATCGCCCGCCTCCTCTTCGGCCATCGCTCGAGACGGCATCGCAGCGGCTAGAAACACCGCAAGAACAACCCCCCACTTACGCATTGCCCGCATTCTTCGCACTCCTTTCCGTTCCGAAACCAATCGCACTTAATTGCAATTGAGACACAGTCGCAATCATCGGCGCCAATCATACAGCATGCAAAACACCTTGTCAAGTCCCACTCCCTTGCCCGCTCATCTTCACAAATACTAATGAAGTACCCGTGCAACCTTCGTACTGCTCTTACCACCGCATAGGCGCTGACCCGAAGCTTGGGAGGCTCCCTCTTTCCGGACCGCTGCATGGAAGCAGCGAGGAGATATTTAATGCGCGGTAGACATTCTTGATTTATTAGCGGCCCGTCTGGTAGTATGGTATGTTAGAGTGCGGATTTCGGCGGGCACGTCGCGGGCGGATTCGGAAGCCGGAAGGTGGGGGGATCATGCTCAGCAGCAAGCTGGGGCATCGGCTCGATAAGCCACTGGCGCCGGTGGCGCGCTGGCTTGCGGGATTAGGCGTTTCTCCGAATATGCTGACCGTGGCCGGCGCAATCCCGAATGTGGTCGCCGCTGTTGTGCTCGCTTACGGTCACTACCGCGTGGGCGGCGTCATCGTGCTCATGGGCGGCGCATTCGACCTTCTCGACGGCGCAGTCGCGCGCGTCGTGGGAAAACAGACTCGTTTCGGCAGTATCCTCGATTCGACCCTAGATCGATATTCCGACGCGCTCCCAATCTTCGGGCTTATGCTCTATTACTCAGGTTGGAACCCGCCCGAAGGGCGGATGCGATTCGGCGATATGATTCTTTGCGCTGCCGTAGTTCTGGGATCGTTGTTGGTCCCCTATGTTCGTGCGAGGGCGGAATCGCTCCTGCAGCGCTGCGATATCGGACTGGCCGAAAGGGCGGAGCGCGTCATCATATTCGCAGTCGGTCTCATAATCAACGCAGATGTCGCCGCCCTCTGGATTCTCGCGGTCCTCACCCATTTGACCGTCCTGCAGCGCTTGCTCTACGTGCGGGCCCATCTCCACGAAGCCCCGGAGGAACTGGAACATGCCGGCTCGAAGGGTAAGAAACTCAAACCCTCCAATGCGAAAAGCAATCTCTGAACTTGCAACATGCGCAACACAGACGGCGCCCCTGACCCCGCTGTGCAGAGTTAATTCTGAAAGAGGGTCCTTATCTCTCATGGTCATCGCGGGCAAAGTGATCTCTTCTTTTTGGCTTTTTCGCCTTTCGCCTTGTTCCTTTCGCCTTTTCCCGGGAGGAGTCCATGAGAACTCCTGATTTCGTGTCAGTCGGACACCTGTGCTGCGATCTCGTGGATGGCCGCCGGATACTGGGCGGTTCCGCCTCGTACTCGAGTCTCACGGCGCGCCGATTGGGCCGCAATGTCGGCGTCGTGACTGCGGTAGCGTCCGACTTTCCTTTCCTTGCAACGTTTGAAAACGTCTCGATAAGCATTTCCACCGCGCCATCTTCTTCCACAACCGTTTTCCGGAACTCTTATCGCAACGGCCTTCGCGAACAGTTTGTCAAGAGCGTGGCCGCGCCCATCCGATCCGAGGATGTGCCTGAACCCTGGACGGCCACCCCGATCGTATACATTTGCCCGATAGCCGACGAGGTCATGCCCGATGTCCCGGAACGGTTCAGGGATTCCATCATCGGCATGGGAGCGCAAGGCTGGTTCCGCAAATGGGATTCGACCGGACGGGTAAGGAAAAAGGAGTGGACGAACGTCGCGGAAGTGACGCGCCATGCTGACGCTGTGGTATACAGTGAGCTCGATACGGACGATCCCTACGGACTCGCCAGGGAGATCGTCCAACGCACTCAGATCGTCATCGTGACGCAGTCCAGTCGAGGCGCTGACCTGTTCACGCGGGATATGAAAACGCACGTGCCCGCATTTCCGATTGAGGAAATCGATCCGACAGGGGCGGGCGACGTATTTGCGGCAGCGTTTCTCGTCAGATATCAGGAACGCAACGACCCCGTTGAAGCGGCGAAGTTTGCATGTTGCGCGGCATCATTCGTCTGCGAGAAAGAGGGGACGGAAGGAATCCCGACGCTTGAACAGGTCATTGAGCGCAAGAAGAAATATGATGAGATGTGTGAGTAACGCCAAATGCTCAGGTATTGCGGTGTAACCCATTCCCTCACTGAGCCGAAACCGTGCTCTGACCCTTTACCGTCTGCTTCATGGAATGTGGTACGAAAATCGGGGACACGATGCTTCATCGTGTCCCCGATTTTCGCTGCACTCAGATTGTCCGTTACTCCTTCATCAACTGAATCTCTTTGCCGCAATGCGGGCACTGGATATTCAGGATGAGTGATTTTGCGACATCGCGGAGGATATTGTTGCAGTCCATGCAGACTTTCTTGCCGCCTTTCAACGGCACCTTGAAAGCCGATATGGGTTTCTTGCAAACATCGCAAAGCTCCCCGGCCGGCGGCGCAGGAGTCTGAGGAGCCTCGGCCACAGCAGGCGCGGGTTTTGCCGACTCTGGAGGAGGCTCAGTTTTCGGCGGAGGCGGGGCTGGCGCGGCAACTGCCGGAGCTTTTAGAGCCTGCGG
The DNA here is from genome assembly GCA_016215705.1 of Candidatus Poribacteria bacterium. Lineage (GTDB taxonomy): Bacteria > Abyssobacteria > SURF-5 > SURF-5 > SURF-5 > JACRIR01. The sequence goes on along the minus strand of JACRIR010000229.1, from coordinate 6,288 downwards.
CCGGAGTTCGGCCGCTGTAGGGCCAACCCTGTCTATCAAGGGATTCTTGTGTTCCTTCTTCAGCCGCGCGGTGCGTTCAGCCTTATACATGTCGTAGCAGGACATGCAGAGATATTCGGTCGGACTGAACTTGTATCCCTGCACCGTGTCTATTGACTTGTGGCATCGCACGCATTGAGTCTGCATGTCTTCCTTCACCCCTCCGGAACATCGGTTTGTACAAGCCGCTCTGTCGCAAATCCAGCAGGCCTACGACTATCTAGAGAACATGTGTCTATTCGGCGACACCATGTGAAATGGTGTCCACGAATGAACGCACCTCCGCGCGGGAATGACGTGAAGATGCGGCGTCGGGAGAATCGGGGACACGGTGCGACATCGTGTCCCCGATTCTTCAGTCATTCACGCAACTGCTCGAGACTATGCCGAAGTTTTCCGGCTTTATCAACCAGCTCGGCTCTTTTTTCCCGGGCGCCCTGAACAACCTTTTCGGGCGCTTTTGCGACAAAATTCTCGTTTGACAGTTTGGCGTCATAAGCCTTGACTTCGGACTCGACCCGCGCGAGTTCCTTGCTCAGGCGCTCTCTCTCTTTGGCGATGTCTATTATGCCTGCGAGCGGGACGTGCACCTCGATCCCTGGCAGAAACGCTCGGGCCTCGGGCTGCGGGATGACGGGCTCCGACTCTATAACTATTTCGCCGGCGCGAGCAAGCGCGGATATGTAACGCCGGCTCTCGCGCAACCTGCTCGCGGTCCCCCGCTCCCCCACTTTCAAGATTACATTGATTCGCTTGCCGGGCGGCACACTCATTTCGCCCCTGATATTGCGAATCGCGTCGACTGTCTCCTGGAGCAAACGCATATGGTCTTCCGCTCCGGCGTCAATAACATCATCGTGCATTGACGGCCAGGAGTCCGCCATTATGCTCTCGGACTCATGATTGTTCAGAGACCGCCAGATTTCCTCGCTAATGAATGGCATAAACGGATGCAGGAGCGACATCGTGCCCGACATTATATCTCTGGCCAATTGCGAAGCGATCGATCCGGACTCAGGACCGCGCTCGCCGCCCATGCGCTCCTTTATAAGCTCGAGATACCAGTCGCAGTAGTCATGCCAGAAAAAATCGTAAATGGCCGTTATAGCATCGTGCAGCCGGTATTGATTGATGCCTTCAGTCACAGTCCGGACAGTGCGATAGTAGCGGCTCTTGATCCATCGGTCGGCCAGTTCCTCGACCGGCGCCTCCGCAACGTTTGCCGGCCTCCGGCTGAGCGAAGTCTCCTCGACGCTCAACGCAAGATAGCGATAGGCGTTCCATATCTTGTTCGAGAAATTGCGCCCCATCTCGAATCGGCTCTCGGAAAGATTGATGTCCTGTCCGTCCGCCGCCAGCATCATCAGTGAGAAGCGCACCGAGTCGGTGCTGTACTTTTCGATCATGAGAACAGGGTCGATTCCGTTTCCGAGGGATTTGCTCATTTTGCGGCCTATCTCGTCGCGAACCGTGCCGTTGATATAGACGTCGGCAAACGGAATGTCTCCCATAAATTCGAGGCCTGCCATGATCATGCGAGCGACCCAGAAGAAAATGATCTCCGCCGCCGTCACAAGAAGCTGCGTCGGATAGTAGTAGTCCAGTTCAGGTGTTTTCTCGGGCCAACCCATCGTGCTGAACGGCCACAGCCACGAGGAGAACCATGTGTCGAGTACGTCGTCATCCTGCCGAATTCTTTCTGACGAGCATTTCTCGCACTGTCCGGGAGCGGCGCGCTTCACCATCATGTGGCCGCACTCGTCGCAATAGTAGACCGGTATTCGATGCCCCCACCACAACTGGCGCGAGATGCACCAGTCGCGTATGTTCTCCATCCACTGGACGTATACCTTAGTCCATTTCTCGGGATAGAACTTTATGCGGCTGTCCACAACCGCTTTCAGCGCAGGCTCGGCGAGCGGTTTCATCCTCACGAACCACTGTTCGGACAGGTAGGGCTCAAGAATCGTGTCGCAACGCTGACAATGCGCGACGGCATGCGTGTGTTTTTCAACTCTGTCAAGCAGCCCTTTCTGTTTGAGTTCTTCCACCAGCTCTTCGCGGCACCGGAACCGGTCATATCCTCTGTACGGGCCGGCGTTCTCGTTCAGCGTGGCGTCATCATTGAGGATATTCACGAACTGGAGGTTGTGCCGCTGCCCGATTCCATAGTCGTTCGGGTCGTGCGCGGGCGTGACCTTGACGATTCCTGTGCCGAACGAAGGGTCAACAAAAGGATCGGCAACCACAGGCAGCTCGCGTCCAATCACGGGAAGAATGGCAGTCTTGCCGACGAGATCGAGGTAGCGCTCATCGGTCGGGTTCACGGCTACTGCGGTGTCCCCCAGCATTGTCTCGGGCCGCGTCGTGGCGACCACGACAAACCTGTCCGTGCCCTTGACGGGGTATCGTATGTGCCAGAGATTTCCCTCGTGGTCCTGGTGGATTGCCTCCTCGTCGCTGAGGGCGGTCCGACAGCGCGGACACCAGTTGATTATGTATTTCCCTCTGTATATGAGACCCTTCTCGTGGAGCCTCACGAACACTTCGATCACGGCCTTCGAGAGCCCCTCGTCCATCGTGAACCGCTCGCGGTCCCAGTCGCACGAGCATCCGAGGCGCTTGAGCTGAGAAATAATGGTCGAGCCGTATTTCTCGCGCCATTGCCATACGCGCTCGACAAATTTCTCGCGGCCGAGATCGTGTCTCGTGAGTTTCTCTTCTTTCGCCAGCCTGCGCTCGACTACGTTCTGTGTGGCGATTCCCGCATGATCTGTGCCCGGCATCCACAGGGTCTCATCGCCCGCCATGCGATGATACCGGATGAAAACGTCCTGGAGAGTGTTGTTGTATGCATGCCCCATGTGAAGCTCGGCGGTCACATTGGGCGGAGGTATTACGATGCAATACGGCTTCTTGTTTCGGCTGGGCTCGGAATGAAAGAGATTCTTGTCGAGCCAATACTGGTACCATTTTTCCTCGACCGCGTGCGGCTCATATACTTTTGGAATTGTTTTTTCCATTAAATTTCCTCGCGCTTGCCCCGATGTCATTCTGAGCGAAGCGAAGAATCTCAATCTTGAATCCATGACCTTTATAACAGGGAGAGATTCTTCGCTTCGCTCAGAATGACACGTCGCTGTGTTTCTTATAACTGGAGCCCAATTATGATCAAACTCGGGAAAGAAACAAAACACCAACTGCCATTATCAACTCAACTGATCTCATTCAATAGTTGTGTGATTCTGTCCGCCGCGTCTTCAACCGGCGTTTCCTGCATCTCTCCGGTGCGGCGTATACGCACTTCCAGCTTTCCCTGCTTCAGGCTGCGCGAACCAATGGTCACGCGGAGGGGAATTCCGATAAGGTCGGCGTCCTTGAATTTCACGCCGGGTCTTTCATCCCTGTCATCGAGAAGAACATCGATGCCCTTGGCGCAAAGCTCCGAGTATATCTTCTCGGCCGCCGACATGATCGCCTCATCGTTCGTTGAGACGGGAGTGATGATTACCTGAAACGGCGCAATGGGCGGAGGCCATATTATTCCGTTGTCGTCGTGGTTCTGTTCGACAGACGCTGCGACGGTGCGCGTAATGCCAATGCCGTAACAACCCATGGCAAACGGTGTCTCGACGCCTTTTTCGTCGATGTAAGTGGCGTTCATCTTGAGACTGTACTTCGTCCCGAGCTTGAAAATCTGTCCCACTTCGATCCCTCGATAATCCGTCAGCGTTCTCCCGCAACGAATGCACTTGTCGCCGGAGGCCGCAACCGTAATATCGGCCACAACGTCGGGCGAAAAATCGCGTCCCGCGTTGACATTGATCAGATGGTAGTCGGTCTTATTCGCGCCAGTGATGAAGTTCGCCATCTTTACGACGTTCTTGTCAGCCACCAATCTCGCGCCCTTGAGGCCGACCGGACCGGCATAACCGACTTCGGCGCCCGTAAAACCGCGAACCGTTGCCTCACCGGCCATCGTGAGCACGTCTCGCTTCAGAACACGCCGCAGTTTGGACTCGCTTATCTCGCGGTCGCCTCTCACGAGCGCGACAACGACCTCGCCGTCGGATTCATAAAGAATCGTCTTGACCAGTTTCCGGGACTCGGCCTTGAGGAACGCGCATACCTCCTCCACGGTCTTCATGCGGGGCGTATGAGTTTCCGACAGCGGCGCCGGACTGCCGTCCACAGTGGATTCTTCTATGACTGATTCCGCCGTTTCGTCGGTCGCCGCATAGGCGCACTCGTCGCTCGGACAACTTATGATGTGCGATTCGCCAATGGTGGCGAGAACGTTGAACTCGTGCGTGACGTCGCCTCCGATAGCGCCCGAGTCCGCGAGCACCGGCCTGAATCTTAGGCCGCAGCGGCGGAAGACGGCGTCATATGCGCCATACATGTCGCGATAAGTCTTATCAAGACACTCCTCGTCACGGTTGAAGCTGTAGGCATCCTTCATGATGAACTCGCGGCCGCGAACGACTCCGAACCGAGGCCGAATTTCATCGCGGAACTTCGTTTGAATCTGGTACAGGGTCAGCGGCAATTGCCGGTATGAGCGCACGCGCCCGCGCACGAGATCCGTGATGACCTCCTCGTGCGTCGGCCCGAGAACAAAGTCGCGATCATGACGATCTTTCAAGCGCATGAGCTCCGCCCCATAGACGTCCCAGCGGCCGGTCTCCTTCCACAACTCGGCAGGACTCAGAACAGGCATAAGCAGCTCGAGCGCGCCGATAAGATTCATTTCTTCGCGCACAATCTGCTCCACCTTGCGTGTGACTGCGAGGCCGAGCGGCAAAAGTGTGTAGATGCCGGCCCCGACTTTCTTGATCATCCCGGCGCGCACCATGAGCTTGTGGCTCATGATTTCGGCTTCGGCAGGGTCCTCCTTGACAGTGGGAATATATGCTTTGGTCCAACGCATCAATGGGGTTCCTTTAGTTCATCGATTTCAGAAATGAGTTCATCGATTATTTTCGATTCGTCGACGTCCTTGCGCACAACCTTTCCGTGCCGGAAGATGACGCCTTTCCCGCGCCCGCCGGCGACGCCGTAATCCGCCCTCGAGGCCTCGCCCGGCCCGTTGACGACACAGCCCATCACGGCGATGCTTACCGGAGCGCTCGAGCCCGAGAGCCTCCTCTCGACTTCCGTGGCGATTTCCTCGACGTCTATAGTGCAGCGCCCGCAAGTCGGACAGCTTATGATTTCGGGACCTCGCTCGCGCAGACCGAGCGACCGCAGAATCGAGTGCGCAACCATGACTTCCCTCTCGGGCGGGGCGCTGAGCGAAACACGAACAGTGTCGCCATATCCCTTAGAGAGAAGCATGGAGATGCCGACGGCCGATTTCACAGCGCCCGTGAGCAATGTGCCGGCCTCGGTAATCCCTATGTGGAACGGGTAGTCGCACTCTTTTGCAAGCAATTCGTGGGCGAGCAGGGTTGTCTGAACGTCGGTCGCCTTGAGAGAAACCTTTATCTGGTGGAACTTGAGCTTCTCGAGAATGCCGATGTGCTTGAGGGCGCTCCGCGCCATCGCCCGCGCGGTTGTCTCAACAAGCTCCTTCCCCTCACCCTTGATTGCGTTCTTGTATTCCTTTTCGATTGAGCCCGAGTTTACGCCGATCCGGATGGGGGCATTCACATCCGCAGCGGCCTTTACCACCTTCTCGACGTTCGCGCGCGAGCCGATGTTGCCCGGATTGATGCGAAGGCCGTCAGCGCCGTTCTCAATCGCCTTCAGCGCAAGCCGATAATTGAAATGGATGTCCGCCACGAGCGGAATCGCGATGTGTTTCTTGATGATCTTGAGCGCCTCGGCCGCTTCCAGGTCGGGCACGGCCACACGAATGATCTCGCATCCCATCCCCTCCAGATGCTTGACCTGGTTGATGGTCGCTACGGCGTCCCGCGTGTCGGTCTTGGTCATCGACTGAACGGAAATACGATGCCCGCTCCCGATCGGAACACCACCCAGATGAATTGTCCTTGTCTTCCTTCGTTTCATTTCACAATAGAACCCACATTACCCACAATTGAACGCAAAACGGGACGCCAGCAACCACACAGCGCATATCGGGAGCGATGAATCGCGCCCCTACATGGTTTCTTGATTCATGTCTGTAGGGGTGCAATTCATTGCACCCTTGTGATTTCCATGCCGGATGTCGCAAGCAATCACTACAAGAATTCAAGAAATTAACAGTGAGAAATACGGAGAGGCTTGGTTTCTCTTCGTTTT